>NZ_POHV01000017.1:0-133040 GCF_002884345.1 Pseudomonas sp. GW456-12-10-14-LB2
TTACAATCACTTACCGCCCTCCCCCCGTAAATTCGGGGGAAAACACCGAAGGACAGGATCAAAAGATCCTGACCTTCGGTGCGTCCTGCAGAGTCAAACGCAATCAGGCGATGGCGCCCAACAGCTTTTCCCACTCTTTGTTTTCTTTCTTCGACACACCGCCCAGCAGGTCAATTGCCTGGCGCAGACGGAAACGGGTCAGGTCCGGCCCGAGGATTTCCATCGCATCGAGCACCGACACCGAACTCGCCTGCCCGGTGATCGCGGCAAACATCAGCGGCATTGCATCACGCAGCTTCAGCTCGAGGGATTCGACCACCGCCTGAATCGTCGCGGTGATGCTGTCTTTCTCCCACTGACGCAGGCTTTCCAGCTTCCACAGGATCAATTGCATCAACTGACGAACCTGATCGCCCGAGAGCTTTTTCGATTCGAACAGCTCGGCATCCGGGTTCACGCCACCGGAGAAGAAGAACCCGGCCAGCGGTGCAACCTGGCTGAAGGTTTCGACACGGCCCTGAACGTGCGGCGCGATCTTCATCATGTATTCGGAATTGAACGCCCACTTCTGCACGCGAGCGGCGAACTCTTCCACCGGCAGATCACGCAGCCACTGGCCGTTGAGCCACGACAGTTTCTCGATGTCGAAAATCGGCCCGCCCAGCGACACGCGCTTGAGGTCGAAGTTGTCGACCATTTCCTGCAGCGAGAACTTCTCGCGCTCGTCCGGCATCGACCAGCCCATGCGGCCCAGGTAGTTGAGCATCGCCTCAGGCATGAAGCCCATGCGCTCGTAGAACGTCACCGAAGTCGGGTTTTTGCGTTTGGACAGCTTGCTCTTGTCCGGGTTACGCAGCAGCGGCATGTAGCACAGCTCCGGTTGTTCCCAGCCGAAGTACTCGTAGAGCAGGATCAGTTTCGGCGCCGACGGCAGCCATTCTTCACCGCGCAGCACGTGGGTGATACCCATCAGGTGATCGTCAACCACGTTGGCCAGGAAGTACGTCGGCAGACCGTCGGTCTTCATCAGCACTTGCATGTCCATGCGATCCCACGGGATCTCGACGTCGCCACGCAGCATGTCCGGAACCACGCAGACGCCTTCGCTCGGCACCTTCATGCGGATCACGTGCGGCTCGCCGGCAGCCATGCGACGGGCGACTTCTTCCTTGGACAGCAACAGCGCACGGCCGTCGTAACGCGGGGTTTCGCCGCGTGCCATTTGCTCGGCGCGCATCTGGTCCAGCTCTTCGGCGGTGCAGAAGCACGGGAAGGCGTGGCCCATGTCGACCAGTTGCTGGCAATACTTCTGGTAGATATCGCCGCGCTCGCTCTGACGGTACGGGCCGTGCGGGCCGCCAACGTCCGGGCCTTCGCTCCAGTCGATGCCCAGCCAGCGCAGGGCGTCGAAGATCTGCTGTTCGGACTCGCGGGTCGAACGCAACTGATCGGTGTCTTCGATCCGCAGGATGAACTCACCGCCGTGCTGCTTGGCAAAGCAGTAGTTGAACAGTGCGATGTAAGCGGTACCTACGTGGGGATCCCCGGTAGGCGATGGCGCGATGCGAGTGCGGACGGTGGTCATGGCATGTCTCGAAAAGAATGAAAAGCAAAGAACGATCAAGCGGCGAATGGTAACAGGCGACACCCGCCCCGCTCCAGCGGGCAGGGCATTTAAGCCAAGGTTGCGTCTGGAACGCCCGTTGGCCGTGGTGAATGGCCGAATATCAACAGACAGCATTTACCGCTCATCGGCTGTATGCCAGATTCGCCTGCTGATAACTTTCCTGACAATTCCTCGACTACAGTTTGCCCATGCCTGCCCAACTCAAGCGTCGCCTGTTCATTTTCCTGTTGCTGGTCCTGTTGATTGCCGGGGGCTTTTTCGCTCATTGGTTTCTCAAGGGACGCTTTTATGAAAGCACCGACAACGCCTATGTCCAGGGTGAAATCACCCGCGTGTCGAGCCAATTGAGCGCACGCATCGACGAAGTCCTGGTGCAGGACAACCAGCACGTGGAAAAAGGCCAGTTGCTGATCCGCCTCGAAGGCGATGACTTCCGCCTCGCCGTCGATCGCGCCAACGCCGCCCTCGCCACCCGCGAGGCCGAACGCCTGCAAGCTCAGAGCAAACTGACCCAGCAAGCCAGCCTGATCGCCGCCAGCGACGCGCAAGTAGCCACGACCCAGGCGACGCTCGGCCGTTCGCAGGTGGATTTGTCGCGGGCAGAAACCCTGCGCAAACCCGGCTACGTTTCCGAGGAGCGGGTCACCACCCTCTCCGCCGACGCCCACATCGCTCGCTCGCAAGTGGCCAAGGCCCAGGCCGATGCCCAGAGCCAGCGCCAGCAGGTCAACGCACTGACCGCCGAAATCAAACGCCTCGACGCGCAGATCGCCAACGCCCGCGCCGACCTCGCCCAGGCCGAACTGAACCTGACCCGCAGCGAAATCCACGCGCCGATCAGCGGCCTGATCGGCCAGCGTGCCGCGCGCAATGGTCAGGTGGTACAGGCCGGCGCGTATCTTTTGTCGATCGTTCCGGACGAGGACATCTGGGTGCAGGCCAACTTCAAGGAAACCCAGATCGGCCACATGCAGCCGGGTCAGAAGGCCGAACTGCTCTTCGACGCCTATGGTGATACGCCGATAGAAGCCCGGGTCGACAGCCTGTTCGCCGCCTCTGGCGCGCAGTTCAGCCTGTTGCCGCCGGACAACGCCACCGGCAACTTCACCAAGGTCGTGCAGCGGATTCCGGTCAAGCTGACCTTCAAGGCCGATAACCCGCTGCACGGCAAGATCCGTCCGGGCATGTCCGTCACCGCCACCGTGAACATCAAAGACGCCCCGGACAATGGCCGGTGATTCACTGATCCGCCCGGTCGGCGAACCGACCCGGCGGGACTGGATCGCGGTGATGAGCGTGATGCTCGGCGCCTTCATGGCGGTGCTCGACATCCAGATCACCAACTCCTCGCTCAAGGACATTCAGGGCGCCCTGTCGGCGACGCTGGAAGAAGGCTCGTGGATCTCGACGTCTTATCTGGTGGCGGAAATCATCATGATTCCGCTGACCGCCTGGCTGGTGCAGTTGTTGTCGGCCCGTCGGCTGGCGGTGTGGGTGTCGCTGGGATTTCTGATTTCGTCGCTGTTGTGCTCGATGGCCTGGAGCCTGGAGAGCATGATCGTGTTTCGCGCCATGCAGGGTTTCACCGGCGGCGCGCTGATCCCGCTGGCGTTCACCCTGACCCTGATCAAACTCCCCGAACATCACCGCGCCAAAGGCATGGCGATGTTTGCCATGACCGCCACCTTCGCCCCGTCCATCGGACCGACCCTCGGCGGCTGGCTCACGGAAAACTGGGGCTGGGAGTACATCTTCTATATCAACATCCCGCCGGGGCTGATCATGATCGCCGGGCTGATGTATGGACTGGAGAAGAAAGAAGCGCATTGGGAACTGCTGAAAAGTACTGACTACACCGGCATTCTCACGCTGGGCATCGGCCTCGGTTGCCTGCAGGTTTTTCTTGAGGAAGGCCATCGCAAGGACTGGCTGGAATCGAGCCTGATCGTGACGCTGGGCAGCATCGCCCTGCTGAGTTTGATCACCTTTGTGATCGTGCAGATTTCCAAGCCCAATCCGCTGATCAACCTCGGCATTCTGCGCAATCGCAATTTTGGGCTGTCGAGTATTTCCAGCCTCGGCATGGGCGTCGGGCTGTACGGTTCGATCTATCTGCTGCCGCTGTACCTGGCGCAGATCCAGAATTACAACGCCCTGCAGATCGGCGAAGTGATCATGTGGATGGGCGTGCCGCAGCTGTTCCTGATTCCGCTGGTGCCGAAACTGATGAAATTCGTCTCGCCGAAATGGCTGTGTACGATCGGTTTCGGCCTGTTCGGGCTGGCGAGTTTTTCATCCGGGGTGCTCAACCCTGATTTCGCCGGGCCGCAGTTCAACCAGATCCAGATTATCCGCGCCTTGGGTCAGCCGCTGATCATGGTGACCATTTCACTGATCGCCACGGCGTACATCCTGCCGCAGGACGCGGGTTCGGCGTCGAGCCTGTTCAACATCCTGCGCAACCTCGGCGGCGCCATCGGCATCGCCCTGCTCGCCACACTGCTGGACGCGCGCACCAAGACCTACTTCGATTACCTGCGTGAAGCGGTGGTGCCGACCAATCCGCAGGTGGCCGAACGCCTGGCGTCGATGACTGATCGGTTCGGCAGTGACACGGCGGCGTTGGGCAAGTTGAGCGAGATCGTGCATCAGCAGGCGCTGATCATGGCCTACAACGATGCGTTTCATTTTGTCGGGATTGCGCTGGGGATCAGCATGCTGGCGATTTTGCTGACCAAGAAACTGCCCGCCGGACTGAAGGCCGGCGAGGCACATTAACCTTGAGCGGACGCAGAGCGTCCAGGGCTGCATTCCCACGCAGAGCGTGGGAACGATCAGTCAGACAGCCAACAGCCGCTCACGCAGCTTGGCAATTTCGTCGCGCATCTGCGCTGCCGCTTCGAATTCCAGGTCGCGGGCCAGCTGGTACATCTTCTCTTCCAGTTGGCGAATGCGTTTGGTGATCTCGCTCGGCGAGCGCAATTCGGCTTCGTACTTGGCGTTCTCTTCGGCGGCCTTGGCCATGCCCTTGCGCTTCTTGCTGCGCGAACCGGGCACGGTGGCGCCTTCCATGATGTCGGCGACGTCCTTGAACACGCCCTTCGGCGTGATGCCGTTGGCCAGGTTGAAGGCGATCTGCTTGTCGCGACGACGCTCGGTTTCACCAATAGCCCTCTCCATCGAACCAGTAATGCGGTCCGCGTAGAGAATCGCCCGGCCATTGAGGTTCCGCGCCGCGCGGCCGATGGTCTGGATCAGCGAACGCTCGGAACGCAGGAAACCCTCCTTGTCCGCGTCGAGAATCGCCACCAGCGATACTTCCGGCATGTCCAGACCTTCACGCAGCAGGTTGATCCCCACCAACACATCGAACGTGCCCAAACGCAGGTCGCGGATGATTTCGACTCGCTCGACGGTGTCGATGTCCGAGTGCAGATAACGCACGCGCACGCCGTGATCGGCCAGGTAATCGGTCAAGTCTTCGGCCATGCGTTTGGTCAGCGTGGTGACCAGCACCCGCTCCTCCACCGCCACACGCTTGGTGATTTCCGACAATAGATCGTCGACCTGGGTCAGCGCCGGGCGCACTTCAACCTGCGGGTCGACCAGACCGGTCGGGCGCACAACCTGTTCGATCACCCGTCCGGCGTGCTCGGCTTCGTAGTTGCCGGGCGTGGCCGAGACGAAAATCGTCTGCGGGCTCACTCCTTCCCACTCGTCGAAGCGCATCGGCCGGTTGTCCAGTGCCGATGGCAGGCGGAAGCCGTATTCAACCAGGGTTTCCTTACGCGAACGGTCGCCCTTATACATCGCGCCGACTTGCGGCACGCTGACGTGGGATTCGTCGATCACCAGCAAGGCGTCGGCCGGCAGGTAATCGTAGAGCGTCGGCGGCGCAGCGCCGGCCGGACGACCCGAGAGGTAGCGCGAGTAGTTTTCGATGCCGTTGCAGTAGCCGAGCTCGAGGATCATCTCCAGGTCGAACCGGGTGCGCTGCTCAAGACGCTGGGCTTCCACCAATTTGTTGTTGTTGCGCAGATACTCGAGGCGCTCCTGCAACTCGACCTTGATCCCTTCGATGGCGTCGAGCAGGGTTTCCCGCGGCGTCACGTAGTGGCTCTTCGGATAGAAGGTGAAGCGCGGCAGCTTGCGGATGACTTCACCGGTCAGCGGGTCGAACGCGGAAATGCTTTCCACCTCGTCATCGAACAACTCGATGCGGATCGCTTCAAGGTCGGATTCCGCCGGGTAGATGTCGATCACATCGCCGCGCACCCGGAAGGTCGCACGGGCGAAATCCATGTCATTGCGGGTGTATTGCAGGTCGGCCAGGCGCCGCACCAGCGCACGCTGGTCGAGCTTGTCGCCGCGATCGACATGCAAGACCATTTTCAAATAGGTTTCCGGGCTGCCCAGACCGTAGATGCACGACACCGTGGTGACGATGATCGCGTCCTTGCGCTCGAGCAATGCCTTGGTCGCCGAAAGGCGCATCTGCTCGATATGGTCGTTGATCGACGCATCCTTCTCGATGAAGGTGTCGGATGACGGCACATAGGCTTCAGGCTGGTAGTAGTCGTAGTAGGAAACGAAGTACTCGACAGCGTTGTTAGGGAAGAACGACTTGAACTCGCCGTACAACTGCGCGGCCAGGGTCTTGTTCGGCGCCAGAACCAGGGTCGGACGCTGCACCTGGGCGATCACATTGGCGATGCTGAAGGTCTTGCCCGACCCGGTCACTCCGAGCAGCGTCTGGTGCGACAGCCCGGCTTCGATGCCTTCGACCATCAGGCGAATGGCTTCGGGTTGATCGCCGGCGGGGTCGAAACGGGTGACGAGCTGGAATTCAGACATAAACACCTCTGGAATCGCGATGCGGCGGGTAACCGCAGCACCACGAGAAAGACCGCAAACGACCGATGTCGCGCAAGGAAAAACGAAGATTGTGCTGAATGTGGAGCCGATTGCCTCGCCTTTCAAGGCAAACGTCCTACATCCGGTAAAGTCTCCGACAAGCTCATTCGACTAACGGTCGAGAAATAATCGGAAAAACTTACCTTAAAAGCCGATTCGCCTGTCGCCATTGATCGATGATGGCCTCTATACTAGCTCCCCGTTTGTGCACCGCTCTAGTGCATTCGGCTGGAGCGCCACACGTCCCTCCACTCTCCAATAGAGCTGCCGTAAAAATGAGCCTGTTCTCCGCTGTCGAAATGGCACCCCGCGATCCAATCCTGGGCCTCAACGAAGCATTCAACGCCGATACCCGGACCAATAAGGTCAACCTCGGGGTAGGTGTGTACTGCAACGAAGAGGGGCGAATTCCACTCCTGCGCGCCGTCATCGAAGCCGAAACCATTCGCGCCGCTCAGCACGCCTCGCGCGGCTACCTGCCAATCGACGGCATCGCGGCCTACGACCAGGCCGTGCAAAAGCTGCTGTTCGGCAATGATTCGCCACTGCTTGCAGCTGGCCGCGTTGTCACCACTCAGGCCGTCGGCGGTACCGGCGCACTGAAAATCGGTGCCGACTTCCTCAAGCAATTGCTGCCCAATGCCGTCGTGGCCATCAGCGACCCGAGCTGGGAAAACCACCGCGCGCTGTTCGAAACCGCCGGTTTCCCGGTGCAGAACTACCGCTACTACGACGCCGCCACCCACGACGTGAACCGTGCCGGCCTGCTGGAAGACCTCAACGCCCTGCCGAACGGCTCGATCGTCGTGCTGCACGCCTGCTGCCACAACCCGACCGGCGTCGACCTGAGCCCGGCGGACTGGAACAATGTGCTGGAAGCGGTCAAGGCCAAAGGTCACGTGCCGTTCCTCGACATGGCTTACCAGGGTTTCGGTGACGGCATCGCCGAAGACGCCGCTGCCGTGCGTCTGTTCGCTGAGTCCGGTCTGACCTTCTTCGTATCGAGCTCGTTCTCCAAGTCGTTCTCGTTGTACGGCGAGCGCGTCGGCGCGCTGTCGATCGTCAGCGAATCGAAAGAAGAAAGCGCCCGCGTACTGTCGCAAGTCAAACGCGTGATCCGCACCAACTACTCCAACCCGCCGACCCACGGTGCAAGCGTCGTCGCCGCCGTGCTGAACAGCCCGGAACTGCGCGCTCAGTGGGAAGCCGAACTGGCTGAAATGCGCCTGCGCATTCGCGGTATGCGCGAGCAGATGGTTGCTCTGCTGGCGAAGAAAGCCTCGCAGCGTGACTTCAGCTTCGTCGGTCGTCAGCGCGGCATGTTCTCCTACTCCGGCCTGACCACCGAACAGGTTCACCGCCTGCGCAACGAGTTCGGCATCTACGCCCTGGACACCGGCCGCATCTGCGTCGCCGCGCTGAACCAGAGCAACATCGAAGCCGTGACGGACGCCATCGTTCAGGTCATCTGACCCGACGCGGCACTAAAAACGGGAAGCCTTCGGGCTTCCCGTTTTTTATTTGTCTGAAGAAAAGCCGCTACACCCTCTAGACTGCACCCAAACGATATTTCAGAGAGACGACATGAAAAACGATGACCTGCGCGCCGACCGCGACGATCTGGATGACTTCATCCCCCGCGCCCCGGCCAAACGCGGCAACAACCTGGTGCTGCAAGTCGCGGCCGGGGTGTTTCTCGGCGGGCTGGCGCTGTGGCTGGTGCAACTGGGCGCAACGATGCTGTACGCCAAACTGATGCTCGGCACCTTCACGTTCGGCGGTTAAGCCAGTTCCGCTGCACGCTGAGTCGCCGCATCGTCATAAACGACGTAGAGCGATTCGGCGATCTGGCTCTTGATGGCCTTGGTGCTTTCCAGACCGAGGACAAAACCTTCGGCCTTGCCGCCTGCACGGTTCAGCTCTTCAGCCGTGGCGGCCTGAGTGATCGCGTCGAAAAGCTTTTCGGCGTGTGTACCGACGCCTTTGGGCAGGCTGATTTGTGCGGTGCTCATGCGAACACCTCGACAGGACGATGAGTGAGGATGGGGCTATTCATGGCGCGTACCTTTTCGGCGAATGGCCGGCAGCGCGTGTGACCACTTCCGGGCGGCCATGGTAGACCTCTGCTACGGTTCTGGTAACCGCCAATCGCCGATAAACCGCCGCCCGTCCTGACCTTTCCAGAAAATTTACATCTCGCGCTTGACTAGTCTTTTTAAATCAGTAACATACGCACCAATTCCGCAATAGCTCAGTTGGTAGAGCAAGTGACTGTTAATCACTGGGTCCCTGGTTCGAGTCCAGGTTGTGGAGCCAAATACAGAGCCCCTGAATCGAAAGATTCAGGGGCTTTTTTGTGGGCATTGAAAAAGTCAGCGCCATAAAAAGGGCCGATCAGTTTCGCAACTGATCAGCCCTTTTCATTCAACTACAACGGTCAGACGTGCTCGCTGCTTTTGGCATGCGTCTTCGGTGCGCCGTGACCGTGATCCGCATCCGGATCGATCACCGGCACTTCATTGCCGTCGCAGTCGTGCAGTTTGCCGTCGCTGAAGTAGTCGCCTTCACGCAGCGCGGCCAGATCGCGATAACGCAGGGTCCGCTCTTCTGCCGCCGCAAACACCGACTGCTGATCCGAGTTGCCCGCCGTGAAGTGGTTGAACGCCAGGTTCAGCAGGATCGCCATGATCGCCGACGAGCTGATGCCCGAATGGAAAATCGTCGCGAACCAGCTCGGGAAGTGATCGTAGAAGTTCGGCGCGGCAATCGGGATCATGCCGAAGCCGATCGAGGTGGCGACGATGATCAGGTTGACGTTGTTGCGATAATCGACCTTGGACAGCGTGCGGATACCGCTCGCCGCCACGGTGCCGAACAGCACGATACCGGCGCCGCCGAGTACCGAGGTCGGCACGGCTGCGATGACCCGCCCCATGAACGGCAGCAGGCCGAGGATCACCAGGAAGATACCGCCGGTCGCTACCACATAGCGGCTCTTGATCCCGGTCACCGCCACCAGCCCGACGTTCTGGGCGAAGGCGCTCTGGGTGAACGAGCCGAAGATCGGCGCGAACATGCTCGACAGCATGTCCGCCCGCAGGCCGTTGCCCAGGCGTTTGGAGTCGACCTTGGTGCCGATGATTTCACCGACCGCCAGGATGTCCGCCGAGGTTTCCACCAGGGTCACCATGACCACGATGCACATCGACAGGATCGCGGCGAAGTGGAAGGTCGGCATGCCGAAATGGAACGGCGTCGGGAAGCCGAACATCGGGCCCTGGGTGACGTTGGAGAAGTCCGCCATCCCGAGGAACACCGCCAGCACCGTGCCGATCACCATGGCCAACAGGATCGACAGACGCGAGATGGTGGAACTGCCGACCTTGCTCAGCAACAACACCAGCACCAGCGTGACCGCCGCCAGACCGATGTTCTGCATGCTGCCGAAGTCGGGCGCATGACTGTTGCCGCCCATGGCCCAGCGTGCGGCCACCGGCATCAGCGTCAGGCCGATGGTGGTAATCACGATGCCCGTGACCAGCGGCGGGAAAAACTTGGTGATTCGCGAGAACACCGGCGTGATCAGCAAGCCGATCAGCGACGCCGCAATCACCGCGCCGAGCACCGACTGGAAGCCGCCCTCCCCGCCACTGCTGACAATCGCCACCATGGTGGCAACGCCGGAGAACGACACGCCCTGCACCAGCGGCAACTGACAGCCGAAAAACGGTAAACCCAGGGTTTGCAGCAACGTGGCCAGCCCCCCCGCAAACAATGAAGCAGCAATCAACAGACCGATGTCCGCCGGCGAAAGCCCGGCGGCCTGACCGATGATCAGTGGCACCGCGACGATACCGCCATACATGGTCAGAACGTGTTGCAGGCCGTAAGCCATATTCGCGCCGACCCCGAGATTCTCGTCCTCGGGCCGTTGGTGTGAAACATGGGGCGTTTTCATGGTGGGGGAGTTCCCTGGTTTTTGTTATGCGCACACTGTATGCAAGAGTCAGGACAAATGTCCATAGACTTGTATACAACTTATCAGTCACATAATGGTTAGCTAGCCACCCAACCTTCTATCTCGCTGCTTTCATCCCACAAATTCGGCAACACATCCCCAATCGAGTCCACGCTTTATCCGCCCAAGCTGAAGTGTTCATGGCAACCGACGGCGCGGTCGCGTTCTTTTTATACATATAAAGTATGCATAATGAAGTCATTCAAGATTCGGTCCGATAAAAGCAAGAATGCTGCCAACGCATTCGAGCCCAGCGAGCGATGGCAACTTTGTGCAGAGGTGATCAATGAAAGATGAATACAATTTCAGCGACGGTAAACGCGGCGCCATTGCTCCCACCAAGGGTAAAACGCGCATCACCATCATGCTCGATGACGCGGTGATCGAAGCCGCGCGCGAGGTCGCTGAAAGCGAGGGGTTTGGCTATCAGACGGTAATCAACAACACCCTGCGCCACGCATTGCTTAACAGCCGTGACGCTACCGAGGAACTCGAACATTCCAGCGGGCAATTCAAGCAAGGCATCACCGCCACCGACCTCAAGAGCCTTGAGAAAAAACTGTCGGCGGCCGTGAACGAGATCCGGCGGGTACTGGAACCGGACGTCAAACCGTAGCGTTCAAACTGGCTGAATCAAGCGCGCCAGAGCCTCTCGTGCACCGGGCTGGTGCGGCAAGTGCAGGCCGAACTCCCGTTCCAGCAATTCGATCAGTTCATCGACATCCGTCACTTCACGCCGCTCGCTCTCGGCGCCCATGCGATGGATCGCGAAACTGCCGTTGTTCAGTGTGCGCCGCCAGCCGTCGCCGGTACGCGCAACCATCAGGCGCTGGGCAAATGGCGAGTCCGGGTGGGTCGAGACATACCAGTTGCCGAGGGTGTAATCGATGTCTTCCTGGCGTTGCAGGTCGAACAGATACATCGGCCGCCATTCGCCAGCAACCTTGGCCCGCAGCATGTAGCCATCCGCCTGCACTTCGATGCGATACGGTTCATGCGGCGTGGATTGCTCGGCGTCGGTATCGAGCACCAGCGGTGCGGTCGGCACCATGCCACCGAAGCCGACGTCGGTGATGTAGCGCACGTCGTCAATGGTCACCAGGCTCAAGCGGTGAGTGCGCGCCGTCCAGCTGCCCTCGGGCTGATTCATGACCACGCGCCCGCTGATCCCCCGCGCATCGAACCCCAGCTCCAGCAGCAAGGCCAGAAACAGGTTGTTCAGCTCGTAGCAGTAACCGCCACGGGCGTCATGAAAGACTTTGCGTTCGATGGACGGCAGATCGATCAGGACGGGCTCGCCACTGAGCGTCGACAGGTTTTCGAAAGGAAAGGCGCCGGTATGGCGCAGTTGCAACAGACGCAGGGTTTCAAGGGTCGGTGCCGGGGGCGCATCGAATCCCAGGCGTTGCAGGTACTGTTTCAGATTCGTCAGGCGTGGCTCGCTCATTGCTGGGTCCTTTTGCATAGAGGCGCGGATCGTTCCGCCGATGGTCGCCATGTATACGGGATCCGGGCATCGAATCGACAATTGAATTAACCAATCACCTGCTAGCGTCTTTTACGCGAATCGATGCGAATCCACGTCGGTGCATGGTCGCTGGCATGCGGTTCGTTGCGCACCCAGGCATCCACACCGGCCTCGTGCAGATAAGGGCTCAGCTTTGGATTGAGCAGCAGATGGTCGATCCGCAGCCCGGAGTTCTTCTGCCAGTGCTGACGGAAATAATCCCAAAAGGTGTACAGCCGATCTTCGGGATACAGATGCCGCAAAGAGTCCGTCCAACCCTGATCCAGCAGGCGCTGATAGCACTCGCGGCTCTCCGGTTGCAACAACGCATCCTTGAGCCACGAACGGGTGTTGTAGATATCCAGATCGGTAGGCACCACGTTGTAATCGCCGGCCAGTACCACCGGATGATCGCTGCTTTGCAAATCCCGGGCGTATTTGATCAGGCGTTCGAACCAGGCCAGTTTGTAGTCGAACTTCGGCCCCGGTTGCGGGTTGCCATTGGGCAGGTACAGGCACCCCACCAGCACTCCATGCACCGCCGCTTCGAGGTAGCGGCTGTGTTTATCGTCGGGATCGCCGGGCAGGCCGCGCCGGCTCTCCAGCGGTTGCGCATCGCGGGCAAGAATCGCCACGCCGTTCCATGACGCCTGTCCGTGCCAGATGGCGCCATAACCGGCGGCCTCCAGATCGGCGGCAGGAAACGCGCTGTCCACCAGTTTCAGCTCCTGCAAGCAGGCGATGTCCGGCTGCTCGCGCCTGAGCCATTCCAGCAGGTTCGGCAGTCGGGCCCGCAGGCCGTTGACGTTGAACGTGGCAATGCGCATTTTTTTCATCGTCCGGATTCCTGCCATTGACCGATAAAAACTGTGACATCCACCCACCGCGACGGTTGCGTCGGATGCTTCCCGTACGGCGTAATAACCCCTCGCCCGATCGCCGAGAATCCCCACATGCAAACCACGCTGCAAGGTCAGGGCATCATCCTGCGCCCGCTTCAATACACCGACGCCGATGCCCTGCTCCGCGCTGCCGCCGACGGTGAACTGTGGAATCTCACGGTCACCGTGGTGCCGTCAGCCTCTACCGTCGACGCTTACCTGAAGAAAGCCCTCGACGGCCGTGAGGCTGGGACGGTCATGCCGTTCGTCATCGTGCTGAAGGAAACCGGCGAAGTGATCGGCTCGACCCGGTTCTGGAAGATCGACCCGCTCAACCGCAAGCTGGAGATCGGCAGCAGCTGGATCTCGGCACGCTTTCAGAAGACCTTCGTCAACACCGAGGCCAAGTACCTGATGCTGCGCCACGCCTTCGAGGTGCTCGATTGCGTGCGCGTGCAGTTCACCACCGACGAAAACAACCAGAAATCGCGTAATGCGATCCTGCGGCTCGGCGCGCAACAGGAAGGCATCGTCCGCCACGAACGCATCATGCCGGACGGCCGCAAGCGCAACTCGGTGCGCTTCAGCATCATCGATGACGAATGGCCGCAAGTACGCCTGAACCTGGAACGCAAACTGGCGGATTACGGCCTGCACTGAACGGTCAGACGCGATTGCGCAGCCATTGCAGGAAACCTTTCTTCGGCGCAGCTACCGGCGTTTCTTCGGTCAGGGATTGCGCCTTGTGCAGACGGAAATCGAGCAGCGCCTGCATCGCGTCGTTGATGTCGTGACGGGCGTCCAGGCACGGCTTGAGATAAGACTTCTCGATGCGGTACAGCGCGCAGAAAGTCTTGGCGGAGAAGTCGGCCGGCAATGATGTATCGGACAGAATCCCCGCCTCGCCGATCACTTCGCCCGGGCCCATCCGCCCGGACTCGAACGGTGTGCCGTGGCGTTTGAGCGTCACCGAGACCACGCCGGATTCGATGATGAACAGGTGATCGCTGACCTCGCCGCCCGCGAGGATCATCTCGCCGGCACGGAAAGTCTGCAGGGTCATGTTCTGGCTGAAGGTTTCTTTCTCCTCCTGACGCAGGGTGGAGAAAATCGGCGAGCTGTCGAGCAACGCCCGTGGCCTTGAGAGATTGCTCGGCACGCCAGGCTCATCGCTCGACAGCAGATTGACCCCGGACGCTTGCAGGTGTCGGTACGCCAGGTCGAACAGCTGATTGCGCACCACACGTTTTTCGCTCATCGAGGCGACAAACCCGCTGATTTCATATTCGGTGCCGGCACTGCTGGAGTTCTTCAGCGCAACGCTCGGCGCAGGGCTCTCCAGCAATTGGCGGCAACCCTGCATCGCCCGCTCCAGGGCATCAATCACCGAACTGGGCCGAGCATGGGGACTGACCTGCACGCTGACGGCAACCCCGAACATATTGCTCGGCCGGCTGAAGTTGATGATCTTGGCCTTGGCCGCCAGCGAGTTGGGAATCACCGCCATGCTGCCCTGACTGGTTTGCAGCCGCGTGGCGCGCCAGTCGATGTCGGTGACCCGGCCTTCGGTGCCGTCGATGGAGATCCAGTCATCCAGTTGATAAGGCTTGGTGGTGTTGAGCACGATCCCGGAAAACACGTCACTCAGGGTACTCTGCAACGCCAGACCGACGATGATCGCCAACGCCCCGGACGTCGCCAGCACGCCTTTGACCGGCAGGTCCAGCACGTAGGCCAGCGCCGCAATGATCGCAATCAGGAAGATCACCGCGCCCAGCAGATCCTGCAACAACCGCCCGGTGTGCCCGACCCGCTGCATCATCACCGCGCCGATCAACACCGTCAGGGTGCGCGCGCCGAACAGCCACCAGCCGATCTGCAGCCCGGTCGCCGCCAGGTGCAACGGCACGTTGTCGGCCCACGGCGCAGGCTCCATCGGATTGAGCCCTTCGTTGAACAGCAAAATGCTGAACAGGGCAAAAATCAGTACCCGCACCAACAGTTTCCACGAACTGCCGTGGGAGCTGATCAGACGCCACAGACCGAGATCGATCAGGATCAGGATCAAGGCGCAAAACAACGGATGATCGGTGAGCAGAGACAGCATCAAACAACTCCGACAGGGGCCAGTCGCGAGAAGATCGCACAGATTGGGCTCAGTGTAGGAGTAATTGATTTGGCGGGATGAGCGCCACCGAACGCGCTCGAAAAAAACCGGCAGGCGCACGTGGCACCTGCCGGGATTTTCAGCCGTGCATCTGGCCGAAACGGCCGGACTGGAAGTCGGCGAAAGCCTGATGGATTTCCTGCTCGGTGTTCATCACGAACGGGCCGTGGCCGACGATCGGCTCGTCGATCGGCTCGCCGCTGAGCAGCAGCACTACCGCGTCCTGGCTGGCTTCGAGGGTGATGCGATCGCCATCACGCTCGAACAGCGCCAACTGCCCTTCGCGCATCGTCTCCACACCGTTGATCTGTACCGAACCCTTTAACACCACCAGTGCGGTGTTGCGGCCTTCGTGCAGATCGAGCGAGAGCAACTTGCCGGTGTTCAGCCGCAGATCCCACACATCGATAGGCGTGAACGTGCGGGATGGCCCCTTGTGACCGTCGAACTCACCGGCGATCAGACGCAGGCTGCCGGCGCTATCCTTGAGCGCGATATTCGGAATCTCACTGTCCAGAATGGTCTGGTAACCCGGCGCGGCCATTTTGTCCTTGGCCGGCAGATTCACCCACAGCTGCACCATTTCCAGATTGCCGCCGGTTCGAGCGAAGTTTTCCGAGTGGAATTCCTCATGCAGGATTCCGGAAGCCGCCGTCATCCATTGCACATCGCCCGGGCCGATGGTGCCGCCACTGCCAGTGGAGTCGCGGTGCTGCACTTCGCCTTCGTAAACGATGGTCACGGTTTCGAAGCCGCGGTGCGGATGCTGGCCCACGCCACGGCGTTCGGTGGTCGGGGTGAATTGCGCAGGCCCGGCGTGGTCCAGCAGCAGGAACGGGCTGATGTGCTTGCCCAGGTTGTCGTAGGAAAACAGGGTGCGCACCGGAAACCCATCGCCGACCCAGTGGCCGCGAGGGCTGGTGTAGAGACCGATCAGGTTTTTCATGGTGGACTCCGTCATCAGGTTGATCATGGAACGATCATAAATTCACCACGTATTTAGTACTAGTCAGCCAAAACCGTCCTCATCGTTCTATTGGTGGAACGATACCGATTGCGGTGATTCGTGACTTTCAGTCAACAGTACTTTGCCCCGACAGCGGTTTTTCCCAGGGAATCAGACGCGGATACTCCTGCCCATTCCCACTGCAACCCTGGAGTCCTGCATGTCTGTTCCCGCTTTCGGTCTTGGTACGTTTCGCCTGCAAGGTCAGGTGGTCATCGATTCGGTGAGCACTGCCCTTGAACTCGGTTACCGGGTCATCGACACCGCACAGATCTATGAAAACGAAGCTGACGTTGGCGAGGCCATCGCTGCCAGCGGCATCGCCCGCGAAGAACTGTTCATCACCAGCAAGATCTGGATCGCCAACTTCGCCAAAGACCGGCTGATCGAAAGCCTCAAGGAGAGCCTGCAAAAGCTGCAGACCGATTACCTCGACCTTACGCTGATCCACTGGCCGTCGCCGGAAGATCAGGTGCCGGTCGAAGAATTCATGGGCGCGCTGATGGAAGCCAAACGCCTGGGCCTGACCCGGCAGATCGGCGTGTCCAACTTCACCATCGACCTGATGAAACAGGCGATCGCTGCGGTCGGCGTAGAAAATATCGCCACCAACCAGATCGAACTGCATCCCTACCTGCAAAACCGCAAGGTCGTCGAGTTCGCGCAAAGTCAGGGCATCCAGATCACGTCGTACATGACCCTGGCCTATGGCGAAGTGTTGAAGGATCCGCTGATCGTGCAGATCGCCGAGCGTCTGCAAGCCACCCCGGCGCAGGTCACCCTCGCGTGGGCGATGCAATCGGGTTACGCGGTGATTCCGTCGTCGACCAAACGCGCCAACCTGCAAGGCAACCTCGGCGCCACGGCGCTGACCCTGAGCGACGCCGACATGGCGCTGATCGCCACACTGGACCGGGGTCATCGCCTGACCAGCCCCAAAGGCATCGCGCCGCAGTGGGATTGACCGATCAGGCCTGAAGCTGCTGCGCGAGGTCGTGCATGGCCACGCGCAGCAATTCGATGGCGGTCGTCAATGCCGCTTCGGGCTCATCGTCACGGCAAGCCTGTTCGAGCACCCGACACGCCGAAACCACGCGTTCGGCACCGATCATGTGCGCCCCGCCTGTGACGTGATGCGCCAGATCACGTAAATCTGCGCGATCACTTTTACGGCCCGAATCATCCAGACGCTTCAGGTCGATGCGCAGACTATTCAGTACTTCCTCACGCAATTGCCCGATCAGCGGGTTGTCCGCACCCGCCAGTTGCAACAGCGCACTCAGATCGAATTCGGCCACTGCCGGATCGTCTAAGCTCTCGACCGGCGCTCCCCCGGATGCGGCGGCCATCAGCGCGCTCAATTCACGCAGCAGCACCGGCTTGAACAGGCAATCGTCCATCCCGGCCGCCCGGCATCGCTGCTTTTCTTCCATTTGCGCATTGGCGGTAAATCCGAGGATCAGACAGGGCGCCCTGCCCGTCGCGGCCTCTTCCTGACGCACCGCTCGTGTCAGCTCGTAACCGTTGAGCCCCGGCATGTTGCAGTCGGTGATCAGTGCATCGAAGGCGTGCCCGCGCCAAAGCGCCAGCCCCTCCTCACCGCCACCGGCGTCAACGGCACGGTGCCCGAGTTCACTCAACTGCCGGCACAACAACAGGCGATTCACCGGATGGTCATCCACCACCAGCACGTTCAGCGAGTTAACCATCGTCGCCGCTGGCGCCGGTGCGGCCTCTTGCACAAGCGCCGCCAGCACCGGCAGTTCCATTCGCAGCATGACCTGAGTGCCCCTTCCCGGTTCGCTGGTCATCCACAAATCACCGCCCATCATCCGGCACAGGTTGCGGCTGATCACCAGCCCCAGACCAGAACCTCCATGCGCCACAGACTGATGATCGCCGACCTGCACAAACGGGCGGAACAACCGCTGCTGATCCTCGGCGCTGATCCCTCGGCCACTGTCTTCGATGATCACGCCCGCTTCAATCAGCCCGTCCTGTTCGCCGAACACGCGCAGGCGCAGGCTCACCTCGCCGTCCTCGGTGAACTTGATTGCATTGCTCAGCAGGTTCGACAGCACTTGTTTGAACCGCAGGGGATCGAGCATCACCACGACGTTGCTGCGCTCATCCATTTCTACATGCCACAACAATTGTTTCTGCCGGGCCAGGCCTTCGAAAATCCGACACACCGACGCCACCACTTCATGCAGATTGACGCGCTCGGGGGCCAGCGACAGATGCCCGGACTCGATGCGTGCGATGTCGAGGATATCGCCGATCAATGCCAGCAGTTGCTGCCCGGCGCTGGACGCCACCTCGATCGCCTGGCGATCGGTCACGCCTTCATCGGCACGCTTGAGGGCCAGTTCGAGCATGCCGATCAGGGCGTTCATCGGTGTGCGGATTTCATGGCTCATGGTCGCCAGAAACGTGCTCTTGGCGCGATTGGCTTCATCGGCTGCGTCCTTGGCCTCCTGCAATTGCCGTAGCCATTGCTGGCGCTGGCGGATCTGCCGACGCTGAAAGCCGATCCAGCCCAACGCCAACAGCAACAGCCCTGCCGCCACTGCAAACCCGCGCAGTATTTGCGTTTGATGACGCTGCCAATAGCTGTCTTGCAGCACCACGTTACGACTCCAACGCGCGACCAGTCCGTCGATTTCCTGGGGTGCGATGCTCAGCAGTGCCTTGTTCAGAATCGATTGCAGCTGCGGGGCCTCAAGCGACGTCGCCATGGCAACCCGCGCCGGCAAATCACCCAGCGTGGAGACAATCCGCAAACGATCGCGGTACTGGTGATCGATCTGGTAGCGCGCCACCAGCAACGAACTCAATGTCGCGTCAGCCTTGCCGTCGAGCAGCGCCTGCGTGCCGTCGGCCGGACTTGGCAACTCGATCAGGCGGATCTGCGGCACGTTCTCCAGCAGATAATCGTGCAACGGACTACGGCGATAAAGCGCCAGACGTTTACCCGCCATGTCGTCCAGACTGCGCGGAGCCTGCGCCTTCGAGTCGGTAATGAGCACAAAGGGGCTGTTCACGTACGACCGAGTGAACAGCATTGCAGTTTCGCGCTCGCGGCTCGGTGTCATCACCGGCAACAGGTCCAGCTCACCGCTTTTGAGCTGCTCGACCTGATGATCCAGAGTTTGACCGCGCACCACCTCGAAGGTCAGGCCGCTGCGCTGACTGATCAGGTTGAGCAATTGAGCGGCCAGACCACTGAAACGGCCATCGGCGTCAAAGTATGTCAGCGGGGCAAAATCATCGACAGCGCCGACCCGTATCACCGGATGCTGATCCAGCCATTGTTGCTCGCTGTCGCTCAGGCTCACCCGCGACTGCGCCGCCATGTCGGCGCGACCGGCGCTCCAGCGCAGCTCCATGGCCAGGCGCTGCTCCATGGGAATGGCCAGCAGGGCCTTGTCGACCAGACGTTTCAAACGCGGGTTGCTGCGGGCCAGGGCAAAGCCGAAAGGGTTGGCATCAAGGCCCGAAGGCCCGGCCAGTTGCAAGTCGTTGTGAAAATGGGTGTTGATCAGGTAACTGGCGCTGATGAAGTCGCCCAGGTACAGATCATCCCGGCCGAACGCGACAGCGCCGAGGGCATCGAGAATCGATCGATAACGCTGCAGGGAAGCTTGCGGGTAAGCCTCTTCGATGGTCGAGGCTGGCAGGTAGTCGTCCACCATGGCAATGCGCTTGCCAGCCAGATCGCCAGGCAACGGATTGTCGATCCGAGTGACCCACATCGGCTGATCTTCAGCGTAGGCACGGGACAGCATCAGGCGAGGATTAGCGTCTTCAAACTTGTTCGACGTGCCCAGAAGGTGCACTTTACCAGCCACGAGCGCAGCCATGGCGCTTGCGCGGTCGGGATAGCACCAGACTTCGACGCCGATGTTCAAAATCTGTGCAATCGCGTCGGCGTAATCGGCCGTAAGACCTTCCAGTTCATGGCGTTTGCGGGTCAACTCAAACGGCGGGTAATCCGGCCAGGAGGCGCCGATGCGCAATACCGGGTTGGCGCTCAGCCACTGTTTATCCTGCTCATCAAGGCGGACCTGCACGCCTTCCAGACGGGTGCGGGAGACTATTTCCAGCCTTTGCGCGCTAGTCGCCGCCTGCGCTGTGCCCGCAAGCAGCATCAGCAGCAGGACGCATCGCAAAAGGCTCATCATGGGGATCCTCTCAGAGCAAATGGTTGCGAATGGCAAACTCTCGCAGTACCACCGACGACTTGATCCCGAGCTTGAGCATCAAGCGGGTCTTGTAGGTGCTGATGGTTTTGTGACTTCGGTTCATATCCTCGGCAATCTGCTTGTTCGATATACCTCGCGCCAGCTCTATCAGGATTTGCAACTCGCGATCGGACAGCGACGCGATCAGCTTGCCTTCATCACTGTGCAACTCAGTCTGCCCTGCGGTGACGTTCGGCAAGTCCAGGAAATAGCTATAGCCCGCGCGGACAGCCTTGATCGCACTCTGCAGCTGCTGCAATTCGGCGGATTTGGTGACGAAGGCCATCGCACCGGCTCGCCGGCAACGCATCAGAAATTGATCGGGATTGGCAGTGGAAAAAACCACGACTTTACAGGACAGTCCGACTTTCTTTAGGTGCTCCAGCGTTTCCAGGCCACCCGGGCCTGGTAAGTTCAGATCGAGCACCATGAGATCCGGCTCGTATAAACGGACCAACGACACCACCTCACTACTGTCCGAGGTGACATAAACCGGCTTGTAGCCGAGCGACTCCAGAACCAGGCGAACGGCACTGACCACAACGGGATGATCATCGACGATCAATGCTGAACCCATGAACACTCCCGGGGCGAATACATGACATGACGCCACCGATCTTGCATGAACGGGACTATTGGTAGCTGCGCCACAACTGTTACACGCTGTGCACGTTGCTTCACCTGTCAGATCTGACAGTTGTGCGCCAGACCGATCTGTGATCGAACACGCGAAGAGCGCCCAAGCGATGCCTCGACTGAGGTCATCAACTGCTCGATGGCTCGGATGGATGGCAACGGCGCAGGACTGGTGATGATCTTTGCCCCGAATTGCCGGGGAACACCTGAAGAATCCGCCGGCTCACCATAGACCAGCGCCCGCCGGATTTGCGGATGGTCAAACAGGAAACCGCGAAGATCCGCGATCCCGACCGCCAGTTCGGCGTTGATCACCAGGACATCGAACGGCTGACAGCCGTAGTCGACCAGCGTCAGCAGTTCGGCAAGGTTTTGCACCGGTGCAATACGGTAGTAATCGAGGCCGTTGAACATTCGTTCGATCTTCATCCGGTGAAAATGCTGCGGGTCGGCGATCAGGATGCGCAGGGTCTTGTCGGTCAACGTGGAAGTCCGGGAAGTTGCTTCAAGTGGCGGCAAGACTACCCAAGCGCCGAGGCGCACTCTGTAGGACTTTTCCGAAAAACACCGTCATTCATCCGCATTGAACGCTTTATTCCGTAGTGCTCGGACTCCAGAAAGCCTGCACCACCAGGCTTGAAGTGGAAATCCGCTTCACCAGTGCATCCAGCTCATCGCCGTCCACCGAAGTGGTCGCCAGCGTCGCTTCGATCTCGATTTCATCGGCCCCGAAGGCGTGCACATCGACGTCACTGGCCGGGTAGTTGCTGCGTTCGAGCTCGGCTTCAAGCAAGGCGAACACGGCCGTTTGCTGCGAACGCCGGGCGATGACGTAGACGATGTTGGTGACTTCCGCCGAGACCACATCGAGCGGCTGACGGTTGATGTTGTTGACGATCGGCCGCAGCAAGGTATTGGCGGCGAGCACGAACAAGGTGCCCAGCACCGCTTCGGCCAGCAGGTCGGCACCGGCGCAGGCGCCGACGGCCGCCGAGGTCCAGAGCGTGGCGGCGGTGTTGAGGCCGCGCACGTTGCCCTCTTCGCGCATGATCACCCCGGCACCGAGAAAGCCGATGCCGGAGACCACATACGCGACCACCCGGACCGCGCCTTCGGCACCGGCGAGACGGTTGGCCATGTCGACGAAAATCGCCGCGCCGACCGCCACCAGCACATTGGTGCGCAAGCCCGCCGTGCGTTGCCGGTACTGGCGCTCGAAGCCGATCAGGCCGCCGAGGATGAACGCCGCACTGAGGCTGACCAAAGTGTCGAGCAATGAGGTGAGGTTGAGATTGTTGATCGCTTGCATGTCGAACTCCTTGAAACCGCCCCCCTTGCTCCCACAAGGGGGGAATCTTGCCTGTTACTGCCAGCCGAAGCGGCGGATGTAGAAGCCTTTGACGGCCTGGGTCAGTGCCATGTACGCCAGCAGGATCACCGGCAGGAACACGAAGTACATCGACGGCAGCGCCTGCAATTTGAAGTAGTGCGCCAGCGGCCCCATCGGCAGGAAGATGCCCACGGCCATGATGATTCCGGTCATCACCAGCAACGGCATGGCTGCACGGCTTTGCAGGAACGGAATCTTCGGCGTGCGGATCATGTGCACGATCAGCGTCTGGGTCAGCAGCCCGACCACGAACCAGCCGGACTGGAACAGGGTCTGGTGATCCGGGGTGTTGGCATCGAACACGTACCACATCAAGGCGAACGTTGTGATGTCGAAGATCGAACTGATCGGACCGAAGAACAGCATGAAGCGCCCGACATCGCCCGGCTGCCAGCGTTGTGGCTGTTTCAGCATCTCGTCGTCGACGTTGTCGAACGGGATCGCGATCTGCGAAATGTCATACAGCAGGTTCTGCACCAGCAGGTGCATCGGCAGCATCGGCAGGAACGGGATGAACGCACTGGCCACCAACACCGAGAACACGTTGCCGAAGTTCGAGCTGGCAGTCATCTTGATGTACTTGAGCATGTTGGCGAAGGTCCGGCGCCCTTCCAGCACGCCCTCCTCCAGCACCATCAGGCTCTTTTCCAGCAGGATGATGTCGGCCGCTTCCTTGGCGATGTCCACCGCGCTGTCCACGGAAATCCCGATGTCTGCGGTGCGCAGCGCCGGGGCGTCGTTGATGCCGTCGCCCATAAACCCGACCACGTGACCATTACCCTTGAGGATGCGCACGATGCGCTCCTTGTGCGAAGGCGTCAGCTTGGCGAACACGTTAGTGGTTTCCACCGCCACGGCCAGTTCAGCGTCGCTCATGCGCTCGATGTCGTTGCCCATCAGCAGGCCTTGCTGGGCCAGGCCCACTTCGCGGCAGATCTTGGCGGTCACCAGCTCGTTGTCGCCGGTCAGCACTTTCACGGCCACGCCGTGCTCGGCCAGGGCCTTGAGTGCCGGGGCGGTGCTTTCCTTCGGCGGATCGAGAAACGCCACGTAACCGATCAGCGTCAGTTCCTGCTCGTCGCTCAGGCTGTAAGTGTCACGCCCCTCCGGCATCGACCGTGCTGCCACCGCTACCACGCGCAAGCCTTCAGCGTTGAATGCTGCAGTGACCTGACGGATTTTCGCCAGCAATTCATCGCTCAAGGCTTCGTCGACTTCGCCGTGACGAACCCGGCTGCACACCGACAGAACCTCTTCCACCGCGCCTTTGCAGATCAGTTGATGCGGCTGACCGCGCCCCTCGACCACCACCGACATGCGCCGGCGATTGAAGTCGAACGGGATCTCGTCGACCTTGCGAAACGCCGTGCCGACCTTCAGCTCACGGTGGATTTCCACGTGTTCCAGCACCGCCACGTCGAGCAGGTTTTTCAGGCCGGTCTGGTAGTAGCTGTTGAGGTAGGCCATTTCCAGCACGTCATCGGAGTCTTCGCCCCAGACGTCGACATTACGCGCCAGGAAGATCTTGTCCTGGGTCAGGGTGCCGGTCTTGTCGGTGCACAGCACGTCCATGGCGCCGAAGTTCTGGATCGCATCCAGGCGTTTGACGATGACTTTCTTGCGCGACAGGAACACCGCGCCCTTGGCCAGCGTCGAGGTGACGATCATCGGCAGCATTTCCGGGGTCAGGCCCACGGCGATCGACAGCGCGAACAGCAGCGCTTCGGTCCAGTCGCCCTTGGTGAAACCGTTGATGAACAACACCAGCGGCGCCATGACGAACATGAAGCGGATCAGCAGCCAGCTGACTTTGTTCACGCCTTGCTGGAACGAAGTCACCGCGCGATCAGTCGCCCCGACCCGCTGTGCCAGTGCACCGAAATAGGTGCTGTTGCCGGTGGTGAGAATCACCGCCACCGCCGTCCCTGACACCACGTTGGTGCCCATGAACAGGATGTTGTCGAGCTCCAGCGGATTGCGCGTGTCACGATCGGCCTGACGCGGGAATTTTTCCACCGGCATCGATTCGCCGGTCATCGCCGCCTGGCTGACGAACAGATCCTTGGCGCTGAGCACCCGGCAATCGGCAGGAATCATGTCGCCGGCCGAGAGCACGATCAAATCGCCGGGCACCAGTTGCTTGATCGGCAACTCAGCACGCGGCGCATCCCGGCGCAGCACGGTGGCGGTGTTGCTGACCATCGCTTTGAGCGCGTCGGCGGCCTGGTTGGATTTGCTTTCCTGCCAGAAGCGCAGCAGCGTCGACAGCACAACCATCGAGAAAATCACGATGGCGGCCTTGAGGTCTTCGGTCAGCCACGAGATCACCGCCAGCAAGGTCAGCAGCAGGTTGAACGGGTTTTTGTAGCAGTGCCACAGGTGGGTCCACCACGGCAGCGGTTGCTCGTGTTCGACTTCGTTGAGGCCATGCTGCGCGCGCAGCACATCGACTTCGAAATCGGTGAGGCCGTCGGTGTGGGTGCCGAGGTTCGACAGCAGCACGCCGCTGTCGCAATGGGCGGCGTCCACCAGTGTATTGGCGAGAGTCGGCGGCACTTCACGGCTGACCGTGGTGTCGCTGAGGGTTTCCAGCAAAGCCAGGCGACGGAAGTGCCGGGCGATGTGGCGGGTCCGCAGGAAGCCTGCGAAAAACTCCTTGAGCGTAAGTTTCATGGCTGTTGCCCCTATGGTCAGCCGGGAAACCGTCGAGCAGGTACGTCCTCGTCTCTGGCACCGGAAAACCGGCACGGCAAGGCGTGGCGCGCCGGTCAGAAAAGACAGGCGTGTCGATAGGGCTGCAATGACGACGATGAAGTCGACTTCACAGGCTTTTCAGTGTCGATGAGAAGGACGTCGGGACATGACCGGGACCGGTCATGATCGGGATGCCGCTGCTCGCTGTTCGGCGAGACAACGGCACAAAGGAATGCGCGTTATCTTGCCGAGAATCCGCCGGTTACAAGGACCGGCCGACAACTGTCACTCGAACAAGTACCCACTGTGGGTCTCCGCTATTGATGAAAACGCGCGAAGCTTACGCCCCGATGTCTGGAGAGTAAACCCGCAAAAGGAAGTGTGTCGGGGAATGTGGCGGGTGTTCAGGAAGGGTTCAGGATTGCCCCCGAGATCGCCGAGATCGCTCCCACGCTCTGCGTGGGAATGCAGCCGGGGACGCTCTGCGCCCCATTGGAACGCGGAGCGTCCCTTGAGGCATTCCCACGCAGAGCGTGGGAACGATCAGTGTGGAGGCTGAAAGGATACTTAGCTGGCAGTCGCCAACAACAGATCCATCACCGAACGGCTGTGCCCGCGGTTCTTGCCATGCTCATACAGCGAGCCGGCAATCTCGTCCGCGCGGATCGGCAGGATCGACAGCAGCGTATCGCTCAGACCGTGGCTGGCCTGGCAGAAGCCCTGCATGTACAGACCGGCCTTGCAGCGCTCGTCGGTGATCAGCCGGTAATTGCGGTCGACCTCGAAATCGCCCAGGTATTCCTCCAGCGGCGCCAGCAGTTTGCGATGCATCTGACGCTCGTAACCGGTGGCCAGAACGACCGCGTCGTAGGCACGCACGGTGACTTCGCCGGTGGCGTTGTTGTGCACGGTCAGTTCGATACCGCGCTCGGTGGCGGTGGCTTTCTCGACCGTGGTCAGAGTGCGGAACGCATGGCGCGCAACACCGGAAACCTTCTGGCGATAGAAGATGCCGTAGATGCGCTCGATCAGGTCGATGTCGACCACCGAATAGTTGGTGTTGTGGTACTCGTTGACCAGACGCTCACGCTCGCTGCTCTTCTGCTGGAAGATCAGGTCGGTGAATTCCGGCGAGAACACTTCGTTGACGAACGGGCTGTCGTCCGCCGGTTTCAGGGCCGAGCCGCGCAGGATCATGTCGACCTGCACCGACGGGAACGAATCGTTCAAGTCGATGAAGGCTTCCGCCGCGCTCTGGCCGCCACCGATGATCGCGATGCTCATCGGCTGGTTGTTGTTGCACGGCTGCTTGGCCATCTCGGCCAGGTATTGCGAGTGATGGAACACCCGACCGTCGCCCTTCAGTGCCTTGAACGCCTCGGGAATGCGCGGCGTACCACCGGCGCTGACCACCACCGAACGCGCGGTGCGCACGAATTGCTGGCCTTCGGTATCACGGGAAATCACCCGCAGCGCTTCGACCTGATGGTTGTGCAGCACCGGCTCGATGGTCAGCACTTCTTCACCGTAGCGGCTCTGCTCGGTGAACTGCGCGGCGACCCAGCGCAGGTAGTCGTTGTACTCCATGCGGCAGGGGTAGAAGGTGCCGAGGTTGATGAAGTCCACCAGACGGCCGTGGTGCTTGAGGTAGTTGACGAACGAGTACGGGCTGGTCGGATTGCGCAGGGTCACCAGATCCTTGAGGAAGGAAATCTGCAACTCGCTCTGGGTCGACAGGGTGTTGCCGTGCCAGCTGTAGTTGGGTTGTTTGTCGAGAAACAGAACATCCAGTTCCCCCTGGGTCGGGCCGCGCTCCTGCAGAGCGATGGCCAGCGCCAGGTTCGAAGGGCCGAAACCGACGCCGATCAGGTCGTGAACGATGGGCGATGCAATTGCCTGTGTCATTTCCAGTGTCCTCTGGACGAAAAGCCTGAGTGACCTGACCGGCCTTGAGCAGGACAGCAGATCGTCTGTTGAGTAGGAACGAGGACAGTGAAATAAAATTTAACGACGACGGCTCAATGGGCGTCCCATTGTTTGATGCGCAGGCGGCAATGCTTCATGGCGTTGACGATGTGCTTTTCCACCAGAGCCTTGGAAATCCCTAGGTGTTCGGCAATCTCGGGGTGCGACAGACCTTCGATCTTGCGCAGCAGAAAACTTTCGCGGCACAGCGGCGAAAGTTCTGCCAGGGCACGCTGAAGCATCTCCAGGCGCTGACTGTGGTCGAAGGTACTGTGAGGGGACGGAGTGAAATAGCGTTCTTCGCTGTCGAGCACATCCAGTGATTCAACCTGACGCAGGGCATTGCGCCGATGGTCGTCGATTACCAGATTGAGCGCGGTGCGGTAGAGGAAAGCCCGGGGTTGCTCGATCGGCGTGTCGCTGGAGCGCTCCAGCACCCGCACATAAGCGTCATGCACCACATCTTCGGCGACCTGGCGGTTGCCGAGCTTGGCGTTCAGGAAACACACCAATTCGCGATAGTAGTTTTCCAACATGACTCCCGGCCGCGTGGGGTGCGGTTTCTGTCCTTGAGCCCGATCCTGACCGCCCAGTGGGCAGTAGCAAGATAGTGGCAACTTGAGGGGCGTAATTTATAGTAATTCTCATATAGATTTAAAGTAGTGATTCTCTTCACCAGACAAATAGTCCTGCCGGGCAACCTGTAACTTCGTGTGTGAGCACTTAAATTCCCTTGCGCATTCATCGTTTACAGGACAGCTCCCCGTGTCTGTCGTGCCTTGCGACAGCGTTCAGCGACCCACCGAACCTGTTCACCTGCTGAACGACGGGCCGAATTCCACTGGCCGGAACCCTGCATGAAACGTCCCCGCCCCGCCCGACGCGCCCTGTTCGTTGCCCTTTGCCTGATCCCTGTCATCGCTGTTGCTGCATGGCAGGTGTTGCCGCCGGGCCGCGAGACCCTCGCCACCGTTCAAGTGACACGCGGCGATATCGAAAACAGCGTGACTGCACTCGGCACCCTGCAACCGAGGCGCTATGTGGATGTCGGTGCCCAGGCGTCCGGGCAGATCCAGAAAATTCATGTCGAGGCCGGCGATGTGGTCAAGGAAGGCCAGTTGCTGGTGGAAATCGACCCGTCCACGCAAAAGGCCAAGCTCGACGCAGGCCGGTTCTCCATCGAGAACCTCAAGGCGCAGTTGCAGGAGCAACGCGCCCAGCATGAGCTGGCGCAGCAAAAGTACCAGCGCCAGCAAAAACTCGCCGCCGGCGGCGCCACCCGCGAGGAAGACGTCCAGACCGCCCGGGCCGAAGTGCGCGCCACGCAGGCCCGCATCGACATGTTCCAGGCGCAGATCTGCCAGGCGCAGGCCAGTTTGCGCAGCGACGAAGCCGAGCTCGGTTACACACGCATCTATGCGCCGATGTCCGGCACGGTGGTGGCGGTAGGCGCCCGGGAAGGCCAGACACTCAACGCGCAACAGCAGACCCCGCTGATTCTGCGGATCGCGCGGCTCTCCCCGATGACCGTGTGGGCCGAGGTCTCCGAAGCCGACATCGGTCACGTCAAACCGGGCATGACCGCATACTTCACCACCCTCAGCGGCGGCAGCCGGCGCTGGAGCAGCACCGTACGGCAGATCCTGCCGGTGCCGCCGCGTCCGCTCGAGCAGAGCCAGGGCGCCAGCCCCACCAGCGGTCGCAGTGGCAGCGAACGGGTGGTGCTTTACACGGTATTGCTGGATGTCGATAACGCCGACAACACCCTGATGACCGACATGACCGCCCAAGTGTTCTTCGTTTCGCAACAGGCACAAAACACCCTGACCGTGCCCACCGCTGCCCTGCAACGCAGCGCTCGCGCGGACTGGCAACTGGCGCAAGTGGTCGCCGCCAATGGCGAGGTTCAATCCCGGGAAGTCCGTACCGGCATCCGCGACCGCTTGCGCACGCAGGTTCTTGAAGGACTTGTCGAAGGCGATCATGTCCTGAGCAGCCCGGCCACTGGCAACGGAGGCTGAATGCAAACGCCCCTGATTGACCTGCGGCAGATCCGCAAAGCCTATGGCGGCGGCGACAGTCCGCTTGTGGAAGTGCTGCGCGGCATAGATCTGTCGATTCATGCCGGCGAATTCGTGGCGATCGTCGGCGCGTCGGGCTCCGGCAAGTCGACACTGATGAACATCCTCGGCTGCCTCGACCGACCGACCAGCGGCGAATACCTGTTTGCCGGTGAAGAGGTCGCGCGGCTGGACACCGACGCTCTGGCCTGGCTGCGACGCGAGGCGTTCGGCTTCGTGTTTCAGGGCTATCACCTGATTCCGTCCGGTTCGGCCCAGGAAAACGTCGAAATGCCGGCCATCTACGCAGGCACACCGGCCGCCGAACGCCACGCCCGGGCCCATGCGTTGCTGACTCGCCTGGGCCTTGCCGGGCGCACCGCCAACCGCCCGCACCAACTCTCCGGCGGACAGCAGCAGCGGGTATCGATTGCCCGTGCGCTGATGAATGGCGGTCATATCATTCTCGCCGACGAACCCACCGGTGCGCTCGACAGCCACAGCGGCGCCGAAGTCATGACCCTGCTCGATGAACTGGCGGATCAGGGCCATGTGGTGATTCTCATCACCCACGACCGCGAAGTCGCGCAACGTGCCAAGCGCATCATCGAAATCCGTGACGGCCTGATCATCAGCGACACCGCCGATCCGTCATCGCCCCCCTCGCCCGCCTCCGGCTCCGGTGCGTTGCAAGCTGTGGATCTGCGTGAGCGCCTGAACACCGGCAGCACCCAGACCGGCGCCTGGAAAGGCGAATTGGTGGACGCCGTGCAAGCGGCATGGCGAGTGATGTGGGTCAACCGATTCCGCACCGCGCTGACCCTGCTGGGCATCGTCATCGGCGTCGCGTCCGTGGTGGTGATGCTGGCGGTGGGCGAAGGCAGCAAGCGCCAGGTGATGGCGCAAATGGGCGCCTTCGGCTCCAACATCATTTACCTCAGCGGCGCTGCCCCCAACCCGCGCACGCCACCGGGCATCATCACCCTCGATGACGTCGCCGAACTGGCTGCCCTGCCCCAGGTGGAGCGCATCATGCCGGTCAACGGCTCGACCGCCGGCGTGCGCTTCGGCAATGCCGACCACACCAGTTACGTGGGCGGCAATGACACCAACTTTCCGACCATTTTCAATTGGCCGGTGGTCCAGGGCAGCTACTTCACGCAAGCCGACGAAGACAGCGCCGCTGCCGTGGCGGTGATCGGCACCAAGGTTCGCGACAAGCTGCTCAAGGATGTCGCCGATCCCGTCGGTCAATACATCCTGATCGAAAACGTACCGTTCCAGGTGCTCGGAGTCCTCGCGGAAAAAGGCTCCAGCTCTGGCGACTCGGACAGTGACAACCGGATCGCCGTGCCCTACTCCGCCGCCAGCATGCGCCTGTTCGGCAGCCGCAATCCCGAGTATGTGGTCATCGCCGCGCGGGACGCCCGCAAGGTCAAGGAGGCGGAACAAGCCATCGAGCAATCGATGCTGCGCCGGCACAACGGCAAAAAGGATTTCGAGCTGACCAACAACGCCGCCATGATTCAGGCCGAGGCGCGAACCCAGGGCACGCTGTCGCTGATGCTCGGCGCGATTGCCGCCATTTCCCTGCTGGTGGGCGGTATCGGCGTGATGAATATCATGCTCATGACCGTGCGCGAGCGTACCCGGGAAATCGGTATCCGCATGGCCACCGGCGCCCGCCAGCGCGACATCCTGCGCCAGTTCCTGACCGAGGCAGTGATGCTCTCGGTAGTCGGCGGCGTTGCCGGGATCAGCCTGGCAATGCTGGTCGGTGGTGTGCTGCAACTCAGCGGCATCGCCATGGCGTTCCAGTGGATCGCGGTGTTCGGCGCCTTCGGTTGCGCGCTGGCCACCGGCGTCATCTTCGGTTTCATGCCTGCCCGCAAGGCCGCCCGGCTCGATCCGGTCAAGGCCCTCACCAGTGAATGATCGACCTATGAAAGCCCACCTGACACTTCTCGCCGCCAGCGTTTTGCTGGCGGCGTGCGGCAGCCCCGCGCCACGCCCCGACAACGGCCTGCAACCACCGCCCGCCTGGCAATCGCCCGAACATCCCGGCGCCAGCCAAAGCGATCGACAATGGTGGACTCATTTCGGTAGCACGGAACTCGATCATCTGATCGAACAGGCTCGACTGGGCAGCCATGACCTGGCCGCCGCCGTCGCCCGAGTGAGGCAGGCGCAGGCCAGCGCGACCATCGCCGGTGCGCCGCTGCTGCCCGAGGTCAAGGCCGGGCTGAATGCCAATCGCCAGAAACTCCTGCACGGCAAAGGCTACAGCCAGCTCGACGTGAACCCCGACAACCGCTCGCTGGATTACTACGACGCCGAGTTGAGTGCCAGTTACGAAATCGATTTCTGGGGCGGCAAACGCGCCGCCCGGGACAGCGCGGTGTTCGGTGTGCAAGCCAGTGAATTCGACCGTTCAACGGTGGAACTGACTCTGCAAAGTGCCGTCGCCAACAGCTACACCCAGGCCCTGGCGCTGCGCGAACAGGCGTGGATCGCCGAACTCAATCTGACCAATGCGCAAAGCGTTCTGCATCTGGTGCAGACCCGCTACGACGCCGGCAGCGCCACCGCGCTGGAACTGGCCCAGCAGAAAAGCCTGGTCGCCGAACAACAGCGCAAACTGCCGCTGGTACAACAACAGGCCCGCGAGGCACTGATCACCCTGGCCGCGCTGCTCGGCCAACCGGTGCAGGAGCTGCCGACACCCCGGCAGGCATTCGCTCAACTGCAATGGCCGGACATCGCCAGCGGTGTGCCCAGCGATCTGCTGCAACGGCGCCCGGACATCGCCAGCGCCGAAGCCAGACTGGCCGCCGCCCAGGCCGATGTGACCGTCGCCCGCGCCGCCATGCTGCCCAAGGTCACGCTGACCGCCAGCCTCGGCACCGGCGCGGACCTCGCATCGAATCTGCTGCGCACGACCTTCTACAACCTGTCGTCAGGTCTGGTGGCACCGATCTTCAACAATGGCCGCCTGCGTGCCGAACGCGACAAGGCCACGGCGCGCCAGGAAGAATTGCTGGAGACCTATCGCGGCGCAATCATCAATGGCTTTGCGGACGTGGAAAAAGCTCTTACGAGCATCCGCGGCCTCGATGAACAGCGTCAATGGCAAGGCGAGGAACTGCGCCAGGCACAGACCGCGTTCGATATCGCCCAGAGCCGCTATCAGGCCGGTGCCGAGGATCTGCTGACGGTGTTGCAGACTCAGCGCACGCTGTATGCCGCCCAGGACATGAACGTGCAGCTGCGGCTGTCACGCCTGCAGGCCAGCATCGCGCTGTACAAGGCGCTGGGCGGGGGTTGGCAAGTCATCTGAACAGCGCTTTGTTCAAGGCAAAAAAAATCGCAGCCCGACGCTGCGATTTTTTTTGCCTTCAGAGTTGCCGCCCCTTGACCTTCAGGTGCCTGGCGTACCACGGCCGCTGCGGCACTTTGCGGAACAGGTCGGCCATGTTGTCTTCATCGCCGAACGTGATGCGCAATGCCAGCTTCATGGTTTCCGGGTCCATCTCCACCGAGCGTCCTGCCTGAAGGCCGGGAACGGTGCTGCAACCATGGGTGTCGGGGCCGAGCCACGGATCATCGACCTCGACCCAGCGCCCCGGTGCAAACCATTGGACGCCATTGACTTGCAGGCGGCTCACTTCACCTGGATGAAAGCGTTCGTGAGCGCGATACCAGTCTTCGATGCGGTCGTCGATCCAGCCATGGAAACGCCAGAACACCGGGTTCACATGGGAGGAAAACGGATCGCCGAGAAAATCGTTTTCCGGGGCATACCAGCGCGCCGCGAAATCAGCCTGATCGCGAGCCATCGGCACTGGAATATCATTGGATGGATCACGGGCCACCGATGCCCAGCGCATGTGCAGCCAGTCGTGCAGGCCCAGCTCGACTTCCGAGCCGAACTGGCCGAGCGTCAGCTTCGAGAGATAGCGCGGATCGGTGTACTGCGATTCCCAGACCTGGAAATTGCTGTGGTAGGTCTCGGCCGTCTTGATGTCGCTGACCCACTGTGTGTATTCGTCATCGCCTTCCGTCAGCCAGGTCGGCGGCAAGGCATCGCCGTCGTGGTTGTCGAAGTAGCGGGCGAACCCCAGACGATCACGCTCGAGTTCCGGTTGCGGCGCGGGGAATTTCAACCAGGACGGCAAGTCCTGCATTGAGCGGGCGGTGCCCAGCATGTGCCGGTGCATGAAGAAAAAGTCGATGCCCGAGCCGTTGCGATCCTTGCGCGGACCGCGCGCATCACGCTCCTTGTAACGCGGGCCGGGTTGCCAGCCGATGCCGCGCAACGCGTCGCGTTTTTTCTCGGACAGTTTGTGCCACTTGTCCCGCGAGGCATGCCAGAGCTGGTGAAACAGGCGATGCTCGGGCGATACCAGCCACGCCAGCAACGTCGGGTTCAGACCGGTTCGCTCACGCGCCTCGGGGAAACGGCGTTTGATGGCGATGAACCGGTTATCGAGCTCCGGCAAACCCAGCGGCCGATCCAGGCGCAGCACCTGCCCGGTGAACGTGCCGCTGCCGGCATTGCCGAAGGCCGCCCAGACTTCGTCCAGTTTGACATCGAGCTCGTAGACCGCCGGCGCCTGTGGCTGGTCCGTGCGCATCAGACGCCAGTACAACTGCGCGCCATTACCCGAGACCAGATCGCCAATGACGTCATAGCGGGGCAAACCGTCGCCCCGCAACCGCGCGCCGGTGTCGAGACAGCCGCGCAAGCCGCGCCCACGCTGGGCAATATCGAGAAACAACTCCAGGCCTTCACGGGGCAGGCCGTCGAGCCCGGCATCGGCGCCTGTGAAACGGATGTCCCAGACACCGCGCAGGTTATCGGCCAACTGCTGGCCGGCAGTGTCCGCCAGATCCACCGTGGCCTCGCCCGGCGTGATCGGCTCCTCCTCGCGGGTCAGCTCACGATGTGCATAAAAAGCGGCAGGCAGCGCAGCGCCCGTGAGTGCCATGCCCGCCATGAACCAGCGTCGAGAGATCGTCATTGCCCTACCTGTGTCAGCCATGAAGCAGGCTTTATCCAAGCTAGAACGTTTGCTGGTGCGACAAATTTATCGCCTGCCCGAAAAGATCTCCGAACGCCCGGACCGCGTTCGCGCGTTCTTTTGCCGCCTCGCTAAATTCTTTGCCTCCCCAGTCGTTCCTCCCAGATAGCAAAGGCCCCTGCGCCTGTACCTCGACGGCGAACCTGAATGAGATGGCAATGACAAAACCGCGTTCGAAAAAGGCTCTATACATCGGCCTGCCGCTGGCCTTGGCGATCAGCGCCGGCGCAGGCTTTCTGGCCTGGGATTACTGGTTCAGGGACAACCCCGGCTACCCGGTCAAGGTGATGAAACAGGCCACCGAACTGCAGGAGCGGATCCTGTCGTTCGACAGCCACATCACCGTGCCCTTGAGTTTCGGCGCCCATGGCAATGAAGCCGACAAGGACGGCTCCGGGCAGTTCGACCTGATCAAGGCCAACCGTGGACGGCTGTCCGGCGCGGCGCTGACGGTGTTCGGCTGGCCGGAAATGTGGAACGGCCCGAACGCGCCTCACCGCCCCACCGACGGTTTCGTCGAAGAGGCCCGCAATCAACAGGAAGTGCGCTACAAGATCATCTCGGGCCTGGTGCGCGACTTCCCCAATCAGGTCGGCATCGCCTATACCCCTGACGATTTCCGCCGCCTGCATGGCGAAGGCAAGTTTGCGATTTTCATCAGCATGCTCAACGCCTACCCGCTGGGTAACGACCTGAGCAAACTGGACCTGTGGGCCGGTCGTGGCATGCGCATGTTCGGCTTCAGCTATATCGGCAACAACAGCTGGGCAGACTCCTCGCGCCCGTTGCCGTTTTTCAATGATTCCCCGGATGCGCTGGACGGCCTCTCGGACATCGGCAAACAGGCCGTGCACCGCCTCAATGACCTGGGCGTGATCATCGACGTCTCGCAGATGTCGACCAAGGGCCTGGAGCAGGTTGCGCAACTGAGCCGTACACCGCTGGTGGCTTCGCACTCCGCGCCGAGAGCGGCGGTGGACATTCCGCGTAACCTAAGCGACAAGGAACTGCAGCTGATCAAGAACAGCGGCGGCGTGGTGCAGGTGGTCGGTTTCTCGCAGTACCTCAAACCGCTGACCCAGGGCACCCAGGACAAACTCAACGCCCTGCGCGCCCGCTTCGATCTGCCGCCTCTGCCGAACCTGGCCATGGCGCTGATGCCGGGCGACCCGATCATCACCGCCTGGTCGGAACAGAAACTCGGTCAGTACGCCAGCGGCCTGTACGGAATTCTCGAAGAGGAACCGAAAGCCACCCTGAAGGACTTCGGCGACGCCATCGACTACACCGTGCGCAAGATCGGCATCGACCACGTCGGCATCTCTTCGGACTTCAATGACGGCGGCGGAATCAAGGGCTGGGAAAACGTCGGCGAGATCCGCAACGTCACCGCCGAACTGATCCAGCGCGGTTACTCCGAAGCCGACATCGCCAAGCTGTGGGGCGGCAACTTCCTGCGGGTCTGGGATCAGGTGCAGAAAGCCGCCAAACCTGCCCTGATCTCCCGTCAGGACACGACCCGACCATGACTGACCGCCGCACTTTTCTGAAGCAGGCCGGCGTACTGGCCGCCGCTCTGCCTCTGGGCGTGAGCCTGGCTGAACCGGCCCGCGCCGCCGCTTCGCCGCAGGACAAATGGTTGGCCTTGCGCGGGATGTTCGAACAGGATCCGGACGCGATCCACTTCGCCAACTTCCTGGTGACATCGCACCCAAGGCCCGTGCGCGAGGCTATCGCTCGCCATCGTGCGGACATCGACCGCAATCCGGGCCTGGCCATGGACTGGGATCTGGGCGTCACCGAACAGCGCGAAGAAAACGTGCGGGTCTGGGCCGGCCAGTACTTGCAGGCCAGGCCGAGCCAGATCGCCCTCACCGGCAGCACCACCGAAGGTCTGGCGATGATCTACGGCAGTGTGCACGTACGCCCGGACCAGGAAATCCTGACCACGGTTCACGAGCATTACTCCACCCGCAACATCCTCGACTTCCGCACCGCCCGCGACGGCACCCGGGTGCGCAAGCTCACGCTGTTCGAGAACCCGCAAAGCGTTTCGACGGATCAGGTGCTCGACATCATCAATCGCAACATCCGCCCCGAAACCCGCGTCCTCGGCATGACCTGGGTGCATTCGGGCAGCGGCGTGAAACTGCCGATCGCCGACATTGGCCGCCTCGTCGACGAACACAACCGAAACCGCGACGACAAGGACCGGATCATTTACGTGGTCGACGGCGTGCACGGTTTTGGTGTCGAAGACCTGAGCTTCCCGCAGATGAACTGCGATTTCTTCATCGCCGGCACGCACAAATGGATGTTCGGCCCGCGCGGCACCGGCATCGTCTGCAGTCGCAGTGACGAAGTGAAATACGTCAGCCCCAGCGTGCCGACCTTCTCCGAAGCCACGACCTTCGCCAACACCATGACGCCCGGCGGCTATCACGCCTTCGAACATCGCTGGGCGGTGGACGAAGCGTTCAAGCTGCACCTGCAACTGGGCAAGGCCGACGTGCAGGCGCGCATCCATCAGCTCAACAGCTATTTGAAGCAGCGCTTGCTGGAACAGCCGAATGTCGAACTGGTGACCCCGGTCGATCCGGAGTTCTCTGCCGGTTTCAGCTTCTTCCGGGTCAAGGGCCGTGACAGCGATGACATCGCCGCTCGCCTGATGAAACACCGCGTGGTCTGTGATGCCGTCAGCCGCGACGTCGGCCCGGTGATCCGGACCGCGCCCGGTCTGCTCAACACTGAAGCCGAAGTGGACCGTTTCCTCGATTTGCTGGGCAAGACGCTGCGCGCCTGACCCCTGCGCCCCCGGTTTTACTTTAAACAGAGACGACTCATGAAAAAGCCTCACGCCTCAATCACCTTCAAGGCATTGCCCGCCCTGGCCCTGACCGCCCTGTGCGCGGGCCTTCTGCCGGGCGCCGCCCTGGCAGCCACCCCGCCGGCCCCCGGCAAAGTGTTCAAGGACTGCAAGGATTGTCCGGAAATGGTGGTGTTGCCGACCGGCACTTACACCATGGGCACACCGGACGACGAAGTCGGCCGCGAACCCGACGAAGGCCCGCGCCACGAAGTGACCTTCACCCGACCGTTCGCCATCAGCCGCTTTCAGGTGCTGGTCGGCGAGTGGGATGCATATGTCCGCGAGACCGGCGCCAAGCCCTATGACTTCGATGATCGCCCGGGCCGCCGCTGCACCGCCGGCAAGCCCGAGTTCAAACAGACCAAACGCGACCCGGCCGTCTGCATGAACGTGGCCGAAGCCCAGGGCTACATCGACTGGCTGTCGAAAAAGACCGGCCACAGCTACCGCCTGCCGAGCGAATCGATCCGTGAATACGCGGCCCGTGGCGGCAGCACCGGATCGTTCCCCTTCCCGTTCGACGAAGGCAGCGACTACCAGATTTCCAAACACGCCAACACCTACGGCGCCGCCGACGGTTACAACTTCACGTCCCCGGCCGGCACCTTCCCGGCCAACGCCTTTGGCGTGTACGACGCCCACGGCAACGTCTACGAATGGACAGCCGACTGTTATCACAAGGATTACTCCGGCGTACCCAACGACGGCCGCCCATGGGTACAGGAAAACTGCGAACGCCAGGTCATGCGCGGCAACGACTGGGGCGAGGCACCGGTGTTTTCCCGTTCCGGCAACCGCAACAGCAGCTGGCCGACCAGCAAGGGCGACTGGCTGGGCTTTCGCGTAGTGCGCGACCTCTGATCCCGCCTGTCAGCGACCGCAGCCCGTCTGCGGTCGTTTAAAGAAACCCTGTGACCATTCGTTTTCCTTACATACCGGCACTCCCTCCGCACCGAAGCAGGAATCCTCCATGACCAAGCCAACGCGTGGGGCGATCAACGAATTGTTCGCCCTGCTCAAGCCCTTCCGCCTGATTGTCTGCGTGTCCATCGTGCTCGGCATGATCGGCGGCCTGAGCGTCACCGTGCTGCTGGCGACCATCAACAACGCCTTGCACTCGGCCGACGGACTGACCCGCACCGTGGTCATGATTTTCGCCGGGCTCTGCGCCCTGGCCTTGCTGACCACGATCCTGTCCGACATCGGCACTAACTACGTCGGCCAACACATCATTGCCCGCCTGCGCAAAGAGCTGGGGGAGAAAGTGCTGTCGGCACCGATCGACCAGATCGAACGCTATCGCAGCCACCGCCTGATTCCGGTGCTGACCCACGACGTGGACACCATCAGCGACTTCGCTTTCGCGTTTGCACCGCTGGCCATTTCCATGACCGTGACCCTGGGTTGCCTCGGTTATCTGGCGATGCTGTCCTGGCCGATGTTCCTGATGATGCTGGTGGCAATCGCCATCGGCACCACCATCCAGGCGATTGCCCGGGCCAAGGGCATGCGCGGGTTTTACGCTGCGCGCGACTCCGAAGACGAGCTGCAAAAGCACTACAACGCGATCGCCGAAGGCGCCAAGGAACTGCGCATCCATCGCCCGCGCCGCCAGCGCATGTTTGTCTCGGGTATCCAGAATACTGCCGAAAAGATCTGCGACACCCAGATCAAATCGATCAACACGTTCGTGATCGCCAAGTCCTTCGGATCGATGCTGTTCTTCGTGGTGATCGGCTTGGCCCTGGCCCTGCAATCGTTCTGGCCGAGCGGTGACAAGGCCGTGATGAGCGGCTTCGTGCTGGTGCTGCTGTACATGAAGGGCCCGCTGGAACATCTGGTCAGCACACTGCCGATCATCAGCCGCGCGCAGATTGCCTTCCGCCGGATTGCCGAACTGAGCGAGCAGTTCTCCTCGCCCGAGCCGCACCTGCTGCTGGAAGACCAGGGCAAGAAGCCCGGTGCCGTCAACCGTCTGGAATTGAACAATGTGCGTTATGCCTTCCCGCCGGTTGCAGGCAGCGAACCGTTCCGCCTCGGACCGGTCAACCTGCGCATCGAGCAAGGCGACATCGTGTTTATCGTCGGTGAAAACGGCTGCGGCAAAACCACCCTGATCAAACTGCTGTTGGGCCTGTATGCGCCGACCGAAGGCGAGATCCGGGTCAACGGCCAGCCGATCACCGCGTTGAACCGTGACGACTACCGCCAGAACTTCACCACGATCTTTGCCGACTACTACCTGTTCGATGACCTGATCCAGGGTGACCGCGAAGTGCCGCAGGACGCTACCCGCTACCTCGAACGCCTGGAGATCGCGCACAAGGTCAGCGTGCGCGACGGAGCGTTCACCACCACCGATCTGTCCACCGGCCAGCGCAAGCGTCTGGCACTGGTCAACGCCTGGCTCGAAGAGCGCCCGGTGCTGGTGTTCGACGAATGGGCCGCCGATCAGGACCCGACATTCCGGCGGATTTTCTACACCGAACTCCTGCCCGACCTGAAACGGCTGGGCAAGACCATCATCGTGATTTCCCACGATGACCGTTACTTCGACGTTGCCGATCAGCTAGTGCGCATGGAGGCCGGAAAGGTCAAAAGCGAACTGCAAACCGCTTGATCGACGAAGCCGCGGCCAGGCCGGAAAAATATTTTCCGGTTTACCGCGGCTTTCTCGTCTTAATGAGATGAATAAGAACCATTAACAACTATACCTGCCAAGGTCTTAACCTCATGTCCGCATCCCGCTTCATGCTTCGCCCACTGACCCGAGCCCTGCTCATGCACGGTGCTACCCGCTCCCGTCTGGCCACCACCGGCCTGGGACTGGCAATGACGCTGGCCGTCGCCCCGTATGTCCAGGCCCAGGAATGGACCCTGAACATCCCGGCGCAACCTTTGGCCCAGGCCCTGCAATCGCTCGGTCAGCAGACCAGCCTGCAAATCATCTACAGCCCGGAAAGCCTGCAAGGCCTGCGCTCCACCGCCCTGAACGGCCGGTATGCGGACGACAGCGCAATCGCGGCCATCCTCAAGGGCACCGGCATCCGTCATCAGCGTGACGGCAATACCGTGACCCTGCTGGCCCCCGCCACCGGCAGCGCGATGGAACTGGCACCGACCAACATCGACGGGCAACGACTGACGGCCACTACCGAAGGCAGCAACTCCTACACCACCGGTGGCGTGACCATCGGCAAGGGCGTGCACTCGCTGAAGGAGACCCCGCAGTCGGTCACGGTCATGACCCGCAAGATGCTGGACGACCAGAACCTCAACACCATCGAACAAGTGATGGAAAAGACTCCGGGCATCACCGTTTACGACTCGCCCATGGGCGGCAAGTATTTCTACTCGCGCGGTTTTCGCATGACCGGCCAGTACCAGTACGACGGCGTGCCGCTGGACATCGGCAGCAGCTACGTACAGGCCGACAGCTTCAACAGCGACATGGCCATTTATGACCGCGTCGAAGTGCTGCGCGGTGCTGCCGGCATGATGAAAGGCGCAGGCGGTACGGCCGGTGGCGTCAACTTCGTGCGCAAGCGCGGCCAGGACACCCCGCACACCCAACTGTCGCTTTCGGCAGGCTCGTGGGACAACTATCGCGGTCAGGTCGACACCGGCGGCCCGCTGAACGACGCCGGCACCATCCGTGGCCGCGCCGTGGTCACTCAGCAGACCCGCCAGTACTTCTATGACGTGGCCAGCCGCAAGGACCAGATCTACTACGGTGCGCTGGACTTCGACCTCAGCCCCGACACCACCCTGGGCCTGGGCATGGCCTATGAAGACGTCGACGCCACACCTTGCTGGGGCGGTCTGCCGCGCTACGCCGATGGCTCCGACCTGCACCTCAAGCGCTCCACCTGCCTGAACACCTCGTGGAACAACCAGCGCAGCAAACGCGCCACCTACTTCGGCGACGTGAAACATCAGTTCAACGACGACTGGTCCCTGAAAGTGGCCGGGGTCTTCTCGCGCAACACCCAGGACATGGAGTACGCGTTCCCGAGCGGCGCGGTGCCGGTAGGCGCCACCAGCTCCAACACGCTGATGCTGGGGAGCATCTACGACTACGAGCAGACCGACTACGGCTTCGATGCCTACGTGGACGGCAAATTCGACGCGTTCGGCCAGCAGCACGAACTCACCGTCGGCGCCAACGCCAGCCGTTCCCACAAGGATGACTTCTACGCCGTGGCGGCCTTGCCACAGCGCCAGAACGTACTGAACCCGAACCATCACCTGCCCCAGCCTGACGAAAGCTACTACCTGGCCAATGCCTCCCGGGGCGGTCCGGTAGATATGCACATCAAGCAATACGGTGTTTACTCCACCGCCCGCCTGAAGCTGGCAGATCCACTGACCTTCGTGCTGGGCAGCCGTGTCAGCTGGTACAAGTCCGACACCGATTCCGTGCAGTACTTCCGCGGCGAAGGCACCCCGGTCAACACCAAGTCCACCGAAACCGGACAGGTCACCCCGTTTGCCGGGCTGTTGTTCGACCTCAACGACAACCTGACCGCGTACGCCAGCTACACCGATATCTTCACCCCGCAAGGCGGCTACAAGACCATCGACGGCGGCACCCTCAAACCCCTGATCGGCCAGAGCTACGAGCTGGGGATCAAGGGCGAGTGGTTCGACGGTCGCCTGAACAGCTCCTTCAACCTGTTCCGCACCATTCAGAAAGATGCGGCCCAGGATGACCCGCGCTGTGAAGACAGTTCCTGCTCGCTGAACTCCGGCAAGGTCCGCGCCCAGGGCTTCGAAGCGGAAGTCAGCGGTGAAGTGATCGATCGCCTGCAACTGCTGGCCGGCTACACCTACACCCAGACCAAAGTGCTGGAAGACGCCGACGCCACCCAGGACGGCGTGATCTATAACTCCTACGTACCACGTCACCTGCTGCGCGTCTGGGGTGATTACAGCCTGAGCGGCCCTCTGGATCGCGTCACCATCGGTGCCGGCGTCAACGCCCAGAGCGGCAACTACCGCACCTCGCCACTGGGCGGTGACAACATCACCCAGTCGGGTTACGCGGTCTGGAACGGTCGCATCGGCTACCGCATCGATGACACCTGGTCCGTCGCCCTCAACGGCAACAACCTGTTCGACAAACGCTACTACGCCACTGTGGGCACCGAAGGTTTCGGTAACTTCTATGGCGACCCGCGCAATTTCGTGATGTCGGTCAAAGCTGACTTCTGATTACAGCGACCATGAAAAAACCCCGCATTGCGGGGTTTTTTCTGGCCTGCGAATTTGTCTGAGGTTCAGCTCAATGCGCGATGCAGCGCACGGCTCAGGGTTTCGTGTACCTGCAGGACATCGGGCATCACCGACGCCAGCCTCAGCAAGTCGTGGGTCAGCCCCGGGCAGTGCTCGAGCTCGACGCTCACACCGTGCTCACGCAACTTGTCGACATACGCCTGGCCCTCATCGAGCAGCGGATCGAACCCGGCCAGCACGACAATGGCCGGGGCGACGCCACGCAGATCTTCGGCCAGCAACGGCGAGAAACGCCAGTCCAGATAATCTTCCGGGGTGCGCGCGTAATGCCCATAAAACCAGTCCAGTGTCTCGTCTTCCAGCAGATAGCCTTCGCTGAACAGGGCCCGCGAATCATGGGCACGGGAGGCGTCGGTGACTGGATAGCACAACAACTGAACCTTGGGTGCGATGGCCACGGTGTGCGGCTGAACCACCGCTTGCACCGCCAGTACGGTGGCCAGCGTGGCCCCGGCGCTGTCACCGCCGAAGGCGACCCGGCCCGAGTCCAGGCCCAACGAAGCCGCGTGTTCGGCCAGCCACGACAAGGCGTCCTCACCGTCTTCCAGTGCCGTCGGGAAACGGTGCTCCGGCGCCAGTCGATAGCCCACGGAGAGCACCGCGCATGGCGTGCGCCGGCAGAACTCGCGACACACGCCGTCATGGGAATCGAGGCTTCCGACCACAAACCCGCCACCGTGGAAATACACCAGCACCGGCATTGGCGCTGACACACCTTGCGGGCGATAAAGTCGCAGTGCCAGCGGCGCACCGTCCCGGGCGGTCGCGCTGATGGCCTGCACGTCCAGGTCTTCGGGCGCCATCCAGCGCAACTGCGCAGTGGTCTGTTCGAAGGTGTCCCGGGCCTGGGCCGGGGTCATTTGGTGCAGCGCCGGCAGACCGGCATCCTGGCTGTCTTGAGCCAGGTCGAGAAAGGCTTCCAGATCAGGGTGTAACGACATCGCGAAGATCCTTGTATCAGCAAAAAAGGGGCGCGCCTCGGCAACGCCCCTCAAAAATGATCCAGCGTGCAGCGATCAGCCCACACGCGCCATGCAATGCTCGATCAGCGCTTCAAGTTCACGCTGGTAATCCTGCATCAGTGCGTCCATGGTGCCGGCGCGATAACGCTGGCTGCTGTAGATGCAGCGCAGCGCCAACTGGCCGTCATACACCTGGCCGACAATTTCCAGCCAGTTGCCCAGGTTCGCCTTCAGACTGTAGTTGTCACCGGTTTCCTCCAGCGCCGGCACCAGCAGAGCCTGCTCGTCGAAGCTCTGGTCGAACTGCCCCAGGTAGTTGAACGTCACCCGCGCCTGCGGCAGATCCGCCAGTTGCCGGGACACCTCGGCGCCCGCCAGATGACGAAGCACGCCATACCCGATGCCCTTCTGCGGCACCGCCGCCAGCTGCGCCTGTACGTCGATGATCGAACGTCCGATATCGTCGCTGTCCGGACGCAACCGGACCGGGAACATGCTGGTGAACCAGCCAAGGCTTCGGCTCAGGTCGATGGATTCGAACAGATCCTCGCGGCCGTGCCCTTCCAGCAGAATCAGCGCCGATGGCTGACCGCTCCAGCGGCACAGGGCCCGACCGAGTGCCGACAGCAGCAGGTCGTTGATTTGCGTGCGATAGACCGCCGGCGCCTGCTTGAGCAATTGTTCGGTGTGCTCGCGGGACAATTTGAGCCGCGCCTGCGCCTGCTGGCGCACCTGATTCTTGCCGCGGTAGTTGTCGCACGGCAGATCGACGCCCGGTTGATCGAGCTGCTCCAGCCAGTACGCCAGCTCCTGTTCGGCAATCGCCGGGGCCTGAGCCTGCAAGGCCTCGGCAAACGAACGATAGCTGCTGGTACGAATCGGCAGTTGCGGCGCCAGCCCTTGCACACACGCTTCATAAGCGGTTTTCAGGTCATCGAGCAGGATCCGCCAGGACACGGTGTCGACCACCAGGTGATGAATCACCACCAGCAGTCGCGCCTGACCGTCCGGCAGGGCGACATGCATCACCCGCCAGACCGGCCCGTCGTCCAGCTTGAGGCTGCGCTGGGCAAGGTTGGCCAGCGCTTCGACCTGTTCGCTGTTCTCGGCTTCACGGCGCCAGAGCACCGCATCGCCCTGTTCGTTGGCGGTGCAGTAGCGTTGCAGCCAGCGCCCGCTCTCCCGAGTGAAGCGCAGGCGCAGCGAGTCGTGGTGTTGCTCGATCCAGCCCAGGGCCTGCTCAAGCGCATCCAGATCCAGTGGCTGACGCGCACTCAACAGCAGTGACTGGTTGTAGTGATGGGCTTCGGACATGCCCTCGGCGAAGAACCACTCCTGGATCGGCAACAGATTGAACAAGCCCTCGCCCGCCACCTGCGTGACGTCCACCAGCGGCTGTCCGGCGCCTTCCTTCGTCACGTTCTGTTCGACGATGCCGGCGATGGTCTGATAGCGCATCAGATCGCGCAGCTTCAGATCCATTTGCAACGTCGGGTGGTTCCTGACCCGGGAAATGACCTGCAGGCTGAGGATCGAATCGCCACCCAGTTCGAAGAAGTTATCCGTGATGCCCACCTGTTCGACTTGCAGCACCTGAGCCCAGATCTCGGCCAGCAGTGTTTCCTGCTCGTTGCGCGGGGCGACATATTCCTCGCTCTTGAAGTCCGGCTCCGGCAGCGCCTTGCGATCGAGTTTGCCGTTGGGCGTGACCGGGAAAGCACTCAGGCAGACAATTTGCGCCGGCACCATGTACTCCGGCAGCGAGGCGCGCAGCCCGGCCTTGAGTTCATCGCCCACGTCTTCACCCGTTGGCGTCACTACATAACCGATCAGTTGCTTGCCGGACGCATTGTCCCGGGCGATCACCAGCGCATCGGTCACACCCTCCAGTTGACGCAGGCTGGCCTCGACTTCACCCAGCTCGATGCGGAAACCGCGCACCTTGACCTGATGGTCGATGCGCCCGACGTAATCGACCACGCCGTCCTGACGCAAACGCACAAGGTCGCCGCTGCGATACAGGCGCTCGCCGACCGCGAACGGATTGGGTACGAAGCGCTCGCAGGTCAGATCCGCACGGCCGTGGTAACCACGGGCAACCCCATAACCGCCGATGTACAGCTCACCGGCAAAACCTGGCGGCAGCGGGTTCAGATCCTCGTCCAGCACGTACAGCGAACGTGCACCGACGGCACGACCGATCGGAGCATAGGCCGCTTCACAATGCTGGCTCACCGGGACCTTCCAGAGCATCGGCGTGACCACGGTTTCCGTCGGGCCATAACCGTTGGTGAAGTATTCGGGACGCAGGGCCGCCTTCACCTGTTCGAAGGTCTGGTCCGGCACGGCATCACCGCCGAAGCAGTAGATGCGCACCGGTGGCGGCGCGATGCCGCTGGCCGCCGCGTACTCGGCCAACTGTTTGAGATAGGCCGGCGGGAAGCAGGCGATGGTGACGCCATACTCGTGCAAGGCGGCGTAGGTCTGCTCCGGCGTCCACAGGCAACCGTCGCGAATCACCAGGCGGCCACCGCTGTAGAGCGTGCTCAACCAGCGTTCATGGGCACCGTCGAAAGCGAATGACATGAAGTGCAGCTCGCAGCTGCTGGCGTCCATTTCATACAGTTCGGCGATCGCCTGACAGTGCATGCTCAACGGCCCTTGCGTGACCGCAACGCCCTTCGGCCGCCCAGTGGAACCGGAGGTATAAACCAGATACGCCAGCCCTTGCTCCTGCACACGGGAAACCGGCGCGTGATCGGGGTAGCGGGACTCGTCGAGCTGATCGATTTCCAGACGCAGCAGTCCTTCAGGCGCCGGCAAGGTGGCGCGCAGGCTGCTCTGGGTCAGCAACAGGGCCATGCCCGAATCCTCGATCATGTACGCCAGTCGCTCAGGCGGATAATCGATATCCAGCGGCACGTAGGCCGCACCGCTCTTGAGCACGGCGAGGAAGCTGACGACCATTTCCAGCGAGCGCGGCAGCGCCACGCCGATCACCACTTCCGGGCCCGCACCGTGTTCGGCCAGGCAGTGGGCCAGACGATTGGCCCGTTGTTCGAGTTCGGCATAGCTCAGGCTCAACCCGGCGCACTGCAGGGCAATAGCCTCGGGTTGATGCTGCGCATGCCGGCTGATCAGTTGCGGCAGCAGCACCGATTCGTGGCTGGAGACCGGTTCGGCACTCCAGGCCTGGATCGCCTGCCACTGCTCGTTCGACAGGCGCTGCAGATTGCCCAGTCGCTCGTAAGGCGCACGCATCATCGCTTCGAGGGTGTTTTCCAGCGTCAGGCGAATGCCTTCCACGGCCTCGGCGCTGAAGTGGCTGCGCAGGTACAGGTACTCGATCGACAGCTCGTCACCCAGCATCACCGCGAGGTCCATCGGTACGTTGGTCACGCCGTGGCCGATGGATTTGCCGAAGGTCAGGTCGGTGTCGTTTTCTTCTTGCAGGCGATCATCGATCGGGAAGTTCTCGAACACGATGATGCTGTCGAACAGTGCCTGGCCACCGAGGTTGGACCAGCGCTGCACATCGGCCAGCGGCGCCTGGGAATAGTCACGAATGTCCAGGTTGTAGGCCTGCACTTCGCCGAGCCAGTCCGCCAGGCGCTGATCGGCCTGCGGCGTCTGGATGATCGGCAAGGTGTTGATGAACAGACCCAGCATGTTGCCGACATTCGCCAGCCCTTCGGGACGCCCCGAAACCGTGGCACCGAACGTGACCGTGCGCTGCCCGGTGTAACGCTGCAACAGCAGCAGCCAGGCGCCCTGAATCAACGTGTTGGGGGTGATGCGCAGGTCGCGGCAGAACTGCAGCAGGCGTGCGGTTTGCGCCTGATCCCAGTTCGAGTAGATCGCATCGTGGCCGGAGACATCGGCCGAATGGCGCGGATGGATCGCCTGGCTCAACGCCGTCGGCTCGTTGACCGCCGCCAGACGCGCTTTCCAGAACAGCTCCTGCGCGTCCTGATCCTGTGCCTGCAACCAGGCGATGAAGTCGCGGTAACGACCGTTCTCACCGCTGACCTTGCCCTTGGAGTAATACTGCAAGACTTCGCCGAACAGGCGCGAGCTGCTCCAGCCGTCCATCAAGATGTGGTGGCTGGTCCAGATCATCTGATAGCGGTCATCGCTCAGGCGCAACAGCGTCACCCGCTGCAGACGTGCCTGGGACAGATCGAAGCCGAGGGCACGATCATCGCTGGCGAATTCGGCGATCAACTCATCGCTGACCTCACGCTCGCGCCAGTCGAGCACCTGCATCTGCAGCGGGGCCTGACGATGGACCACTTGCAACGGCTTGGCCAGCCCGTCCTGCCAGTGAAAACTGGTCCGCAGGATCGCCTGGCGATCGATCACAAATTCCCAGGCGCCCCGGAAACGCTCCACATCCAGGCCCTGGATCGGCAAGCTGACCTGGTTGACGTACAGGCTGCTGCCATTGTCCGAGAGCGTGTGGAACAGCATGCCCTCCTGCATCGGCGACAGCGGATAAACGTCCTCGATCAGATCCGCCGGCACCGGCAACGCATCGAGCTGCGCCTGCTCCAGACGCGCCAGCGGGTAGTTTTCCGGCGTGCCGTCGGCCTGCTGCGCGGACTCCACCGACGCCACCGTCGCCAGTTTCTGCACGGTCTGTTGCTGGAACAGATCCTTGGGGGTAAAGCGAATGCCCTGCTGGCGCGCACGGCTGACCAGCTGGATGGAGATGATCGAATCACCCCCCAGGCTGAAGAAGTTATCGGTCACACCGACCCGGTCAATCTTCAGGATGTCCTGCCAGACCACGACCAGCTGTTGCTCAAGCTCCGTTGACGGGGCGACATAGTCCCGGGCCGACTGATTGGCGTCCGGTGCCGGCAAGGCTTTGCGGTCCAGCTTGCCGTTGGGGGTCAGCGGCAGCGCCTCGAGGTACAGCCACTGCGCAGGCACCATGTAATCCGGCAGGTGCGCCTTGAGGGCGGATTGCAGCGATTCGCTCAGCTCATCCTGCTCCTGAAGGCTGAGGCCGGATTGGGTCGGCACCACATACGCCACCAGTTGTTGACCGCTGAGGCCGTCCACCGCCAGCACCACGCCTTCACGCACGCGGTCATGGGCCAGCAGGCGCGCTTCGATTTCACCCAGTTCGATGCGGAAACCGCGCACCTTGACCTGATGGTCGATGCGGCCCACGTATTCGATCCGACCGTCGTCACCCAGGCGCGTCAGGTCGCCGGTGCGGTACATCCGTTCGCCGCTGGTCGAGGCCGGGTTCGGCACAAAACGCTCGGCGGTCAGGCCCGGACGGAACAGGTAACCGCGGGTGATGCCGTCACCGGCCAGATACAGCTCGGCCGCCACCCCGATCGGCGACGCTTGCAGTTGCCCGTCCAGCAGGTACGCGGTGGTGTTGACCAGCGGCCGGCCGATGTTCGCCTGGCCGCCGGCTTCGCGGCGGGTCCAGGTCGAATAGGTGGTGTCTTCCGACGGCCCGTACAGGTCATAGACGTGCTCGACCGACGTCTCGCGGTACAGGCTGTCGACCACACTTTGCTTGAGCGGCTCGCCGGCCAGATTGATGATCCGCACGCCATTCGGAATATGCCCGGCACGGTGCAAGGCAGCGATGGCCGACGGCACGGTGTTGATCAGACGCACCTGATCGCGCTCCGGCAGGTCCGGCAGTTCCAGGGCATTGCGCGCCATGACGATCGAACCGCCACGCGCGAGGGTGACAAAAATCTCCCACACCGACAGGTCGAAGCAGACCGACGTCGAGGCGAGCACGCCTTGCAGGTCAGCCTCGCTGTAGACGTCGGCGGACCAGTGGATCAGTGCCTGGACGTTACGATGGGCAATCGCTACGCCTTTGGGTTTGCCGGTGGAGCCGGAGGTGTAGATGACGTAGGCCAGGTTCGCCGAATCGCCACACACGTCGAGGTTATCGGCAGCCGCATCGGCAAAGGCATCGCCGCCCGCCTCCACCAGCACCACCTGTGCATCGGTCTGCGGCAGTTGCGCCAGCAACGATTGTTGCGTCAGCAGGACCTTCGCCTGACTGTCTTCCAGCATGTACGCCACGCGATCGGCCGGGTAGTCCGGGTCCAGCGGCACATAGGTGCCACCGGCCTTGAGCACCGCCATCAGGGCGATCACCAGTTCCGCCGAGCGCGGCATCGCCACGCCCACCCGGACCTCGGCGCCGACGCCCAGCGTCGACAGATGACGGGCCAGCTGGTTGGCCCGGCGATTGAGTTCGGCATAACTCAGGGCCACACCGCCATGGCTCAGAGCCACAGCGTGCGGACGGGCCAGGACCTGCGCTTCGAAGCCTTGATGAATCAGACGCTCAGCCGGATACGCGGCGTGATTGTCGTTCCACTGCGCCAACGTGTTGTGCTCGGCACCCGACAGCAGCCCGACTTCACCCAACAGGCGTTGCGGCGACTCAAGGAACTGTTGCAACACTACTTCCAGGTGCGTGGCCAACCCAAATACGCCGCGCTCGGAAAACTGCTCGGTCAGGTAGTTGAAGTCCAGACTCAGGACCTCGCCGGCACCGGCGATCAGGGTCAGGCCGTAGTTGGTCTGCTCGCGGTGTTCCAGACCACCGAAGCGCAGGCCGCCCGGATTGGCCTCCAGCGTCTCTGATACCGGATAGTTTTCAAACACCAGCAAGGTGTCGAACAACGCTTCGCCGTTGAGCTCGGCCAGACGCTGAATGTCTTGCAGCGGCGTCTGCTCGAAGTCGCGCAGCAGCAGGTTCTTGTCCTGCACGCTGCGCACCCAGTCGCGCACGCTGACGCCCGGTTGCGGGCTGGCGATCACCGGCAAGGTGTTGATGAACAGCCCCAGTTGCTGCTCGACGCCCGGCAAATCCACCGGACGCCCGGACACCGTGGCGCCGAACGCGACCGTGGGCTGGCCGGTGTAGCGTTGCAGAATCAACAGCCATGCTGCCTGGACCAGACTGTTCAGAGTGACCTGCTGCTGGCGCGAGAAACTGTTCAGGCGGCGCGTGAACGCTGCATCGAACGTCAGGCGATGCACGCCCTTGCCCGCCCCCGGCTGCACGTTGCCCGGGCACGCCGAGGCCAGACGGGTCGGCTCGTCGAGCTCGGCCAGTTGCCCGCGCCAGAAAGCCTGCGCGGCCTGTTTGTCCTGGCCTTGCAGCCAGGCCAGGAAGTCCCGGTAACGGCCCTGCGCACCCGGCACCGGATGACCGGCGTAATCCTGCAGCACCTCACCGAACATCCGCGAGTTGCTCCAGCCATCCATCAGGATGTGGTGGCAGGTAAAGATCAGGCGATGGCGATCATCGGCCGTGCGCAACAGGCACAGACGCAGCAGCGGCGGGTTCTGCAAATCGAAACCGCGCTCCAGATCAGCCCGTGCCCGCGCTTCCATGGCCACGGCCAGGTCCGGCTCGTGGCGCATGTCCACTTCCGGCATTTCCAGGGTCAGCTGGCGATGAATGACTTGCAGTGGCGTGTCGAGACCGTCGCGACCCCAGATGAAACCGGCGCGCAGCACTTCATGGCGATCCACCACTCGCTGCCAGGCCTGCTGGAAGCGCGCGATGTCCAGACCTTCGATGTCCAGCAGCATCTGATAGACATAAGCGCTGGCATCGGCGTCATAGAGACTGTGGAACAGAATGCCCTGCTGCATCGGCGCCAGCGGATAGATGTCTTCGATCCGCTGGGCAACGATCGGCAGGTTGTCCAGATGGGTCTGGGACAACCCGGCCAGCGGCACGTCGGACGGTGTCAGACCACCGCTCGCGTGATTAAGGCAATGGTCGATCAACTCGGCCAGCGCGCCTTCATAGGCACGTGCCAGCGCATGGATGGTCGCGTCTTCGAACACATCGCCGCTGTAGGTCCAGGTCAGGCTCAACTGCCCCTGATAGACCCGGCCATCGATGGTCAGCGTGTTGGCCATCGGCGCGCGCTCGTCCTGCCCGGCGCCCTTGTCTTCGGTGGCCGGCACCCACAACGCGCCTTCATCGAAGTTGTTGTCGAACTGGCCGAGGTAGTTGAACGTCACCTTCGGCTGCGCCGCGCCGCTCAGGGCAGCCTGTGCCTCGGCGCTGCCCAGATATCGCAACAGGCCGTAGCCAATGCCTTTGTTGGGGATCGCCCGCAGCTGTTCCTTGATGCCCTTGATCGAGGTTTCGAAACCGGCGCCGGGGGTCAGACGCACCGGGAACATGCTGGTGAACCAGCCCACCGTGCGGCTCAGGTCGACATCGTCGAACAGGTCTTCACGACCATGCCCTTCGAGCTGTACCAGCGCGCTCTCGGCACCGGTCCATTCACACAGCACCTTGGCCAGCGCAGTCAGCAACAGGTCGTTGACCTGGGTGCGGTAGACCGCCGGGGCCTGTTGCAGCAACTGCCGGGTGCGCTCGGCATCCAGACGCGTATCGACGCTGCGCTCGAAACGGTTCCTCAACTGACCTTGCGGGTTGTCCAGCGGCAGTTCGATGCCCGCGCCGCTCAACTGCCCGCGCCAGTAATCCAGCTCGGCTTCCAGCACGGCACTGTGCGCATGCCCTTGCAGGCGCGCGCCCCAGTCCTTGAACGCGGTGGTCTTGGCCGGCAGGCGCACAACCTGCCCCGCCGTCAGCTGTTGGTAAACGGTTTGCAGGTCTTCCAGCACGATCCGCCAGGACACCCCGTCGACCACCAGGTGATGGATCACCAGCAACAGGCGCTGGCTGGCGTCCGGCAAGTCCACCAGCACCGCGCGGATCAGCGGGCCGTTGTCCAGATCGAGGCTGCGTTGCAGTTCCTGGCACAGCGCCGGCAAGACCGCGCTGTCCTGCAAGGTCACGGTGCGCAGCAGTTCCAGTTTCTGTTCGACCGGTGCGTGGGTCTGTTGCCAGCCACCCTCGAGGTCGCGGTAACGCAGACGCAAGGCGTCATGGTGCCGTTGCAGATGCTGCAACGCCTGCTCCAGTGCTGCCGCCGCCAGCGTTGCGGTCGGGGTCAGCAGGATCGACTGGTTCCAGTGATGACGCGCCGGGATATCGCTGTGGAAAAAGTACTGCTGGATCGGCGTCAGCACCGCCTCGCCGAGCACATCGCCCTGGGTCGCGAGCACCACGTCGCTCTGCTGCGCGACCGTGGCCAGGCGTTGCACCGTCTGATGCTGGAAGATGTCCTTGGGCGTGAAACGGATGCCCGCCTGACGTGCGCGGCTGACCACCTGAATCGAAATGATCGAGTCGCCGCCCAGCTCGAAGAAATTGTCGTTGAGGCCGACACGCTCGACCTTCAGCACGTCCTGCCAGATGGCGGCCAGTTGCTGTTCCAGCTCACTGCGCGGCGCGGCATACGCTTCCTGCACCTGAGCGACCTGCGGCTGCGGCAGTTGCTTGCGATCGAGTTTGCCGTTGGCGGTCAGCGGCAGGCGCTCGAGGAATGCCCAGCTGACCGGCACCATGTAGTCCGGCAAGGCGTCGCGCAGTTGCGCCTTGATCGAATCGCGCAGCGTCGCCTCGGCATCGGCTTGCAGTGCCTCGTTCGGCACGATCCAGGTCGCCAGTTGCTGACCGCTCGGGCCTTCGACCGCCAGCACCACCGCCTCGCGCACCGCCGGGTGCTTGAGCAGCCGGGTTTCGATTTCCCCCAGCTCGATACGGAAACCGCGGATCTTCACTTGATGGTCGATACGACCGATGTACTCGATCACCCCGTCGCCGCGCAGGCGTGCCAGGTCGCCGGTGCGGTACAGACGCTCGCCGGCCTGCGGGTTGAACGGGTCGGGCACAAAACGCGTAGCGCTCATGCCCGGCTGATTCAGGTAACCCCGGGCCAGACCGGCACCGGCGATGTACAGCTCGCCGATGCAACCTTGCGGCACCAGGTTCAGCGCGCTGTCGAGCAGGTACCACGACAGGTCGACGATCGGCTCGCCGATCGGGCTGCTGTGACTTTGCTCAAGGTCGGCCATCGACAATGGACGGTACGTCACGTGCACGGTGGTTTCAGTGATGCCATACATGTTCACCAGCGTCGGTGCACGGTCGCCGAAACGCTCGAACCATGGCCGCAGGTTCTGCACCTCCAGCGCTTCGCCACCGAACACCACGTAACGCAGCGAATGGTCGCGCGTGGATTCACTGGCCAGTTGCATCAGCGGCTTGAACGCCGATGGCGTCTGGTTCAGCACCGTGACGTGTTCATCGCACAGCAGGGTGTAGAAATCTTCCGGGGAACGGGTGACGTCGTGGGGTACGACCACCAGTTTTCCGCCGTACAGCAGCGCGCCGAAAATTTCCCAGACCGAGAAGTCGAACGCGTAGGAATGGAACAGGGTCCAGCTGTCGTCCGGGCCGAAACCGAACCAGTGGTCGGTGGCGCTGAACAGGCGGATGACGTTGCTGTGCGGCAGCAATGCACCTTTGGGTTTGCCGGTCGAACCGGAGGTGTAGATGACGTACGCCAGGTTGTCCGGGGTGGTCAGGCACACCGGGTTTTCGCTGTTGCCCGGCTCCAGTGTCTGGCTCAGGTCCAGGCAGGTGAGGCCCGGCGGAATCGGCAGCTGTGCCTGCAAATGGCCTTGGGTCAGCAGTAGACCGATGCCACTGTCCTCGATCATGTAACTCAGGCGGTCTTGCGGGTAGCCCGGATCCAGCGGCACGTAGGCACCGCCGGCTTTCAGCACGGCGACGATGGCGACGATCATGTCCAGCGAACGCTCGACCGCCACACCGACCCGCACATCCGGGCCGACGCCGTTCGCGATCAACCGGTGCGCCCACTGATTGGCCCGGCGATTGAGCTCGGCGTAGGTCAGCCGTTGCCCGGCAAAGGTCACGGCGACCGCCTCGGGATGACGTTCCGCCTGGGCTTCGATGGCCTGATGAATGCACTGCTCGACCGGGTGCTCGACCCGTGTCGGATTCCATTGGCTCAGCAGTTGTTGCTGACGTGCGTCATCGAGCATCGGCAACTGCCCGATGCTGCGCGACGGGTCGGCGACGATCGCCTGCAGCAGCGCGGTCCAGTGCTGTGCCAGACGCTCGATGGTCGCCGCATCGAACAGATCGGTGGCGTACTTGAGCACCGCTTCGATGCCGTGGGCCTGTTCGGTGGTGTTCAGCGTCAGGTCGAACTGGGCGGTCTGGCTCTGCCATTCCAGCGGCTCGATGCTCAGGCCGTTGAGGCGCGTCTCGACACTGCTGCGGCGTTCCGCCTGATGGTTGAACATGACCTGAAACAGCGGACTGTGGCTCAGGCTGCGACCCGGTTCCAGGGCTTCCACCAGTTGCTCGAAAGGCAAGTCCTGATGGGCCTGGGCTTCCTGTGCGGTCTGTTTGACCTGACGCAGCAAATCGACAAACGAGGTCTGGCTGTCAACGTCGGCCTTGAGCACCTGCGTGTTGACGAAGAAACCGATCAGACGCTCGATTTCCACCCGGCCACGGTTGGCCACCGGCACGCCGACACGGATGTCCGACTGCCCGCTGTAGCGGTGCAACAGTGCCTGGAAAGACGCCAGCAGCAAGACGAACAGCGTGACGTTTTCTCGCCGCGCAAAGGCTTTCAGGCCCTGGCTCAGCTGCGCATCGAGAATCAGGTTGTGGCTGGCCCCGGCAAAGCTCTGATCGACACTGCGCGCGCGGTCGAGCGGCAGTTCCAGCACCGGTTGTTCGCCGCCAAGTTTTTCCTGCCAGTAGGCCAGTTGCCGCGCCTGCTCGCCGGCTTCCATCCACTGGCGCTGCCACAAGGCGTAGTCGGCGTATTGAATCGGCAGGGGCGGCAGACCGGCATCGTGACCGAGGCTGAAACCGGCATAGAGCTGCACCAGCTCTTCGATCATCACTTGCAGCGACCAGCCGTCGGAGACGATGTGGTGCAGGGTCAGCACCAGCACATGGTCGTTCGGGTTGACCTGCAGCAGGGCCGCGCGCAGCAGCGGGCCTTGCTGCAGATCGAAAGTCTTCTGGCTCTGAGTCTGGACGAACGCCTGGATCGAAGCATCCGGGTCGCTCGCCAGCTCAGGGCTCAACGGGTAGGTTTCCAGCGCAAACGGTCCTGGCGGCAGGATCGTTTGCAGCGGTTGTTCGGTTTCCTGGGAGAACACCGTGCGCAAGGTTTCGTGTCGTTCGATCAGCGCCTGAAGGCTGCGCTCCAGCGCCGACTCATCCAGCGGACCCTGCAAGCGCAGGGCCGTCGGAATGTTGTAGGCCGCGCTGTGCGGCGCCCACTGCCAGAGAAACCACTGGCGCTGCTGGGCGTAGGACAGCAGCAGCGGCTCTTCGGCCGTGCGCTTGAAAACCGGGGCAATGTCAAAGAGGTTGACGCCTTTCTGCTTGAGCAGAACCGCCAGAGCCTTTCTTTGCTTAGCCGAAAGTTGTCCTACCGACTCGATTAACTCTTGCACGCGTTTTTCCCTCTCAAGAAATCAGTTTTTCCAGATCATCGAGGGATAGACGTTTGAGGGCCTCCAGGGATTTAGCCAATTCATCCTGAACGGGCGACATTTCGACGCGCAGCGCCTCGATCCGGTTGCAGAACGCTTTCAGCGTATCGGCTTCGAACAGCTCCTTGAGCGGCACCTTGTCGCCCAGACGCTCCTTGATCCGGGTCACCACCAGCGTCGCCAGCAAAGAATGGCCGCCGAGCTGGAAGAAGTTGTCCGCCAGGCCCACGCGCTCGACTTCCAGCACTTCCTGCCAGACCGTCGCCACCTCCCATTGCAAGTCGCTCTGCGGCGCTTCGTACTGCTGCTGCGTCGGGCTGTCGCCCAATGCCATCAGCGCCTTGCGGTCGAGCTTGCCGTTCGGGGTCAGCGGCACCGCCTCGATCACATGCAGATGCCCCGGCACCATGTGCGCCGGCAAACGACTGGCCAATGCGGCGCGCAGGCGCTCGGTCAGCGCCGCCGGGTCGGTCGCCGGTTGCGCCGCCACGACGTAGCCGTGCAGGTGCTTGCCCGCCGCGCCGTCCTGCGCCAGCACCACCGCCTCGCGCACCTCGTCCTGCTCCAGCAGGCGCGCTTCGACCTCGCTCAGCTCGATACGGAAACCACGAATCTTCACCTGATGGTCGGCGCGCCCCAGGTACTCGATGTTGTCGTCCGCGCCCTGGCGCACCAGGTCGCCGGTGCGGTAAAGCCGCTCGCCGTTGCCGGCATACGGGTTGGGCACGAAGCGTTCGGCGGTCAGCCCCGGGCGCATCAGATAGCCCCGGGTCACGCCCGCGCCGCCCAGGTACAACTCGGCCGCCACACCGGCCGGCAAACCATTGAGTTGCGTGTCGAGCAGGTACGCCACGGTGTTGTCCAGCGGCCGGCCGATGTTGGCCTGACCGTGCGCGGTGCGCAGGGTGAACGTCGAATACGTGGTGTCTTCCGACGGACCGTACAGGTCGTAGACCTGCCTGACCGATGGGGTCGCGTACAGCGTGTCTACCAGGCTCTGTTTCAGTGGCTCGCCAGCCAGATTGATGGTCGCGACCGACGATGGAATCTGCCCGGCCCGTTGCAGCGCGGCAATCGCCGACGGCACCGTATTGATCAGCGTGACCCGCTCGCGGGCCGGCAACTCCGCCAGGGCCAGCGCGTTGTCCGCCAGCACCATGCAGCCACCGCTGGCCAGGGTGACAAAGATCTCCCAGACCGACAGGTCGAAGCAGATCGAAGTCGACGCCAGCACACCGCGCAGTTGCTCCTCGCGGTACACCCCTTGCGACCACCGGATCAGCGCAGTGAGGTTGGCGTGACTGATGGCCACGCCCTTGGGCTTGCCGGTGGAACCCGAGGTGTAAATGACATAAGCCAGGTTTTGCCCGGTGATCCCGGCCACCGGCGCGGTGGTTGGATACCCGGCCAGCGATTGCTCGCCCTCCTCCACCAGCACCACCTGAGCGCTCAACGCGTCAGGCAGCATCGCCTGCGCTGCCGGCTCGGTCAGCAATACCGCGGCGCGGCTGTCGTCGAGCATGTGCAGCAGACGTTCCTGCGGGTAATCCGGGTCCAGCGGCACATAGGCGCCACCGGCCTTGAGAATTGCCAACAGCGCGACCAGCATGTCCGGGGTGCGGCGCATGCACACGCCGACCCGCACCTCCGGCCCCACGCCCAGCGCTTGCAGCTTGTGCGCCAGACGATTGGCCCGCAGGTCGAGGTGGCGATAGTCGATCTGCTGTTCGGCGTAGATCACCGCCGCTGCATCCGGTCGCAGTGCAACGCGGGACTCGATGAACTCGAGCACCGTACGCGAATCGTTCGCCGTGACGCCAGCCTTGCCCCAGTCGATCGCTTGCTTGCGCTGCGGCTCGTCGAGCAATTGCAAGGTGCCCAACGGTTGCGTGGCGTTGCCGAGGAACTGGCTCAACAGACTTTCGAGCTGACGACTCAGGCCGACGATCGTCGCAGCACCGAACAGGGCCTGATCGTAACTGACGCCCAGGCTCAGCTCGCGACCGGTGACCGCCACCAGCGTCAGCGGGTAGTTGGTCTGCTCCTGACGGCGGATCGCCGAGAACACCAGACCGGTATCCGGCCCCTGTTGCAGGGCTTCGGCCATCGGGTAGTTCTCGAACACCAGAATGCTGTCGAACAGCGCTCCCGCACCGAGTCCGGCCCAGCGCTGAATCTCGTAGAGCGGCGTGTGCTCATGCTCGCGCAGCGCCAGGTTGAGGCCCTGCACGTGTTGCAACCAGCGCTCGACCGGCATCTCGGCGGACGGCGCCGCCACGACCGGCAAGGTGTTGATGAACAGGCCGATCTGCTGCTCGACGCCGGGCAGATCGGTCGGACGTCCGGCCACCGTAGCGCCGAAGGCCACGCTGTCCTGACCGGTGTAACGCTGCAACAGCACCAGCCACGCCGCTTGCACCAGGGTGTTGAGGGTGACTTTCTGCTCCCGGGCGAAACGGTTCAGATCCGCCGTCAGCTGTTCGCTGAACACGTGCTGGTGATCGGCATAACCGCTGAAGCCGGACGGCTGCGTCGGCACGGCACTGGCCAGACGCGTCGGTTCTTCGAGCTGGGCCAGCGCCTGCTTCCAGAACGCCCGACTGGCTGGCTGATCGCGCTGACCCAGCCATTCGATGTAGTCGCGATAACGTCCCTGGGCAGCAGCCGGGATCAGGCCCGCATAACGCTGCAGCACTTCGCCGAACAACTGCGAGGTACTCCAGCCATCCATCAGGATGTGGTGGCAGGTGTAGATCAGGTGATGCGTCGAATCATCGGTACGCACCAGCGAAACCCGCAACAGCGGCGCGCCCGTCAGCTCGAAACCGTTGGCCAGATCATTGCCGGCCAGTTGTTCCAGCGCAGTGTCGAGGTCGGTTTGACCACGCCAGTCCTGCACGCTCCACGGCATTTGCACGCTCTGGCGAACCACTTGCACCGCTGCAGCGGCGTCGCTCGGCCAGACAAACGCGGTACGCAGAATGTCGTGGGCGTCGAGGGTCTGCTGCCAGGCCTGACGGAAACGCTCGGCCTCCAGATGTTGCACGTCGACCCGCAGCTGGTTGGTGTAAGCCGGGCTGCCGGGGTCGTTGAGGCTGTGGAACAGAATGCCTTGCTGCATCGGCGACAGCGGGTACAGATCGGTGATCTCCCGGGCCGGAATCGGCAGTGCCGAAAGTTGCGCCTGCGTCAGGCTCACCAGACTGAAATCGGACGGCGTGACGCCGGCCTCGCCGCTGTCGCAGCAGTGCTCGATCAGCCGTTCCAGCTCCAGGCGATAAGCCTCGGCCAGTGCCTGCACCGTGTCGGTACGGTACATGCCCGAACCGAATGTCCAGGTCAGTTCCAGCTCGCCGCCATACACCTGACCGTCAATGCTCAACCAGTTGCCCAACGGTGCCGTGGCGTCCTGATTGGCCCCGGTGCTTTCGCCGGACGGCACGAACAGGGCGCCCTCGGCAGCACTGAAGTCGCCGTCGAACTGGCCCAGATAGTTGAAGGTCACCCGTGGCGGGGCCAGCGAACGCAGCTCGGCGGCACCGGTCAGGTAGCGCAGCACGCCGTAACCGATGCCTTTGCCCGGCACGGCGCGCAGTTGCTCCTTGATCGCGCACAACGATTCGCCCGGCCCTGCCTGCGGTGTCAGACGCACCGGGAACAGGCTGCTGAACCAGCCCACCGTACGACTCAGATCGAGTTCCTCGAACAGGTCTTCGCGACCATGGCCTTCAAGCTGGATCAGCACCGACGGCTGTCGGCTCCAGTCACACAACACCCGCGCCAGCGCCGTGAGCAGCAGATCGTTGATCTGCGTGCGATACGCGGCCGGAGCAACCTTGAGCAACTTGTGGGTCAGTGCCTGGCTCAGGCGCGAACTGACGCGTTGCGCCTGCTCCTGAGTCTGCACGTCTTGTGCAAAGTCCCGTGGCAACTCCACGTCGCCCGCGCTCAGGGTCGTCAGCCAATACTCGCGCTCGCGGCCCAGTGTTTCGCTATGGGCATAACGGTGCAGATGCTCGGCCCAGCTCTGCAGCGAACTGCTCTTGCCCGGCAACACCAGCGGCTTGCCCGAGGCCAGTGCGGTGTAACCGAGCTGCAAGTCTTCCAGCAGGACGCGCCAGGATACGCCATCGACCACCAGGTGATGGATCACCAGCAACAGACGCTGTTCACCGCCGGGCAGATTTGCCAGCACCGCCCGCAGCAGTCGCCCCTGTTGCAGATCCAGACTGCGCTGAGCCAGATCCGCCAGCGCCGTCAGTTGATCCAGGCTGTCCAGCTCGCGCACCCACAACAGCTCCGGGTCGCGTTGCGTCTGGAACGTTGCCTGCCACACATCGCCCGACGCCTGGAAGTTCAACGCCAGTGCATCATGCTGCTCGATCAGTGCCGCCAGTGCGGCTTGCAGATGACTGGCATCAAGCGGCGCCTGCGGTTGCAGCATCACCGACTGGTTCCAGTGCTCTCGCCGGGCAATCGGTGTTTCGAAAAAGCGCGCCTGAATCGGCAGCAAAGCCAGCTGCCCGCCGACCTTCTGCGGCGCTGCCGCCACGGGTTTGGCTTCGATCAGTTTGGCCACCGCCGCCAACTGGCCCACGGTCTGCTTCTCGAACAATTGCTTGGGGCTGAGCTTGATGCCCTGGCGCTTGGCCCGGGCAATGATTTGCAGGCTGAGGATCGAGTCCCCGCCCAGTTCGAAGAAATTGTCGGTGCTGCCCACACGCTCGAGCTTGAGCACATCGGCCCAGATCGCCGCGAGTTTTTCCTCGATCTCGCCCACCGGCGCGACGAAGCGCTGCGTCACCACACCTGGCACCGGCAAGGCGCGCTTGTCCAGTTTGCCGTTGGCGGTCAGCGGCAATTGCTCCAGCAGGACAACCTGCGCCGGCACCATGTAATCCGGCAGACGGGCTTGCAGTTGCTCGCGCAGTGTTTCCGCCTTCAGCGCTGCATCCGCCGCCGGCACGCACCAGGCCACCAGTTGCAGACGCGCCGGGTCGTCATCCAGCGCCAACGCGAGTACCGCCGCTTCGCTGACACCGTCCAGGCCGAGCAGCACCCGGGCGACTTCCGCCGGTTCTACCCGATACCCGCGCACCTTGACCTGATCGTCGGCGCGCCCGATGAACTCCACCGCCTGCTGGCGATTGCGACGCACCCGATCGCCACTGCGATAGACCCGCGCACCGGCCGGCCCGAACGGATCGGGAACGAAGCGCTCGGCCGTCAGCCCCGGTTGCCCCAGATAACCGAGGGCAACACTGTCGCCGCCGATGTACAGCTCGCCCGCAACCTGATCGGCCACGCTGTTGAGTACATCGTCAAGCACATACACATGCGCCCCGGCCAATGGCGTGCCGACCGGCACACTGCGAGCCCCCGGTTCCAGCGAACCGACTTCGTGGGCCAGTACACCGACGGTGGTTTCGCTCGGGCCGTAGTGGTTGATGACCCGGCAACCCGGCTTGAGCTGACGCACACGCTCCACCAGCGCCGGCGAACACGCTTCGCCGCCGACAATCAGCGCCTGCTCCGGCAGCACATCGGCTGCACGCGACGCCTGCAACAAGGCCGCCAGATGTCCCGGAACGATTTTCAGCATGCCCACCCGGTGCCCGGCCATGTACTCGGCGAAGCGATCCGGATCGAAGCCCAGCTCTTCCGGCAATACATGCAGCAACCGGCCCGAGCACAGCGCACCGAACAGCACGGTGAAACCCAGGTCCGCCGCGATGGTGGAGACCAGCGCCATGCTGGTGTCCGGCGCCGGATCGAGACGCTCCAGCACCCCGCGCACGTAACTGGCCAACGCACCGTGGCTGACCAGCACGCCCTTGGGTTGACCGGTGGAACCGGAGGTGTGAATCACATAGGCCGGCGACTGCGTCGACAGCTCGCAGGCAGGGGCCGTCACCGGCTGCTGTTGCCATTGCCGCGCATCGAATACCAGCTCCTGACAACCGGCGACCGCCAGTTCCGAAACCCGCGAATCCCCCTCGGCACACAGCACTGCCCGAGCCTTGGCAGCGCCGAGCATCTGCTGCAAGCGCGCCATCGGGGCCTTGACGTCCAGCGGCATGTACACCGCGCCAGCCTTGAAGATCGCCAGCACGCACGTCAGCCAGTCGAGCGAGCGCTCCATCAGCACCGCCACCGGTTGACCGGCAACCGCGCCTTGGGCCAGCAGATGATGCGCGAGGCGATTGGCAGCCTGATCCAGCGCCTCAAAGCTCAAGCCGCCGTTCAGATCCCGCGCAGCCAGCACTTGCGGCTGGCGCGCGACTTCGCGCTCCCAGTGCTGCAACACCGATAGTGCCGGTTCAAGCGGTGCCGCGAGCGCGCTCGGCAATGCCGTCGCCACGGTGTGCAGTGGCGCTTGTGGCGCTTTCAGCAGCGCACCGAACAGACCGAGCAAGGCCGAGACAAAACCTTCGACGGTTGCGTGTCGATAGAGGTCGCTGGCGTAGGTCATCTGCCCGTGAATCAACGTGCCGTCGTCGGTGATGTCCAGCGCCAGATCGAAGTGCGTGCCGTCCTTGTCCAGCGGATACTCCGCCACGGTCAGGCCCGGCAACGCCATCGAGCGCTGCTTCTGCATGCCGACGTTCTGGTTGAGCTTGGCCTGGAACAACGGGTTGTGCCCCAACGTACGCTCGGCGACCAACTCGTCCACCAGTTGCTCGAACGGCAGCTCCTGATGGGCCTGCGCGCCGAATGACGCCTCGCGCACCCGCGCCAGCAAGTCCTCGAAACTGCCTCGCTCATCCACCTCGCAGCGCAGCACCTGGGTATTGACGAAGAAGCCGATCAGCCCTTCGACCTCGGCGCGACTGCGGTTGGCGTTGGGCACGCCGACGCGGATGTCACGCTCGCCGGCCTGACGCGAGAGGAACAGCGAGAACCCTGCGAGCACCAGCATGAACAGACTGATGCCTTGAGCACGGGCGAACCCGTTGAGCTGACGTGACAGATCCGCGCCAAAATCGAAGCTCAAAGTCTGGCCTTCAAAACTCTGGGTCAGCGGCCGGGCGAAGTCCGGGGCGACCTCCAGCAGCGGATGTTCCTCACCCAGTTGCTGACGCCAGTAATCGAGTTGACGCTCGCCCTCGCCGGCTTCCAGCCAGCGCCGCTGCCAGATGGCGTAGTCGGCGTATTGCAAGGCCAGCGCCGGCAACTGCGGTTCGCGCTGCAGGCTGAACGCCTGATAGCACTGCACGAATTCCTTGACCATCACGTCCATCGACCAGCCGTCGGAGACGATGTGGTGCATGCTCACCACCAGCACGAACTCATCGTCCGCCAGGCAAAACAGACTGGCGCGCAGCAACGGGCCGTGACGCAGATCGAACGGCTGCGCCGTCACCTTCTGCACGTGCTCGGCCAGCGTCTGCTCGCGTTCTTGCGCGGCAACACCGTTCAAGTCGATGCGTTCCAGCGCAACGCCCTGCGGTTCGAGGATCACTTGATGCGGCTGCTCGCCGTCGGTGCGGAACACCGTGCGCAGCACTTCATGGCGCGCCAGCAGGTGATCGAACGAGCGGGTCAACGCCGCTTCGTCCAGCCGCCCTTTCAGGCGCAGGCCGGCGGCCATGTTGTACGCGGCGCTCTGTGGTTCGAGCTGCCAGAGAAACAGCAAACGCTGCTGGGCGAACGACAGCGGGATCTGCGCGCAGTCGTGGCGGCTGACCGGCAGCGGCAGCAGGCTGAAATCCTTGCCCTCTTCGCGCAGCTTGGCCAGAAACAGCCGACGCTGCTCAAGCGGCAAGCCGACGAACCTTTTAGCGATGCGCTCCGCCATGGTGCCGCTCATACTTCTTCTCCTTCCAATTCATTCATGAACAGGTCCATGTCGGACCAGTCGTTATCCGCTGCACCGTCGGCCAACTGCGCCACTGCCTGGGCCAGTTCACCGAGCAGCGGCTTTTCGAACAGATTGCGCAGCGGCAACACCACGTTCAGCTGTTTCTTGATCCGGCCGATCACTTGCGCCGCCAGCAGCGAATGGCCGCCCAGCTCAAAGAAGTGATCGTCCAGACCGACACGTGGCACTTGCAGGACATCCGCCCAGATCTGCGCCAGGGCTTGTTCGATGTCCGATTGCGGGGCGCGGTAGTCGACCTGCAATTGATCCATGTCCGGCGCCGGCAAGGCCTTGCGATCAAGCTTGCCGCTCGGCGTCAGCGGCAACTCCGCCAACAGCAGCAGATGGCCCGGCACCATGTAGTCCGGCAGCCTGGCCTGCAGCGAAGCCCTGACCTGCTGACGGAACGCCGACTGACCGGCCACCCCGTCGAGCACGTCCTGATCGGCCACCAGATACGCCACCAGTTGCAGGCTGCCATTGAGCGGCAAGGCCAGCACCACGGCCTCGCGGATGCCCGGGCATTGCTGCAGGCGCGATTCGATTTCACCCAGCTCGATACGGAAACCGCGGATCTTCACTTGATGGTCCACGCGACCGACGTATTCCACCGCGCCGTCAGCACGCAAACGTGCGCGGTCGCCGGTGCGGTACAGGCGCTCGCCACTGGCAAACGGGTCGGCAATGAAACGCTCGGCACTCAGGGTCGGTTGTCGGTGATAGCCGCGCGCCAGGCCCGGGCCGCCGATGTACAACTCGCCCACCGCGCCTTGCGGCAGCAGGTTCAAATCGTCGTCCAGCACGTACAGGCGACGTGCGGCCAGACCGCGACCAATCGGAATGCCGCGCCACGACACGGCGTCAGGGGTCAGCGCCGAGCAGTCGTGGATCGTCGACACCACGGTGGCCTCGGTCGGCCCGTAGGTATTGAGCAGGCGCACATGACCCAGCCCGGCCTGTTGCCACAGGCGCAGACCGTCCACCGCCATCGCCTCGCCGCCCACGTGAATCTGGCGCAGCGCACCGAAATGCGCTGGAGGATTGGCGGCGTATTCCTGCACCAGCCAGTACCAGTACGCCGCCGGCAAGTCGGCCAGGGTGATGCCGTGCTCGAGGATCACCTGATGCAATGTCGCGCTGTCCCACAGACGCGCGTCGCGCAGCACCACGCTCGCGCCGTGACAGAGCGGCGGGAAAAACTGCTCGACGAATCCGTCGAAGCTGCTGGTCGCGAACTGCAAGACCCGGTCGCCTTCGCGCAGGTCGCTGTAGTCGATGGCGCGCTCGATGAACTCGCTCAGCGCCGCATGACTGATCGCCACGCCCTTGGGCCGACCGGTCGAACCGGAGGTGTAGATCACGTAGGCGAGGTTTTGCGGCTCGACCGTCACCGGCAGATTGTCGCTGGCGCCATCGTCGGGCAGCGTGTCCAGGCACAGGCTTTGCACACCGTCGAGAGCCGGCAGAGCGGCCAGCGTCTGACGGTCGGTCAGCAACAGTTTCAGCCCACTGTCGTCGAGCACATGGCGCAGGCGCTCGCCCGGCGTCTGCGGATCCAGCGGCACATAGGCGCCGCCGGCCTTGAGCACGGCCAGCAAGGCGACGGCCAGTTCCAGCGAACGCCCCAGCGCCACGCCGACCAGCACATCTGGGCCGACACCCCGGGCGCGCAGTTGATGGGCCAGGCGATTGCTGCGCCGGTTCAGTTCGGTATAGCTGATCGAGGGTGACGGCTCGCTCGCCAGAATCACCGCCGGCGCCTCGGGCGTACGCACCACTTGCGCTTCGAACAGGGTCTGAAAGCTGTCCAGTCGCGGACTCTCTTCAGTGGCCTGGATCAGACTTTCCTGCTCGGCGACGTCCAGCATCGAAAGGTTGCCGATCAACTGCTGCGGATCACGGCAGACCGACACCAGCACGTTGCGCCAGTGCCCGGCCAGCGCGGCGATGGTGGACTCGTCGAAAATATCGGTGGCGTAGGTGAACGCGGCGAACAGTTGCTCGCCCTCTTCACGGGTGTCGAGCATCAGATCGCTGGTGGCCGCATGTTCGCGGCCGCTGCCGGTCAGTTGTTCCTCGGTCAGGTAACCGACCCGCAAGCCGGACGCCAACTGCGCCTGCTGCAAATCGGTCACCAGCGGCTGATGGTTGAACATCACCTGGAACAGCGGGTTATGGCTCTGACTGCGGGCCGGTTGCAGGGCTTCGATCAAGGCATCGAACGGCAGATCCTGATGGGACTGCGCGCCGGCCGCAGACTGGCGCAGGCTCTGTAACAGATCGGCGAAACGGCTGTTGGCGGTGACCACGCTGCGCAGGATCTGCGTATTGACGAAGAAGCCGATCAAGCCTTCGGTTTCGCTGCGGGTACGGTTGGCGATCAGGCCGCCGACGCGAATGTCGGTCTGGCCGCTGTAGCGATGCAGCAAGGTCTTGAACGCCGCCAGCAGAACCACGAACAGGGTCACGCCCTGACGTTGCGCGAGGTTTTTCAGATCCTGGCGCAGGCCGGCGTCGATGACCGTTTCCAGACGCGCTCCACGGTGACTGGCCTGGGCCGGGTACGCGCGGTCGGTCGGCAGTTCAAGCACCGGATGTTCGTCGCCCAGTTGCGCGCGCCAGTAGTCGAGCTGCCGCTCGCGCTCGCCCGCCTCCAGCCAGCTGCGTTGCCACAGCGCATAGTCGCGGTAGTGCACGGTGATCGCCGGCAATTGGGGCTCGCGCCCGGCCACCAGCGCATCGTAGGTGTGCATGAATTCATCGATGAGAATGTTCATCGACCAGCCGTCGGCGATGATGTGGTGCAGCGTCAGCAACAGCACGTGTTCCTGCGCGTCCAGCCGCAGCAGACGCAGGCTCAGCAAAGGCCCGTTTTCCAGATCGAAGGCTTGCGTGGCCTCCGCCATCATGTGCTGCCGGGCCAGCGGCCAGCGCTGATCCTCGGGCAACGCGCTCAGGTCAGTGAGGGTCAGCTTGACGGGCTGCGGTTCGGCGACTTTCTGGAAAGCTTGTTCGCCCTCCTGACCGAACGTGGTGCGCAGGCACTCATGCCGCGCCGCCAGCAGACTGAACGCCTGCTCCAGCGCCTCGGGCTGCAACTCACCGCTCAGGCGCACGGCCATTGGCAGGTTGTAGGCGGCGCTTTGCGGATCCATCTGCCAGAGAAACCACATCCGCTGCTGGGCATACGACAAGCCGTCACGCTCGGCGGCCCCGATGCAGGCGGTCATGGGCAGCTGCGCAAAATTGATCCCTTCACGGGCCATGCCGGCGAGGAACAAACGACGTTTGTCCTGAGGCAATTCGATAAAGCGGCGGGCTAGTTTCTGTGCGTCTGCGGCATTCATGCATTGGGTCCTTGCTGATCGGCGGCGTGACCAGGAGGCCCGGTCGTATCAACAAGAACGAATGACAAACGCCATGATTTAGCGGGGCCGGGCAATCCCCGGCCGACGGTTGCCGGGACTGGCGCACAAACGCCGAAGCCGGCTCTCGACCGGCTTCGACAACCACCCGCTCACCTGCTGCGACGGGTCAGAGGGCGTCCTGGGAGTGACCTTCGGCCATGGCCACGATCACCTTGCGCGGGCCTTCGAACGGCGAGCGGGCATGGGCCGACAACATGTTGTCGAGCATCAGCACATCGCCCTCCTGCCACGGGAAGCTGATGGCACATTCGTCGAGCACCGCACGGATCTGGCTCAGGACCTCATCTTCAATGGGCGAGCCATCGCCGTAGTAGACGTTACGCGGCAAGTCCTCTTCATCGACGATGTCCAGCAGACTCTCGCGCACTTCCGGTTGCAGGTTGGAAATGTGGAACAGGTGCGCCTGATTGAACCAGACCATGTCCCCGGTGACCGGATGCCGGGCCACTGCCTGACAGGTCTGGCGGGTACGCAGTTCGCCGTCGTCCTTCCATTCGCAGATAATGCCGTGGGCTTGGCAGTAGGCCTCGACCTCGGCCTGGTCTTCGGTGTTGAACACATCTTCCCAGGCCACATCCAGGCCGTTGCCGAAGTTGCGCACATACATCAGACCCTTGCTGACGAAGCGCTCGCGGATCGCCAGCGGAATTCGTCGATACACTTCGCGACTGTCGGCAATCGGCGTTTCGCCGCCGGACCTGGCCGCGATCATGCTGTAGAACCAGATCTTCATCGGCCAGTCCCGGGAGTAGGCCTGCTCGTTATGCAGCGGAATACTCTGGTGCGCCGGGTATTCGGTGGAGGTGTACACCCCCTGCGTCACGTTGGTACGAGGCGTGGAGCCGAACTCGTAGTTCAGCAGCGGATGGCCGAAGCTCGCCGCAAACTCGCGAAAGCGCTCCGCACCCTCCAGCCGGAACCCGCGAAACAGCACACCGCCGTCTTGCAGCAGGTGCTCATCGACCAGCGCTTTCAATTCGTCGAACACCGCCAGCAAATCGGTATCGGCGTCGCTCGCCTCCACCAGCAGCGGCAGGCGACCGCGGTGCGGCAACAACGGACGGACGGAAAATCCCTCAGCAACAGCCATGACTGGCCTCCTCAAAACACTCGATTGGTGAACCGCGCCTTACAGCGCCGGTGCCGCCGACAGCGCATGGCGCCGGTGATGGGCTTCCAGGTGATTCTTGAGCGTGCGGATGACCCGGGCTTCATGCTCATGAATGAAGAAGTGCCCACCGGTCATCATGTCCACCGAGAAACTGCCCAGCGTCTCTTTGCTCCAGCCGATCAACTGTTCTGTGGTTGCGCGGTCCTCCTTGCCGCCCAGCACATGCACCGGGCAATTGAGCAGTGGTCGCTCGATCGGCGTGAAGCGTCCGCACATCATGAAATCGGCGCGCAGGACCGGCAGCGTCAGGCTCATCAGCTCCTGATTGGCCAGTACTTCTTCGCTGGTGCCCTGAAAGGTGCGCAGCTGTTCGATCAGCTCTTCGTCGCTGCGCGGCTCGGAAAAACCTCGGTCGTAATCGCTGCGCATGCTCGGGGCGGCGGTGCCGGAGGCGAACAGCGCCACCGGCTCGGGCGCACCAAGATCGCGAAAGGCGTGGGCCAGCTCGCACGCGAGCAGCGCGCCCAGGCTATGCCCGAACAGCGCATAGGGCGCCTGCAGCGAAGGTTTATGCTCGCGAGCCAGTTGCCGGGCCAGGGCCCGCATGTCGATTTGCAGGGGTTCGTCGTAGCGCGCGCCGCGTCCGGGCAACTCCACCGGTTGCAGTTGCATCCACGACGGCAGCTGGCGCCGCCAGCGGCTGTAGACCATGGCGCTGGCGCCCGAATAGGGCAGGCACAGCAGTGTCAGCTTTGTCACCGCGTTTACCTCAATGGGTTATCTGTAAAAGAGAACGGATGAGGCACGACGGGAATTAGTCCGGGTGACGATCACTTCAAATGACGGAAACTCTGCACCGCCGAGCCCAGCACCACCGCCCCGGCGGCAATCGCCAGCCAGAAGCCGCTGCGCGCACCGAATGCGTCCACCAGCGCGCCGGAACCGGCAGCGCCGATGGCCACGCCGATGCTCAGACCGGTCACCAGCCAGGTCAGGCCTTCGGTGAGTTTGGCCGGCGGCACGATGCGCTCGATCAACGCCATCGCCACGATCAGTGTCGGGGAGAAGAACAGGCCGGCGATGAACACCGCGACGGCCAGCCCGAAAATGTTGGTCGCCAGCAGCAACGGCAGCGTGGTCACCGCTGTCGCCAGACCGCCGTAGAGAAACAGCCGCGGCAACGGCAGCTTCGAGCGCATCGCACCGAAGGCGATACCGGCCAGACAGGAACCGATGGCGTACACCGACAACACGATGCTCGCCGCCGCCGGCTGGCCCTGCTGCTGGGCGAACGCGACGCTGACCACATCCACCACGCCGACAATCACGCCCATGGCGAGCATCAACGCCAGCAGCCATTGCACGTCGGTCGAACGAATGATCGAACCCTGATGCTGCGATTCGTGCGGATGCACCGGCGGCTCAGTGCTGCGCTGGGCGACGAACGCCGTGACGCCGATAGCCAACATCAACAGCGCCGCCAGCGGCCCGGCCTCGGGAAACACGCCGACGCACAAGCCTACCGACAGCGGCGGGCCAACGATAAAGCAGACTTCGTCGAGCACCGACTCCAGCGCATAAGCGGTCTGTAACTGCGGCTGGCCGCGATAGATTTCGGTCCAGCGCGCCCGCGCCATCGCCGACATGCTCGGCATGCAACCGGCGAGTGCGGCGCAGACAAACAACGTCCAGGTCGGCGCCTGCAAGCGGGTGCACAACAGCAACATCAGCAGCGCGCCCCCTCCGATCAGCGCCGCCACCGGCAGCACTCGCCCCTGACCAAAGCGGTCCACCAGTCGTGACACCTGCGGCGCGCAAAACGCCGTGGCCAGCGCAAACGTCGCCGCCACCCCACCCGCCAACGCATAGCCGCCGGTCAATTGCGAAAGCATGGTGATCACGCCGATGCCGGTCATGGAAATCGGCATGCGCGCGATCATCGCGGCAATCACAAAAGCCCGGGCGCCGGGGGCGTTGAACAGTTCGCGGTAAGGGTTTGCCATCGGATGCAGCCTCATCAGGGGCGGCCAAGTTGCCACAAAGCCTGACGGCCGGGGAAGCGAGGAATTGTTGGTGGAATGTGAAGTCCCTGTGGCGTGCAGGGCCAATCGCTGCCGCATAAAGCTGTCGATGATTTCATGTACGCGGATGAACTCTCGCCGCCGCCCATCAGTCAGCTAAATAAGCTCTCAACCCAAGGCGCGACCCTGCATGCAGATTTCCCTCGCCCGCCAAGTGGCTCTTGTCACCGGCGCCAGTTCCGGCATCGGCCACGGCGCCGCCAAAGCCCTGGCTGCCGCCGGTGCTGCCGTGGTCATCAACTACAACCGTCAGGCCGAACCCGCCGAAGCACTGGCCCGGCAGATCGTCGCCGACGGTGGACAGGCCATCGCCATCGGCGCCGATGTCTCGAAGGAAGAAGACGTTGAGCGACTGTTCCAGCAAACCCTCGACGCCTTCGGCACACTGGACATTCTGGTGGCCAATTCCGGCCTGCAAAAAGACGCGGCGGCTGTGGATATGTCGCTGGCCGACTGGAATGCGGTGATCGGCGTCAACCTCACCGGCCAGTTCCTCTGCGCCCGCGCCGCGCTGCGGATCTTCAACCGCCAGGGCGTGCGCGAAGGCGTGTCGCGAGCCGCCGGCAAGATCATCCACATGAGCTCGGTGCACCAGCGCATTCCCTGGGCCGGGCACGTTAACTACGCAGCGTCCAAGGGCGGCGTCGATCAGTTGATGCAGACTTTGGCCCAGGAAGTCAGCCACCAGCGAATCCGCATCAACGGCATCGCACCGGGGGCGATCCGCACGGCCATCAATAAGGAGGCCACCGAAGGCGACGCCGCGCAGGACCTGCTCAAACTCATCCCCTACGGTCGCATCGGCGATGTCGAGGACGTGGCCAACGCGGTGGTGTTTCTCGCCTCCGATGCCTCCGACTACATCGTCGGCACCACCCTGTTCATCGACGGCGGCATGAGCCTCTATCCGGAGTTCCGTGGCAATGGCTGAGCATCAATCCGAACGACAAAGCCCCATCGACGCCCACGGCATCATTGGCGACATGCGCAGCGCCGCGCTGGTCAACGACAAGGGCAGCGTGGATTTCTTCTGCTGGCCGGAGTTCGACAGTCCGTCGATTTTCTGTTCGCTGCTGGACACCCCCGATGCGGGGATTTTCCAGCTCGCTCCCGACCTGCCCGATGCCCGGCGCGAACAGATCTACCTGCCCGATACCAACGTCCTGCAAACCCGCTGGCTAAGCGATCACGCCGTGGTGGAAATCACCGACCTGCTGCCCATCGGCGACAACGACGATGCCTTGCCGCTGTTGATGCGTCGGGTGCGAGTGGTCAGCGGGCAGGCGACGTTTCATCTGCGCTGCGCGGTTCGGCATAACTACGCCCGCGTTGAAACGCGCGCCGTCAACGATAAAAAGGATGTGCTGTTCAGCGCCAGCGGCCAGCCGACACTGCGGTTGGCCTCGGATCAGACCTTGAGCATCGATAACGCTGCGGCGGTCGGGCAATTCACCCTCAAACAGGATCAGACGGCGGCGTTCATGCTCGGCGCCAGCGACGATCCGCGCTTTGCCGAAGGCGCCGCGCAGCTGTGCATCGAACGCACGCTGAAGTTCTGGCGCGACTGGATCGGCCAGTCCAACTATCGCGGTCGCTGGCGGGAAATGGTCAACCGCTCGGCCCTCGCTCTGAAGTTGCTGACCTCACGCCAGCACGGCGCAATCCTCGCCGCGGCCACCTTCGGCCTGCCGGAAACACCCGGCGGCGAACGCAACTGGGACTACCGCTACACCTGGATCCGCGACGCCTCGTTCACCGTTTACGCCTTCATGCGCCTGGGCTTTGTCGACGAAGCCAACGCCTACATGCGCTGGCTGCGCGGGCGGGTCAGCGATTGCAGCGGCCAGTCGTCGATGAAGCTGAACATCCTCTATGCGATCGACGGCCGCCAGGAACTGCCGGAAACCGAACTCACGCATTTGTCCGGCCATGGCGGCGCGAAACCGGTACGGATCGGCAATGGCGCGTACGACCAGATTCAACTGGATATCTTCGGCGAACTGATGGACGCCGTTTATCTGGTCAACAAATACGGCGACGCGATTTCCCACGGAGGCTGGAAACATGTGATGGAAGTGGTCGATCAGGTCTGTGAGACCTGGCAGACCAAGGACGTAGGCATCTGGGAAATGCGCGGTGAGCAACATCATTTTCTGCACTCGCGGCTGATGTGCTGGGTGGCGCTGGACCGGGCCATCCGCCTGGCCTCGAAACGCTCGCTGCCGGCGCCCTTCGCCCGCTGGGACCAGACCCGTCAGGCGATTCATGCCGACATCTGGGACAACTTCTGGAACGAAGAGCGCGGGCATTTCGTGCAGTACCAGGGCGGCACGGCGCTGGACGGCTCGATGTTGCTGATGCCGCTGGTGCGATTTGTCAGTGCCAAGGATCCGAAATGGCTGGCGACGCTGGAAGCCATCGAAAAACACTTGGTGCGTGACGGCATGGTTTATCGCTATCGCAACGACGATGCGGGTATCGACGGATTGTCCGGCACCGAAGGCGCCTTCGCCGCGTGTTCATTCTGGTACGTGGAATGTCTGGCCCGCGCCGGGCAAGTAGAAAAGGCCCACCTGGAATTCGAACAATTGCTGCGCTACGCTAATCCGCTGGGGTTGTACGCGGAAGAGTTCGACAACCGAGGCCGGCATCTGGGCAACACGCCACAGGCATTGACTCATCTAGCGCTGATCAGTGCAGCGAGTTTTCTGGATCGCAAGCTGAGTGGGGAGAAAAATTACTGGCAGCCGTAGTCATCCTTCTTCGCCAGTGCCTGTAAGAAAGATCCCAACTCCAATCGCCGTTTGTAGGATGGCTACCTACGAACGGCAAACACCCCCGAGCCTTGCGGTTGAAGGGCTGGCCCACACAATCGATTCCTTTCGATACAACTTGTTGATGGCACGCCCTACAGAAACCTGCCAACCCCGTGTAACGCTTGTCCCGCAACTCGCACTTACACCCCGAAATACCTTGTTGCCAGCTGTTACATCCCCCCCTACCATCCACCGCAACGGGCACAGCGGAGCTGTCCAATAAAAACCCGATTCAAGGAACCAGAATGAGCCAACGCATCCACCGCCAGATCGACACCCCACTGCGCACGGCCTCAAGCGCGACGAACTGTGGGAAGCCGCCGACAAAGGCCTGATCAAATGCTGGGAAATCGGCCGCCAGCGCGCCGCCCGCTTCCCCGACCTCGCTCAACGCTGCAGCGCCGATGAACTGCCGGTGCTGGGCTGGAAAGGTGGGGTCAGTCGCAGCCTGAAGAAGAATGAAAAATACGGATCGCTGAAATACCTGGCCCAGTGGCAGGGGTTGCGTGGGGAGGATCTGGATATTGATCTGGGTTCCGAGCGAGTCATGACCTGCTCGCGGACGAAAATGGTGGTGACGTTTACGCCGGATCGCAGCAAGTATTTCAATCAGGTGGCGGAAGCTGAAACTTGAGGAATTCCGTATGACCCAAGCCATGATGCAGTTTTGCAAGACTGAAAGTCTGACCATCGCCTATGAGCATCACGGCCCGGAAAACGGCACGCCGGTCATTCTCCTCCACGGCTTCCCCTACTCCCCCCGCGCCTACGACGAAATCGCCCCGCCCCTCGCCGCCAAGGGTTATCGGGGAATCGTGCCGTACTTGCGCGGTTACGGCCCGACCCGTTTCAACAGCCCGGACACGCCGCGTTCCGGCCAGCAAGCGGCGCTGGCGCAGGATCTGCTGGATCTGATGGATGCACTGGGGATCGAACAAGCGACATTGTGCGGTTACGACTGGGGCGGTCGGGCGGCGTGCATTGTGGCGGCGCTGTTTCCCGAGCGCGTGCGCGGGTTGGTGACGGGCGATGGCTATAACCTGCAAGACATTCCGAATTCGATCCAGCCGCTGGATCCGCAGAGCGAGCATCGCTACTGGTATCAGTACTACTTCCATACGCCCCGTGGCGTTGAAGGGCTGACGCAAAACCGGCGGGCGCTGTGCGAGTTGCTCTGGCAGTTGTGGTCACCGACCTGGGCGCGGAACGCCGAGCGTTATCCGCTGAGCGCGCCGGCGTTCGATAACCCGGACTTCGTCGAGGTGGTGATTCACTCTTATCGCCATCGCTTCATGTATGCGCCGGGCGATCCGGCGCTGGAGTGGATGGAGCAGGCGCTGGAGAAACAACCGGCGATCGGCGTGCCGACGATTTCGCTGTGCGGTGCGGATGATGGCGTTGGCCCGGCGCCGGAAGACGATGAAGATGCCCACCACTTCACCGGGATTTACGAGCGGCGGGTGCTGGCGGGTGTCGGGCATAACATTCCCGAGGAAGCGCCGGGCGAAACGCTCAAGGCATTACTGGATCTGCTCCAGCGCTGACCGAAAACCGCTCCCGATAAGCCTGCGGCGTCACACCCATGGCCCGCAGGAAACTGCGTCTCAAGGTTTCTTCACTGCCAAATCCACAATTGGCCGCGACCCGTTTGATCGGCAAACCGGTGTCGCTCAGCAATCGGCGGGCGGTTTCGACGCGGATCAGTTCGATGGCCCGGGCCGGGGTCTGGCCGGTGTCGGCGCGGTAGTGGCGCACGAAGCTGCGTTCGCTCATGCCGGCCTGTTCCGCGAGGGTCGGGATGCCCAAGTCGCAGGTCAGGTGTTCGGCGATCCACGCGTGCAGATCATCGAAGCGGTTGCCCTGTTTTTGCAGCGACAGCGTCACGCTGAATTGCGACTGCCCGCCCGGGCGTTTGAGGAACACCACCAGTTGCCGGGCGACGTCCAGGGCCATGTCGCGGCCGAGGTCGTCTTCGACCATGGCCAGCGCCAGGTCGATGCCGGCGGTGACGCCCGCCGAGGTCCAGACCGGGCCGTCGTTGATGAAGATCGGATTGGGCTCGACCTGCAAGCGTGGGTGTTGCTGCGCCAGTTGTTCGCAGCGGGTCCAGTGGGTGACGACTCGCCGGCCGTCGAGCCAGCCGCTAGCAGCCAGAAGAAAGGCGCCGGTGCAGACCGAGGCCACGCGCCGGCATCCGTTGGCGTGCTCACGCACCCAACTCACCAATTCGGCGTCTTCGGCAGCGGCGTAGACGCCCCAGCCGCCGGCGATGATCAGCGTATCGCTGGGCTGCGGCGGCAGCGGCTCGGCCAACATCGCCAACCCGGCGGACGAGTTCACCGCCCCGCCACCGCTGGCAATCACCGTTGGCGCGTACGGCGCAGGCAAACCCTGCTGGCGGGCGATGTCGTTGGCCGAGGCGAAGACCTGCAACGGCCCGGTGACATCGAGCAATTGCACATTGGCGAACGCGAGGACGTGGATGGTTTTCGGCATTTGGCGTAATTCGTGGGCTGATTGGCGTATTCGCCAAAACCTACGCGCCTACAGTGAAGCCGTCTACCCCCTTTTCACGGAGAAGAACCATGGCGTTGCAGATCGGTTTTCTGTTGTTTCCCCAGGTGCAGCAACTCGACCTGACCGGCCCGTACGACGTACTGGCCTCGTTGCCGGACGTGCAGGTGCACCTGATCTGGAAGGATCTGGTGCCGGTCACCGCCAGCACCGGGCTGGTGCTGAAACCGACCACCACCTTCGAGGATTGCCCGGCTCTGGATGTGATCTGCGTGCCTGGCGGCGCCGGGGTCGGGCCGTTGATGGAGGATGAGCAGACGCTGGCGTTCATCAAATCGCAAGCGGCGCAGGCGCGTTACGTGACATCGGTGTGCACCGGTTCGCTGGTGCTCGGCGCGGCGGGTCTGTTGCAGGGCAAACGGGCGACCACGCACTGGGCTTATCACGATCTGCTGCCGACACTGGGCGCGATCCCGGTGAAGGATCGGGTGGTGCGCGACGGCAATCTGTTTACCGGGGGCGGTATCACGGCGGGGATCGATTTTGCTCTGACCCTGGCGCAGGAACTGGTGGGAGTCGATACGGCACAACTGGTGCAGTTGCAGCTGGAATATGCGCCGGCGCCGCCATTTGATTCGGGCAGCCCGGGCACGGCGCCGAGTGCTGTTGTCGATGAAGCGCGCAAGCGTGCGGCGCCTTCGCTGAAGTTGCGTACTGAAATCACCGAGCGCGCTGCGGCGAAACTCAACCTGCGCTGACATTTCAGCCACACCCGAGAACTTGTGGGAGCTGGCTTGCCAGCGATAGCGGTGAGTCAGTCAATGAAGATGTCGACTGTGCAGACGCCATCGCTGGCAAGCCAGCTCCCACAGGTCTCTCACAGGTCTCAGTGTCAGCCACAGGTTTGCGTGTTGTCCCGGTTTCTCGCCACACCTTCACTTGTCCCCTCGCCCCCACCCGTGTAGAAAGCCTGTCCACAAATCGTGCACAAGGACTTTCCATGACAGCTCTGCCATGGCTCTATCTCGGGCTTCTCAGCCTTGGTTACGGATTGGCGCTGAGTTTCGGCCAGCTCGGCTGGCTGGCGCTGATCTCCCTTGCACTGCTGGTTTTCGCCGGTTATGCCGTGCGCCAGCAAACCGTGCCGGTCGGGCGTTATCTCGGCCATGGCCTGTTTATCGTGCTGGCTCTGGCGCTGGCCCTGCACTGGCTGCCGGGTTTCTACAACGGCCGGGCCATCGAGCCGCAGCGCTTCACCGACAACGCCGTGCCGTTCTCGATGTACCTGAATCTCGACAAACCGCTGATTGGCTTCTGGCTGCTGCTGGTCTGCCCGTGGATCGTCGCGCGACGTTCGTTGCGCCTGACCGTCTACGCCACTGCGCTGGCACTGACGTTGAGTGTGATTCTGGCGCTGGGCGGCGCGGTATTGCTGGGCATGATCACCTGGGCGCCGAAATGGCCGGATCAGGCGTGGCTGTGGGGGCTGAACAATCTGCTGCTGGTGACGCTGGTCGAAGAAGCACTGTTTCGCGGCTATATCCAGGGCGGCCTCAGTCGGCGTTTCCAACATCTACCCTACGGCGAAAACCTCGCGCTGCTGCTGGCGTCCCTGCTGTTCGGCCTGGTGCATGTGGGCGCCGGCTGGCAATGGGTGTTGCTGGCGAGCCTGGCGGGTGTCGGCTATGGTCTGGCCTACCGATTTGGCGGGCTCGGTGCGGCGATCGCCACGCATTTTGGCCTGAACCTGCTGCATTTCGGCCTGTTCACCTATCCGATGCTCGCGGGTTGAAGCAAGGGCCGTTTTGCGACGCCGTACTTATAAATGAAAAAAAATTTCAATAAATGGCCGACCCCGCCGACAACCTTTCAAAGCCTTGCGGATTGAAAAACCATGCGTAACAACCAGCCCATTACACAACGCGAACGGACTTTCCCGGCTCAGCAACGGTTGATTTCCACAACCGACGCCAAGGGCGTGATCACCTACTGCAACGACGCATTCGTCGAAATCAGCGGGTTTTCGCGTGAGGAACTGATCCGTGCGCCGCACAACCTGGTTCGTCACCCTGACGTGCCGGCGGCGGTGTTTTCGCACATGTGGGGCACACTGAAACAAGGCTTGCCATGGATGGGCATTGTCAAGAATCGCTGCAAGACCGGTGATCATTACTGGGTGAATGCCTATGTAACGCCGGTGTTCGATGGCAATCAGGTGGTCGGTTACGAGTCGGTGCGGGTCAAACCCACCGCCGAACAGATCCGCCGTGCCGAAGCGCTCTACCAACGCATCAACCAGGGCAAGTCGGCGATTCCTTCGAGCGACAAGTGGCTGCCGATTGTGCAGGACTGGCTGCCGTTCATTCTGGTCAGCCAGTTGAGCTTCATGATCGGCGCCACCCTGAACTCGCAGTGGGGCTTCGCCCTCGCCGCCGGCCTGTCGGTGCCGCTGGGCCTGCTGGGCCTGCAATGGCAACAACGCGGGCTCAAGCGCCTGCTGCGTCTGGCCGAGCAGACCACCTCCGACCCGTTGATCGCGCAGATGTACACCGACAGCCGTGGCGCCCAGGCGCGTCTGGAAATGTCGATCCTCAGCCAGGAAGCGCGCCTGAAAACCTGCCTGACTCGTCTGCAGGACACCGCCGAGCACCTGACCGATCAGGCCAAACAGTCCGACGCCCTGGCGCACAACAGCTCCAGCGGTCTGGAACGTCAGCGCGTGGAAACCGAGCAGGTCGCCACCGCCGTCAACCAGATGGCCGCCACCACCCAGGAAGTGGCGAGCCACGTCCAGCGCACCGCCGACGCCACCCAGGAAGCCAATCGCCTGACCGGCCGCGGCCGCGACATCGCCGGCGAAACCCGCGAAGCCATCCAGCGCCTGTCGGTCGTGGTCGGTGAAACCGGCCTGACCGTCACCCAACTGGCCAAGGACAGCGACGAAATCGGCGGCGTGGTCGACGTGATCAAAGGCATCGCCGACCAGACCAACCTGCTCGCGCTCAACGCTGCGATTGAAGCAGCACGTGCCGGCGAAATGGGCCGTGGTTTTGCGGTGGTAGCTGACGAAGTCCGCCAACTGGCGCAACGCACCAGCGAATCCACCGGCCAGATCCACGCCCTGATCGCCAAGTTGCAGCAGACTGCATCCAGCGCCGTACAAACCATGGAAGCCGGCCATCGCCAGGCAGAAGAAGGTGTAGCGCGGGTTCTGGAAGCGGACCAGGCCCTGGTCGGCATCAGCGAAGCAGTGGCCAACATCACCGACATGACCACCCAGATCGCCGCCGCGACCGAGGAGCAAAGTGCAGTGGCTGAAGAAATCAGCCGCAACATTAGCAACATCTCGGAACTGGCGGACCAGACCTCGGAACAGGCGCATAACTCGGCGTTGTTGAGTGAAGAGCTGACCAAGACGGCCAATACGCAGTATTCGTTGGTGGAGCGGTTTAACCGCTGATTGGAATGGCAATACAAAAAACCCGGATAGCGAGAGCTTCCGGGTTTTTTATTGTGGCTAAACGTGTGACTACACATAGGGGCGCTATGCCCTACAAGAACACCAGAATCCGCTGACTGGTGCACCTGTGGGGTCGGCTCTATCGTTTGCCGGTAGAAATCCAATCCCTTAAGCTGGTCAGTATGAATACATCTCCTTTGGAGGCTCCGATGGCCACCACCAGAAAGATCGACAAGCCAGTCAAAAAAGTCATTCGCGATGAACTGACTTTTCTTGATGTCCGGCAAGCCGCGCGTGATGGGCAGAAAGCGTTCGATAAATATGTGATCACTGGCAAGCTACCCATAACAAAGTAGCCATAGATGCCAGCAGTCAAAATCTCTGCGCTTTTCGAACAAATCAACAACTGGAAAAACTTCGCCGCTCATTTTTATAACTACAAAGTGTGCGGTGAAATGCCCTCTATTTTTGGGCGAGACGAACGACTCGACCTCAGCGATATGCATCACATCCACCTGGCCAGCACCCAAGCGACCCAGTCACGGTGGGCAAAAATAGACCGCCAGTATTATCGAACTGCGTTGGTTGATGATCCTGACAACGACTTCTGGCTTATCTACGCCTACGACGCTTTCCGGGATGAATATCTTTTGCTGACAATCACAGGCCCGGATGCCCATAACCGGAGTGAGTGGGGTTCATTTCTGCGAACGGTGCATAGCGAGATTGTTGAGCCGTGGATCGTGGGAAAAGTCATCTATTCCGACCTTGAGGACTTTTGATCAGTTGGCTGGCCAATTCTTGGAACTCGCCTGTAGCAAGGCAATAAAAAACCCGGATAGCTAGAGCTTCCGGGTTTTTTATTGCCTTGCTACTTACTCCTTCGGCACAAGGTTATCCAGCGCCTGATTCACCGCCAACTCGCCCAACATCACCACTTGCGCAATGCCCAACAGGGTCTTGCGATTCGGCCCTTCCAGCAGGCCGGCAAAGTCACCGAGCATGACCGTGGCTGACGCGAGGGACTCGCAGGCATTGGCCAGCAAGGACTCGGTGTCGGTTTGCGGGTTGACCATGAACATGTCGTTTGGGGTGTAGGGCGTGGCCATGATTTGGGCTGCGGGGGTCAGGTAATAGTCGAGGGCGCGTTCGGCCGCGTCGTGGAGTTTTCTTGAATCGGGAAATTCGTACGGGGACACCGGATCTTCTAACGGTGGAATGACGGTCTTGGACATCGGCTGGAACTCCGGAAAAGAGTCGCTTGAGGATTTTTATAGACGGCTGCCTGGCAGTGAGGGGACAAGCCCCTCACCGAGGCCGCAACTACCGCGAGACGTGATGGTTATCCAGCACACGATTGACCAGCAGCTCACTCAGCATGATGACCTGCTGCAGAATCTGCATCGCCTTGCGCTGCGACGGATCGACGGTTTCGCCAATATCCCGGGCCATGTCACTGGCTGACGACAGCGTTTCGCACGCTTCGACCAGCAGCGTTTCGTCATCCATTGTGGGATTGACCAAATAGATCTTGCCGGGCTTGCGCGATGGCTTGGATGTCTTCTGCGCCCCAGGATCGAGGTAATGATTGATCGCCCGCTCGGTTGCCGATTTTATGTTTTCGGCTTCCAGTGCGGCGTCGTAGGGGATTGAATCGGTTTCTGGTGGGTTTGGTGTGGCTTTGAACATAGATAGAACTCCAATTCGAAAAAATAGGAGCCATCACCCTCGCTACCAAACGGCGGGTGGCGGCCATGCGCGGGTTGGTAGACCGGTCGAATTGGGAAACCCGGCGCTCACGAATGAGCCCCACGCATGCCCACCATACAAAGCTGCACCTCAGAAAAGAGACAGCATTGAAGGTGTCGCAATAACCACAACTCGAATCGGGCTACCAAACCCAGCCACTTTTCAGTGACAGGGAAACGATATAGCCCTCTCCAAGCCGCGTAAGCCGGCGGATTCTGGCGTACGCGTAGGCAACGACGCAAGGTGTTGTAGCCCTTATGGCGTAACGGTTCGTGTACTTTAAACGTCGGCACGCGATCGTGTTTATTCGCTGGAAATGCCGGGCTGTGGGAGCTTTGAGTTTTGGTGGCGTGCCAGTGAAACCTTCCCCTCACCCTAGCCCTCTCCCCGAGGGAGAGGGGACTGACCGAGGTGTTTGGACGAGGTACGCCGACGTGAAATACCGAGGTGAACTCTGGCCTTAAAAAGCAAACATCCCGCTTCTAACCACTCAACACGATGAGCGTTAGCTCGAGTAAAGCTTTTGATCTTCGGGCCCCTTCGGCAGGCTGAGTGGAGGGATTAGTGCGGGGGTGGGAGCGCAGCGACCGTTTGGCGAAGCCAAACACATCGAGAGGAGGTGCAGCGAAGCAAACCGTAGGCGATGCCCCCCGGACGAATCCCGGAACGAAGGAACCCCGAACCTCAGCGAGGGGCCGAACGCCGGGGCCTAGACCTTTTGGTTACTTTTGGGGCGTTTGCCAAAAGTGACCCGCCGTAAGGGCGGAACCCTAAGCAGCCATAACCGCAGCAACGGATATACACCCCCAACCAAACCTCAACGAAGAAACCCGGCAACCTTCTCCGCAGCCGAAGCCAAATGCTGCTCATGCGTAAACCCGGACACCTTGAGCGGCTTCAAATCATGATCCCCCGCCGCCAGCCAAAACACTTCAATTTCCGGCGATAACGAATAACCTTCGACCGCTTCGCGATTCCCCAGCGCATCTCGCTCCCCCTGAACAATCAACGTCCGAGTCTTCAACCCAGCGAGATGTTCGACCCGTGGTTTCTCCGGTTTCCCAACCGCATAAAACGGATAGCCCAGACAAACCAACGCATCAACGCCAAGCTCATCGGCAAGCAAACTAGCCATCCGCCCCCCCATGGACTTCCCGCCAATCGCGAGCGGCCCAGCGACATGAAGTCGCACCAAGCCATAAACCTCACGCCAGCACTCCTGCAATTTTCCAGCAGGATTGGGCGGCCGCTTAACCCCATCAACCCGCCGCTGCGCCATATAAGGAAACTCAAACCGCAACACATTCACCCCAAGCCCGGCAAGGCGCCCAGCCATATCCGTCATCCACTCACTGTCCATCGGCGCCCCCGCCCCATGCGCGAGAATGAGCGTCGCCGAAGCCTCCCCAACAGCCGCATCCCAAAGCCACCCGTGATCCCGCAGGCACTGCGCCCATTGATCCCCGTCAATACTGGCCTTGTGCTGTTTGTCCATGCTTGCCTCGCTTTTAGTCTGCCTATAACTCCAGGCGAAGGACGCGCTGTCGGCGCTCACTTCGGCTGAACCGTGGATGGGGAACCATGAACACTTCTATCAGTACCGCCTACAACTACAAGGTGGTCCGCCAATTCGCCATTATGACGGTGGTGTGGGGCATCGTCGGCATGGGGCTCGGGGTTTTTCTCGCGGCTCAATTGGTCTGGCCCGAACTCAACTTCAACCTGCCGTGGACCAGCTTCGGACGCCTGCGCCCGCTGCACACCAACGCGGTGATCTTCGCGTTCGGCGGCTGTGCCTTGTTCGCCAGTTCGTTCTACTCGGTGCAGCGCACCTGCCAGACCCAGCTGTTTGCGCCGAAAGTCGCCGCGTTCTGCTTCTGGGGCTGGCAACTGGTGATCCTGCTGGCAGCCATCAGCCTGCCACTGGGTTACACCAGCTCCAAGGAATATGCCGAGCTGGAATGGCCGATCGACATCCTGATCACCATCGTCTGGGTCGCCTACGCCATCGTGTTCTTCGGCACGATCATGCAGCGCAAGACCAAGCACATTTATGTGGGCAACTGGTTCTTCGGCGCGTTCATCATCACCGTGGCGATCCTGCACATCGTCAACAACCTTGAGTTGCCGGTGAGCTTCACCAAGTCCTACTCGGTGTATGCCGGTGCGACTGACGCGATGGTGCAATGGTGGTACGGCCACAACGCCGTAGGCTTTTTCCTCACCGCCGGTTTCCTCGGGATGATGTACTACTTCGTGCCGAAACAGGCCGAACGTCCGGTGTATTCGTATCGCCTGTCGATCGTGCACTTCTGGGCGCTGATCACCTTGTACATCTGGGCCGGCCCGCACCACTTGCACTACACCGCGCTGCCGGACTGGGCGCAGTCGCTGGGCATGGTGATGTCGCTGGTACTGCTGGCCCCGAGCTGGGGCGGCATGATCAACGGCATGATGACCCTTTCGGGCGCCTGGCATAAGTTGCGCAGCGATCCGATCCTGCGCTTCCTCGTGGTGTCGCTGGCGTTCTACGGCATGTCGACCTTCGAAGGTCCGATGATGGCGATCAAAACCGTCAACGCCCTCTCCCACTACACCGACTGGACCATCGGCCACGTACACGCCGGCGCACTCGGCTGGGTGGCGATGATTTCCATCGGCGCGCTGTATCACATGATCCCGAAAGTCTTCGGCAAAGAGCAGATGCACAGCATCGGCCTGATCAATGCGCACTTCTGGCTCGCGACCATCGGCACCGTGCTCTACATCGCCTCGATGTGGGTCAACGGCATCGCCCAGGGCCTGATGTGGCGTGCAGTGAACGAGGACGGCACGCTGACCTACTCCTTCGTCGAAACCCTGGTGGCCAGCCACCCTGGCTTCGTCGTGCGGCTGATTGGCGGGGCGATCTTCCTCAGCGGCATGTTCCTGATGGCTTACAACACCTGGCGCACCGTGCGGGCCTCGCAGCCTGCTGACGTCGTTGCTGCCGCGCAGATGGCCTGAGGAGTCCGCCATGAAACACGAAACGATTGAAAAGAACGTCGGCCTGCTGATGCTGCTGATGGTGTTCGCCGTGAGCATCGGCGGCCTGACCCAGATCGTCCCGCTGTTCTTCCAGGACGTGACCAACAAACCGGTGGAAGGCATGAAGCCCTACACCGCGCTGCAACTGGAAGGCCGCGACATCTACATCCGCGAAGGCTGCGTCGGTTGCCACTCGCAGATGATCCGTCCGTTCCGCGCCGAAACCGAACGCTACGGGCACTACTCGGTGGCCGGCGAGAGCGTGTGGGATCACCCGTTCCTGTGGGGCTCGAAACGTACCGGTCCGGACCTGGCCCGGGTCGGCGCGCGCTACTCGGATGACTGGCACCGCGCGCACTTGTACAACCCGCGCAACGTTGTACCGGAATCAAAAATGCCGGCCTACCCATGGCTGGTCACCCAACCGGTCGACAGCAGCCACACCGAAACCAAGCTCAAGACCATGCGCACCCTCGGCGTGCCCTACACCGACGACGACATCAGCGGCGCGGTGGCCAGCCTCAAGGGCAAGACCGAAATGGACGCCCTCGTCTCCTACCTGCAAGTGCTTGGCACTGCGATCAAGAGCAAGAGGTGAGCCATGGTCATTGAAATGAGCGCGGGGCTGATTCGCGGCCTCGGCACGGTCGTGGTGTTCGTGGCCTTCGTCGGCCTGACCCTCTGGGTGTTCAACCGCAAGCGCACGCCGGAATTCGCCGAAGCGCGCCTGCTGCCGTTTGCCGACGAGCCGCAACCCGACACTACCCAAGCTAATGAGACAAGGAGTACCCGGCCATGACCACCTTCTGGAGTACGTGGATCTGCGTACTGACCATCGGCAGCCTGATCGGCCTGACCTGGCTGCTGGTCGGCACCCGCCGGGGCGAAACCAAGGGCAGCGTCGACCAGACCATGGGCCACAGCTTCGACGGCATCGAGGAGTACGACAACCCGCTGCCGCAGTGGTGGTTCATGCTGTTCGCCGGCACGCTGGTGTTTTCCGTGGGTTATCTGATCCTTTATCCGGGCCTGGGCAACTGGAAAGGCATCCTGCCCGGCTACGAGGACGGCTGGACCGGCGTCCACGAGTGGGAAAAGGAAATGAGCAAGGCCGACGCCAAATTCGGGCCGATCTTCGCCAAGTTCGCCGCGATGCCGGTGGAAGAAGTGGCGAAGGATCCGCAGGCGCTGAAAATGGGTGGCCGTCTGTTCGCCTCCAATTGCTCGGTGTGCCACGGCTCGGACGCCAAGGGCGCGTTCGGTTTCCCTAACCTCGCCGACAAGGACTGGCGTTGGGGCGGTAGCGCCGACACCATCAAGACCACCATCATGGGTGGCCGGATGGCGGCGATGCCGGCGTGGGGTGAAGTGCTGGGCGAGACTGGCGTGAAAAACGTCGCCGCCTATGTGCGTCATGAACTGGCGGGGCTGCCACTGCCGGCGGACAACAAGGCTGATCTCCAAGCGGGTCAGCAGGCGTTCAGCACAACCTGCACTGCCTGTCACGGGGCAAACGGCCAAGGCACCGAAGCCATGGGCGCGCCGAACCTGACGCACCCGGCCGGTTTCATATACGGCACCAGCCTGACCCAGCTCGAGCAGACCATTCGCCATGGCCGTCAAGGCCACATGCCCGCTCAGAACGAGCTGCTCGGTAACGATAAAGTGCAATTGCTGGCCGCTTATGTGTACAGCCTGAGCAATGGATTGAATACAGAAAAACTGATTACTGAGGACAATAAAAAGTAATCATTGCGCACAAGACTGCCGCACGTTTCCAGTGCGGCAGTTTCCAGCCCCTTTGCGACGCATTGTCGCACCCCTTCACCCCCTCTCCTTTCGGTTACCCGGATTCGGGTCTACGCTTGCTCGATGCGGACTGGCCCGTGCCGGTTCCAGGTCGACCCCGAGCGAGGCGTTGAACGAATCGGCTGACTGACATGGCCGCAAAGGCCGGTAGATACCGGCTGTCGTGCCAATTACCGTCCGTCACCCGAACCGAGCGTTCGAACACACCCCGTTACATCCGACCGGGACCCCTCGCTTTTTTCGTCCGCTGCGACATTTTGCCCGAGGGCAATTTTGTCCTTACGCGGCGCATGGAAAGGCCGCAGAATCAGCGTTGGAAAGCATTGACCCAGGTCATGGCGCGTTGCATTGACCCCCTGCTTTCTACATACTTGCGGCCGATTTTAATCCTAATAAAACACCCAAACCGTGGAACCTTAGAATGAGCACAGCAATCAGTCCGACTGCTTATAACTATAAGGTAGTCCGCCAGTTCGCCATCATGACGGTGGTCTGGGGGATCCTTGGCATGGGGCTTGGTGTCTTCATCGCCTCGCAACTGGTCTGGCCGGAGTTGAATTTCGGTCTGCCGTGGACGAGCTTTGGACGCCTGCGCCCGTTGCACACAAACCTGGTGATTTTCGCCTTCGGTGGTTGTGCACTGTTTGCCACTTCCTACTATGTCGTGCAGCGAACCTGCCAGACGCGACTGATTTCCGACAGCCTCGCGGCCTTCACCTTCTGGGGATGGCAAGCGGTGATCGTCGGCGCGATCATTACCTTGCCGCTGGGTTACACCACCACCAAGGAATACGCGGAACTGGAATGGCCCCTCGCCATTCTGCTGGCCATTGTCTGGGTCACCTACGGTCTGGTGTTCTTCGGCACCATCACCAAGCGCAAGACCAAGCACATCTATGTCGGTAACTGGTTCTACGGTGCGTTCATCGTGGTGACCGCGATGCTGCACATCGTCAACCACATGTCGTTGCCGGTCAGCCTGTTCAAGTCCTACTCGGCCTACTCGGGCGCCACCGACGCGATGATCCAGTGGTGGTACGGCCACAACGCCGTGGGCTTCTTCCTGACCACCGGCTTCCTGGGGATGATGTACTACTTCGTGCCGAAACAGGCCGAACGTCCGATCTACTCCTATCGTCTGTCGATCGTGCACTTCTGGGCGCTGATCACCCTGTACATCTGGGCCGGCCCGCACCACCTGCACTACACCGCACTGCCGGACTGGGCGCAGTCGCTGGGCATGGCGATGTCGATCATTCTGCTGGCGCCAAGTTGGGGCGGCATGATCAACGGCATGATGACGCTGTCGGGCGCCTGGCATAAGCTGCGCACCGACCCGATCCTGCGCTTCCTCGTGGTATCGCTGGCGTTCTACGGCATGTCGACCTTCGAAGGTCCGATGATGGCGATCAAGACCGTCAACTCGCTCTCGCACTACACCGACTGGACCATCGGCCACGTACACGCCGGCGCGCTCGGCTGGGTAGCGATGATCTCGATCGGCGCGATCTACCACATGATCCCGAAACTGTTCGGCCGTGCGCAGATGCACAGCACCGGCCTGATCAACGCGCACTTCTGGCTCGCGACCATCGGTACCGTGCTGTACATCGCTTCGATGTGGGTCAACGGCATCACTCAGGGCCTGATGTGGCGTGCAATCAACGACGACGGCACCCTCACCTACTCGTTCGTCGAAGCGCTGCAGGCCAGCCACCCTGGCTTCATCGTCCGAGCTCTGGGCGGTGCGTTCTTCGCCAGCGGCATGCTGTTGATGGCTTATAACGTATGGCGCACCGTTCGCGCCTCGAACCCGGCTGAAGCCGAAGCCGCCGCCAAGATCGCCGTAGTTGGAGCTCACTGATGAAGCATGAAGCTGTCGAGAAGAATATTGGTCTGCTGGCCTTCTTCATGGTCATCGCCGTCAGCGTCGGTGGCCTGACCCAAATCGTTCCGCTGTTTTTCCAGGACGTCACCAACAAGCCGGTCGAAGGCATGAAGCCGCGCACCGCCCTTGAACTGGAAGGCCGCGACGTTTACATCGCCAACGGCTGTGTCGGCTGCCACTCGCAGATGATCCGTCCGTTCCGTGCCGAAACCGAACGTTATGGCCACTACTCGGTCGCCGGTGAAAGCGTCTGGGATCACCCGTTCCTGTGGGGTTCCAAACGTACCGGCCCAGACCTGGCCCGTGTCGGCGGTCGTTACTCCGATGACTGGCAGCGTGCGCACTTGTACAACCCGCGCAACGTCGTGCCCGAGTCGAAAATGCCGGCCTACCCGTTCCTCGTAGAAAACAAGCTCGATGGCAAAGACACGGCCAAGAAAATGGAAGTGTTGCGCACGCTCGGCGTCCCTTACACCGACGAAGACATTGCCGGTGCAAGAGATGCCGTGAAGGGCAAAACCGAAATGGACGCGCTGGTGGCCTATCTGCAAGGCCTGGGCACCATCATCAAAAGCAAACGGTGATTCTGATGGATATCGGGATGATTCGAGGCCTGGGCACCGTTGTCGTGATGGTTGCCTTCATCGGCCTGGCGTTGTGGGTGTTCAGCCCCAAGCGCAAGTCGGAGTTTGAAGACGCGACCTTGCTGCCCTTCGCGGATGATCCCGAAGCCATCAAGCACGTCGAGCAAGCTTCTAGGAGTAACAAAGAATGACTACATTCTGGAGTCTGTACGTCACAGTCCTCAGTCTCGGTACGATCTTTTCCCTGACCTGGCTGTTGCTGTCGACCCGCAAGGGCCAGCGCACCGAGCAGACCGACGAGACGGTCGGCCACTCCTTCGACGGGATCGAGGAGTACGACAACCCGCTGCCGAAATGGTGGTTCATGCTGTTCGTGGGCACCATCGTCTTCGCTCTGGGTTATCTGGTGCTGTACCCGGGCCTGGGCAACTGGAAAGGCCTGCTGCCGGGTTACAACTACCTCGATACCGAGAAGCAGACCGCGTTCGCCAACGGCCAGACCGGCTGGACCGGCGTTCACGAGTGGGAAAAGGAAATGGCGCGTTCGGACGCCAAGTTCGGTCCGATCTTCGCCAAGTTCGCCGCCATGCCGATCGAAGAAGTGGCCAAGGATCCGCAAGCCCTGAAGATGGGTGGCCGTCTGTTCGCCTCCAACTGCTCGGTCTGCCACGGTTCCGACGCCAAGGGCGCTTATGGTTTCCCGAACCTGACCGACGCCGACTGGCGCTGGGGCGGCGAGCCGGAAACCATCAAGACCACCATCATGGGCGGTCGTCACGCGGTGATGCCGGCCTGGGCTGAAGTGATCGGCGAGCAAGGCGTGGCCGACGTGGCCGCGTTCGTGCTGACCAATCTGGATGGCCGCAAGCTGCCGGAAGGCACCAAGGCAGATCCGGCCAACGGCCAGAAACTGTTCGCCGCCAACTGCGTGGCGTGCCACGGCCCGGCGGGTAAAGGTACGCCAGCGATGGGTGCACCTGACCTGACCCACCCGGCCGCGTTCATCTACGGTTCGAGCTTCGCGCAACTGCAGCAGACCATCCGTTACGGCCGTCAGGGCCAGATGCCTGCCCAGGAACAACTGCAAGGCAACGACAAGGTTCACCTGCTGGCGGCTTATGTTTACAGCCTGTCCCACGGTGAAAAACCAGCGGAAGCCGAGGCCCAGTAAGGCCAACGCTTGAAGCAAAAAACGGCCCCGCCCATGATAATTGGCGGGGCCGTTTTGTTTCACCTCAGTGCTGATTCAAAGAATGTTGCCTCCACCGAGACTGTCCAGGCCTGAGGGCTTGCGCTGCTTGCCAGCGTCATCAGGCCGGTTGCTGTTCGGGCCACCCGGCTGCTTCGTGCCCTCTCCATCTTCAGCCGACTCAATCGTTCCCAAAGCCGCTTGCAGGTACGCGACGGCCAGGGAAGCCCCCGGAATGGCGCTATTGAGAATGACGTCCAATGCATCGATTTCTTTCTGAGTAATGCCGAGTGCCTTGATCTTGCTTTTGTTCATACGTTTCATCCTTGAAAAGTGTCAGCTGTCCCGGGCAACGCCAATAAAAGCGATGCCCAGGCAATTATTTACGGGCGACTGGCCCAGATGGATTTCACCGGAACCGTGTGCACGAATCGCGGCTTTTGCCATTCATTGTTCTCGACCAGGTTGACGTGCATTTGCTTGCCATCCTCGGTGAAGCTCGCCGTCAGGTAGGTCTGTTGGGAAGTCCCGCCGCTGAGAAAAACCGGGACTTTACCCCACCATTTTCTGGAGCCTCCCCGCGTGTGGTAGTGGCCGGCAAAAATGGCCGTGACCTCATACTTTTCGATCATGTCCTGAAAACGCTGCCACTGCTGCGCATCGCCCTCCCAGTCATCGGGCTTGTGCATATTGATGATGATTGCGTAACCCTGAGCCCGCGCAACCCTCAAGTCTTTCTCAAGCCAATCCAGGGACTGGCTGATTTTCATGTCGTGTAACGGATGTTTGAGTTGAACTTCGTAAGTAGGCTCATTGTTCAACTGAACAAGGTGCACCTGACCGATATTCTTCGAGTAGGCAAGACTGCCATCATACTGTTTGCCAAATCCGCCACCCGTCACACGCACATCAAAATCATCGACCTTGCCAGCATGATATTCATGGTATTCGACGATGCTGTTTACGGCGCAGCGATTACCCAGACAATCATCGACGTTATTCTGATAGTCATGATTCCCCAATCCATATAAATAATCACTGCCAAAGTATTTTTTCAGCGCGGACTTCATGTATGAAATCTGATAAGGATGACCGAAAGCCGTGATATCGCCGTTGATCATCAATGGCACTTCAGCCTGACCACCCATTTTGCTGCGAAACTCCACAATGCTCGCAAACTGGCTATCCACGAGCCATTTGGCGCGCTTTTCAAAATCCTCATCCGACTCTGCCTGGCCACTATCCGTTCTGTCCGTCCATGGGTACTGAGGGTCCGATGCGAAAACCATATGCCGCGGCATCATTTCACTGGACAGCGCGAACGGTGCAAACAATACACACAGACACGCCACCAGCCTTGTTACTTCCTTGATAAACATACAACTCAATCCTTGCTCATATAAATAATAGATAAACTCAGCTGCGAACAGCCGCAGACGCAAACTATTCGAGAACGATGTTTATTTCAAATGCCCGACAAGCAGCAATTGATTTTATATATTTCAAGCCCGAGCAAAACACTTCATGCAACAACTAATACCCACAACACACAACTCAACTTAACTATTCAATCGATTCTATAAAAAGTTAAACCTTCCAGCGCTTTTCAGCTTGAGACCTGCAATAACTCCGCCGGATGCCCCTGAAGCAAACGGCATCCTGAGCCAGGGCTGCCCCCCAGGCGTGTTGGACGATTCGGCTCGCCACCCGGAAAAAACCGTCCATACTCAACAAGTCAATTGATCTGCATCACGCTTTGTTACATTCGCTACACCATCCATGATTTTTCCCCAACGCGACCAAAGGTCGCACCCGTTCGTCGGTATGACAGGCGTATCATTGGGCCACTGCAACACCCCTTTTTGACCCCGGCCGGCACGTATCGACCGAGGCATTTTTCCACTGCCGTGGGATGCAATGATGAGCAACCAGATTCCGGTACACGACGTCACGCCCCCCAACAAGAACGCGAACAACAGCGTCGACCTTTACGCCTCTCGAGAAAAAATCTACACCCGTGCTTTCACCGGCCTGTTCCGCAATCTGCGGATGATGGGCGGCGCTGCCTTGTTCCTGCTGTATTTCGGTACGGTCTGGCTGAATTGGGGCGGCCATCAGGCCGTGTGGTGGAACCTGCCGGAACGCAAGTTCTTCATTTTCGGCGCCACGTTCTGGCCGCAGGACTTCATTCTGCTCTCGGGCCTGTTGATCATTGCGGCGTTCGGCCTGTTCTTCATCACCGTGTATGCCGGCCGGGTCTGGTGCGGGTACACCTGTCCGCAAAGCGTGTGGACGTGGATTTTCATGTGGTGCGAAAAGGTCACCGAAGGCGACCGCAACCAGCGCATCAAGCTCGACAAGGCGCCGATGAGCGCCAACAAGTTCCTGCGCAAATTCGCCAAGCACGCGCTGTGGCTGCTGATCGGTTTCGTCACCGGCATGACCTTCGTCGGCTACTTCTCGCCGATCCGCGAACTGGTCTTCGAATTCTTCACCGGGCAAGCCGATGGCTGGTCGTATTTCTGGGTCGGTTTCTTCACCCTCGCCACCTATGGCAACGCCGGCTGGCTGCGCGAGCAGGTGTGCATCTACATGTGTCCGTATGCGCGCTTCCAGAGCGTGATGTTCGACAAGGACACCCTGATCGTTTCCTACGACCCGCGTCGCGGTGAAAGCCGTGGTCCGCGCAAGAAAGGCGTCGACTACAAGGCCCAAGGCCTGGGCGACTGCATCGACTGCACAATGTGCGTTCAGGTCTGCCCGACCGGCATCGACATCCGCGACGGCCTGCAGATCGAGTGCATCGGTTGCGCCGCGTGCATCGACGCCTGCGACAGCATCATGGACAAGATGGATTACCCGCGCGGGCTGATCAGCTACACCACCGAGCACAACTTGTCCGGGCAGAAAACCCATAAACTGCGGCCGCGCCTGATCGGTTATGCCGTGGTGCTGCTGGCGATGATCAGCCTGTTAGTGACAGCCTTCTTCATGCGTTCGCTAGTGGGTTTCGACGTCAGCAAGGACCGCGTGCTGTACCGTGAAAACGCTGAAGGCCGGATCGAAAACGTCTATAGCCTGAAGATCATGAACAAGGATCAGCGCGACCACACCTACGTGCTGGAAGCCGCCGGATTGCCGGATCTGCGCCTGCAAGGCAAGCGCGAGATCAAGGTGCCTGCCGGAGAAATCTTCAGCATGCCGGTCGAGCTGTCGAGCGCGCCTGAACAATTGCCATCGAGCACCAACGAGGTGAAATTCATCCTCAAGGATGCCGATGACGACAGCGTCCACGTAGAAGCCAAGAGCCGGTTCATCGGCCCACAAAATCGTTGAGAGAACTGAACATGCCCGCAGCAAACGCCGCAAGTCCCTGGTACAAGCACCTTTGGCCATGGATCATCATCGGGATTCTGGCCTGTTCGGTGACCCTGACGCTGTCCATGGTGACCATCGCGGTGAACAACCCGGACAACCTGGTCAACGACAACTACTACGAGGCCGGCAAAGGCATCAACCGTTCGCTGGATCGCGAACTGCTGGCCCAGACCCTGAAGATGCGCGCTGCCGTGCATCTGGATGATGTGACCGGCGAAGTCGACCTGCGCCTGAGCGGCGACAGCCAGCCGAAAACCCTGGAACTGAACCTGATCTCGCCGACCCAGCCGGAGAAGGATCGCAAGATCGTCCTGGCGCGCAGCGAGACTGAAACGGGTCGTTACATCGGCCAGTTGAGCGACAAGATCGAAGGCCGGCGTTTTGTGGAGTTGCTGGGTACTCAGGACGATCACGTGTGGCGGATGTTCGAAGAAGAGCTGGTCAGCCATGACAAGGATTTGTTGCTGGGTGATGAGCCGCTGCAGGGTGCAGAAGACCTGAAGAATTAAGCAGCCTGCAAGTGCCCCCTCACCCTGGCCCTCTCCCCCTGGAGAGGGAACTGTTCTCGGACGCTTGCACGCGCCATGTATGCCAGTCGATGTCGCTGACTGAACCCATTAATCCGGCCACCACCGATCGGCCCCCTCTCCCTCCGGGAGAGGGCTGGGGTGAGGGCAAGCGGACCACTCGATTCCAAGGGTTTATTCCCTCGACAATGCCATGACCACTCCACTCCCCTGCTACCACTGCGCCCTGCCCGTCCCGGCCGGCAGCCGCTTCACCGCCGTCGTGCTCGGGGAGTCCCGCGAGTTCTGCTGCCCCGGCTGCCAGGCCGTGGCCGAAGCCATCGTCGCCGGCGGCCTGGAAAGTTATTACCAGCATCGCAGCGAAGCTTCGGCCAACCCCGAAGCGCTGCCGGTGCAACTGGTCGATGAACTTGAGCTGTACGACCGCGCCGACGTGCAGCAACCGTTCGTGCGCCACGAAGGTGAACTGGCCGAAACCACGTTGCTGATGGAAGGCATCAGTTGCGCCGCCTGCGGCTGGCTGATCGAGAAACACCTGCGCACCCTGCCCGCTGTGGCCGAGGCGCGGCTGAACCTGTCCAACCATCGCCTGCATGTGCGCTGGGCAGACACTCAGTTGCCGCTGAGCCAGATCCTCGGCGAACTGCGCCACATCGGCTACGCCGCACACCCGTATCAGGCCGACCGCGCCAGCGAACAACTGGCCAGCGAAAACCGCCTTGCCCTGCGCCAACTCGGGGTCGCCGGGCTGCTGTGGTTTCAGGCGATGATGGCGACCATGGCGACCTGGCCGGAATTCAACATCGACCTCAGCCCGGAACTGCACACGATCCTGCGCTGGGTCGCGCTGTTCCTCACCACGCCGATCGTGTTCTACAGCTGCGCGCCGTTTTTCAAAGGGGCCATGCGCGACCTGCGCACCCGTCACCTGACCATGGACGTCTCGGTATCACTGGCGATCGGCGCGGCTTATGTCGCCGGGATCTGGACTTCGATCACCGGGGTCGGCGAGCTGTACTTCGACGCGGTAGGCATGTTCGCCCTGTTCCTGCTCGCCGGGCGCTACCTCGAACGTCGCGCCCGCGAGCGCACCGCCGCTGCCACCGCACAACTGGTCAATCTGTTGCCCGCCTCGTGCCTGCGCCTCGACGACGCCGGCCAGAGCGAACGCATCCTGCTCAGCGAACTGCGCCTCGGTGATCGCGTGCTGGTGCAACCGGGTTCTGTGCTGCCGGCGGACGGCAAGATTCTCGACGGTCAATCGAGCATCGACGAATCGGTGCTGACCGGCGAATACCTGCCGCAGCCGCGTACCAAGGGCGATGCCGTCACCGCCGGCACGCTGAACGTGGAAGGCGCGCTGACCGTCGAGGTGCAGGCGCTCGGCCAGGACACGCGACTCTCGGCCATTGTTCGCCTGCTGGATCGCGCCCAGGCGGAAAAACCACGGCTGGCGGAAATCGCCGACCGCGCCGCGCAATGGTTCCTGTTGTTGTCGTTGATCGCAGCCGCCGCCATCGGCCTGCTGTGGTGGGAGCTGGATTCGTCGCGAGCGTTCTGGATCGTCCTCGCGATGCTGGTTGCAACCTGCCCGTGCGCGCTGTCGCTGGCGACGCCGACCGCCCTCACCGCCGCCACCGGCACCCTGCACAAACTCGGCCTGCTGCTGACCCGCGGCCATGTGCTGGAAGGCCTGAACCAGATCGACACGGTGATCTTCGACAAGACCGGCACCCTCACCGAAGGCCGATTGGTGCTGCGTTCGATCCGCCCGCTTGGCGCCCTCGACAGCGATCAATGCCTGAGCCTCGCCGCCGCCCTGGAAAACCGTTCCGAACACCCGATCGCCCGCGCCTTCGGTCGCGCACCGCTGGCTGCCGAAGATGTCCACAGCACGCCGGGCCTGGGGCTTGAAGGATTGGTCGGCGAACAACGTTTGCGCATCGGTCAGGCGGATTTTGTCTGCGATCTCAGCGCCGCGCCTGTGCCGTCGATGCCGAAGGAGCCGGGGCAATGGCTGCTGCTCGGTGACCTCCAGGGACCGCTGGCCTGGTTCGCCCTCGACGACCGTCTGCGCGACGACGCTCCGGCCCTGCTCGCCGCCTGCAAGGCGCGCGGCTGGCGCACACTGCTGCTGTCGGGCGACAGTTCGCCGATGGTCGCCAGCGTCGCTGCCGAACTGGGTATCGACGAGGCCCGGGGCGGTCTGCGTCCGGACGACAAGCTGCAAGTGCTGCAACAACTGCACAGGGACGGCCGCAAGGTGTTGATGCTCGGCGATGGGGTCAACGACGTGCCGGTGCTGGCCGCTGCGGACATCAGCGTGGCCATGGGCTCGGCTACCGATCTGGCAAAAACCAGCGCCGATGCTGTGTTGCTGTCCAACCGCCTCGACGCCTTGGTACAAGCCTTCACGCTGGCCCGCCGCACCCGTCGGGTGATCATCGAGAACCTGTTGTGGGCCGCGCTGTACAATGGCCTCATGTTGCCGTTCGCCGCCCTCGGCTGGATCACTCCGGTGTGGGCCGCCGTCGGCATGTCGATCAGTTCGCTGACCGTGGTGCTCAACGCCCTGCGCCTGACTCGCCTGCCGAGTGCGCCGGCCGTCAGCGCCACGTCAGAAACCCGCCCGCTGCCGGCCTGAGCCGCGCGGGCATGGAGTACAGATGCCAGCTCTTTACGTGATGATTCCGGCCGCGCTGCTGATCGTGGCCATCGCCGTCTACATCTTCTTCTGGGCGGTGGACAGCGGCCAGTACGACGACCTCGACGGTCCGGCCCACAGTATCCTGTTCGACGATCAGGACCCGAACCACACCGCCGCAGTGGACGAAGCCAACCCGGCCAAACCGGACGACAAGGCGCCACCCCATGCTTGAACTGGCGCCACTGCTGGTGTCTGCGTTGATTCTCGGCCTGCTCGGCGGCGGGCATTGCCTGGGCATGTGCGGCGGCCTGATGGGCGCGCTGACCCTGGCGATTCCCAAGGAACAACGCAGCCGACGCTTTCGATTGCTGCTGGCTTATAACCTCGGGCGAATTCTCAGCTATGCCACGGCCGGGTTGCTGATCGGGCTGGCAGGATGGGCGGTGGCCAACAGTCCAGCCGCGCTGTTCATGCGCGTGATCGCGGGTTTGCTGCTGATCGCCATGGGCCTGTACCTGGCAGGCTGGTGGAGCGGCCTGACACGCATTGAAAGCCTGGGCCGTGGTCTGTGGCGCTACATTCAACCCGTCGCCAATCGGCTGTTGCCGGTGTCGAGCCTGCCCCGCGCCTTGCTGCTCGGCGCGCTGTGGGGCTGGCTACCGTGCGGGCTGGTTTACAGCACGTTGCTGTGGTCGGCCAGTCAGGGTAATGCGCTGGACAGCGCGTTGCTGATGCTCGCCTTCGGGCTCGGCACCTGGCCGGTTTTACTCGCGACAGGCCTGGCTGCCGAACGAGTGACGGCACTGTTGCGCAAACGCAGTGTGCGCATGGCCGGCGGCCTGTTGGTGATCCTGTTCGGCATCTGGACTCTGCCGGGGCCGCACCAGCACTGGCTGATGGGCCACTGATCGGCGGCGCTGCCTTCGCGAGCGAGCTCGCTCCCACAGGATAGTTGTGGCCTGCACAAAACCTGTGGGAGCGAGCTTGCTCGCGAAGAGGCCCGCACTGGCAACACCGATATCCCCGTTGATGCAAATCAAGATGCCTTTTCGCGCCCTCCCCTAGACTTGGCACACTGCCAGCCTATCCGGGGGAATGCCCGCATGCTCGACGCCATTCGTTGGGACACCGATTTGATCCGCCGCTACGACCTGGCGGGGCCGCGCTACACCTCGTACCCGACGGCCGTGCAATTTCACAGTCAGGTCGGCACCTTCGACCTGTTCCACGCCCTGCGCGACAGCCGCAAGGCCCTGCGCCCATTGTCGCTGTACGTGCACGTGCCGTTCTGCGCGAACATCTGCTACTACTGCGCCTGCAACAAGGTCATCACCAAGGATCGCGGCCGTGCGCTGCCGTACCTGCAACGGCTCGAGCAGGAAATCCAGCTGATTGCCTGCCACCTCGACCCGGCGCAGAAAGTCGAACAACTGCATTTCGGCGGCGGCACGCCGACCTTTCTCAGCCACGACGAATTGCGCCAGTTGATGGCGCACCTGCGCAAACATTTCAATCTGCTGGATGACGATTCCGGCGATTACGGCATCGAAATCGATCCACGCGAAGCCGACTGGTCGACCATGGGCCTGCTGCGCGAACTTGGTTTCAACCGAGTCAGTATCGGCCTGCAGGATCTCGACCCGGCGGTGCAACGGGCGGTCAATCGCCTGCAAAGCCTTGAAGAAACCCGCGCGGTGATCGACGCGGCGCGCACCCTGCAATTTCGCTCGATCAACATCGACCTGATCTACGGTTTGCCCAAGCAGACTCCGGACAACTTCGCCCGCACCGTCGAGGAAGTCATCAGCTTGCAACCGGACCGGCTCTCGGTGTTCAACTACGCGCACCTGCCGGAACGCTTCATGCCGCAGCGGCGGATCAACGGCAACGAACTGCCGAGCCCGGCGCAGAAACTGGAAATGCTCCAGCGCACCATCGAACAACTGACCGCCGCCGGCTACCGCTACATCGGCATGGACCACTTCGCCCTGCCCGACGATGAACTGGCGATTGCTCAGGAAGAGTCGACCCTGCAACGCAATTTCCAGGGCTACACCACCCACGGCCATTGCGACCTGATCGGCCTGGGCGTGTCGGCCATCAGCCAGATCGGCGACCTGTACTGCCAGAACAGCAGCGACCTCAATCACTACCAGAACACCCTCGCCGGCGCGCAACTGGCCACCAGCCGAGGCCTGGTGTGCAACGCCGACGACCGCTTGCGCCGCGCGGTGATCCAGCAACTGATCTGCAATTTCAGCCTGGATTTCGCCGAGATCGAGCGCAGCTTCAACATCGATTTTCAGGGTTACTTCGGCGCGCTCTGGCCGCAATTGCAGGGCATGGCGCAGGACGGGTTGATCGAACTGGATCGCGAGCGCATCACCGTGCTGCCGGCCGGGCGCCTGCTGGTGCGTTCGGTGTGCATGGTGTTCGACGCGTATCTGGAACAGCAGAACCGCCAGCGTTTTTCGCGGGTGATTTAGCTCTTCATCAGCAGCGAGTTGGTGTTCAGGTTCTGGTCAGCGGTCAGGCCCGATTGGTCGATGACCTTGGCCAGGGACAGATTGGCGGTGATCAGACCGTTGTTGAGGGCGGAGATGGCGCCTTTGAGGGCAGCGATCTTGGCGAACCGCTCTTCGTTGGAAAGGGTCTTGTTGGCCATCAGCGCGTTGATCTGGGCGTTCTTTTCGGCGATCTGCTGGCGAAACTTGCGAATCATCTTCAGCAATTGCTGGACGTTTTCAGGCAGCCCGCTTTCTTCGATATCGCGGTTTTTTCCGCCGGAGCCGGCGGATTTTGCAATGGCGGCACCGGACAGCGACACTTTGACGCCCTCGACCAAGGTCGGGCTTCCCAACGATGCCGCGTCTGTGCCGGACTCATCGTCAACGGAGGTTTCAGCACTTTCCAGCAACGACGCAACGCCACTGTTACCGGGGGTCAGCGTACCAATAGCAGTCATCGAAGCGGTTCCTTGCATGCCGTCAGATACCTGTTTATCGGCCGTCATCCCTGCGGCTTTATGCCGTGGGGGCAATCTCGCCACAGGCTGGCCTGAATGTCCTCCGCTGGGTTACCCTTACGCCTTATGTGTGTTTTCCCACAAGGATTTAAGAAATGTCCGAGCCAGTTAAACTGCGCGCTCACAACCAGGCTAATTGCAAGGATTGCAGCCTGGCCCCTCTCTGCCTGCCACTTTCGCTGAATCTGGAAGACATGGATGCGCTGGACGAAATCGTTAAACGTGGCCGCCCGTTGAAAAAGGGTGAGTTCCTGTTCCGCCAGGGCGACACTTTCGATTCCGTTTATGCAGTACGCTCCGGCGCCCTCAAGACCTTCAGCCTGAGCGACACCGGCGAAGAACAACTGACCGGCTTCCACCTGCCGAGCGAACTGGTCGGGCTGTCCGGCATGGACACCGAGAAACACCCGGTTTCCGCCCAGGCGCTGGAAACCACTTCGGTCTGCGAGATTCCCTTCGAACGCCTCGACGAGCTGGCCCTGCAATTGCCGCAGCTGCGCCGCCAGTTGATGCGCGTGATGAGCCGCGAAATCCGCGACGATCAGCAAATGATGTTGCTGCTGTCGAAGAAAACCGCCGACGAGCGCATCGCCACCTTCCTGGTCAACCTGTCGGCACGTTTCCGCGCTCGCGGGTTCTCGGCCAACCAGTTCCGCCTGAGCATGTCGCGCAATGAAATCGGCAACTATCTGGGGCTGGCGGTGGAAACCGTGTCCCGGGTCTTCACCCGCTTCCAGCAGAACGAACTGATCGCCGCCGAAGGCAAGGAAATCCACATCCTCGACCCGATCCAGCTCTGCGCCCTGGCCGGCGGCTCGCTCGAAGTCTGATCTCGACCCGCGGCCGAGCGAATCGTTTCAGCCGCGGGTATACTGCGCCGTTTGCAGCCCTGCCAGGACACCTCGACGATGGTCTTCGACTCCTTCGACATCAAATCCCTGATCCGCCCCGTGATCGACTTCCCGAAACCGGGTGTGATCTTTCGCGACATCACCCCGCTGTTCCAGTCGCCCAAGGCTCTGCGCCTGGTGATGGACAGCTTCGCCCACCGCTATGTCGAAGCCGACTTCACCCACATCGGTGCGATGGATGCGCGTGGTTTCCTGATCGGTTCGGTACTGGCCTATCAGTTGAACAAGCCGCTGGTGTTGTTCCGCAAGCAGGGCAAGCTGCCGGCGGACGTGCTGGCCGAAGGTTACGCGACCGAGTACGGCGAAGCGTTCCTCGAAGTGCATGCCGACAGCCTGTGCGAAGGCGACTCGGTGGTGATGTTCGATGACCTGATCGCCACCGGCGGCACGCTGATCGCAGCGGCCAACCTGATCCGCCGCATGGGCGCCCGCGTTCATGAAGCGGCGGCGATCATCGATCTGCCAGAGCTGGGTGGCTCGCAGCGTCTTGAGGACATGGGGATTCCGACGTTCTGCCTGACGCAGTTTGCGTTGACTGATAAATAATCAGCCCCGCGCCTCGATCGTTCCCACGCTCCGCGTGGGAACGATCAAACACCGAAGATTACAGTCCCATCTGCTTGCTGATGATCTCGTTCATCACTTCCCGCGTCCCGCCGCCAATCGACAAGATGCGGTTATCCCGGTACAGCCGCTCCACCAGGCTTTCGCGCATATAACCCAACCCGCCAAGAATCTGCACCGCTTCATTGGTGATGCGATCCGAAGTCTCCGTGGCAAAGTTCTTGGCCATGGAAATTTCCTTGATCACGCTCTGCCCCGCCGCCATTTTCGCCGCCTGCCGGTAGGTGAACTCCCGCGAGACTTCCAGCGCCGTGGCCATTTCCGCGAGGCGATGCTTGATCACCTGGAACTTGCCGATGGGTTTGCCGAACGCTTGTCGCTCCTTCGCCCACTTCAGGCTTTCTTCCAGCGCCAGTTGCGCGGTCATGTTGGCCATCAACGCAAGGGCCAGACGCTCGGATTGGAAGTTGCCCATGATGCAGGCAAAGCCCATGTTCTCCGCGCCGATCAGATTTCCCACAGGCACCCGGCAATCGTCGAAGAACAATTCAGCCGTGTCCGACGCCCACCAGCCCATTTTCTTCAGTTGCCGGCCGACGGTGAAACCCGGCGTACCCTTCTCGATCAACAGCAGGCTGATGCCACCAAAACCGGGCGCACCGGTACGCACCGCGACGGTGTAGTAGTCGGCGCGTACGCCACTGGTGATAAAGGTTTTGCTGCCACTGACCCGGTAATGGTCGCCGTCGCGTACGGCGCGGGTCTGCAGGTTGGCGACGTCGGAACCGCCGCCCGGCTCGGTGACGGCCAAGGCGCTGATCTTCTCGCCGCGGAGCACTTGGGGGACGACGCAATCGCGGACTTCAGGCCGGGCCCATTTTACGATCGGCGGCAAACCGATATCGAGCGAACCAAGCCCGGCCACCAGCCCGCCGGAGCCGCAGCGCATCAGTTCTTCGCTGGCGGCGATCTTGGCGAACAGATCACCTTCGTGACTGCCGCCCAGCGCTTCGGGGTAACCGATGCCGAGGATCCCGGCCGCACCGGCCTTGAGGTACAGATCACGGGGAAAGCTTTCGGCTTCTTCCCACACATCAATGTCCGGCAGGATCTCGCGTTCGACGAAACGTCTGACGCTGTCGCGGACCATTTGGTGGCTGGGGTCGAAGTATTCCTGGAAGGCGGGCATCGGCGAACTCCATGGAAGGGTTCGCCGAACTTAACCGAGCGCTTGCTTGGTTTTCAACAGGATTGTGTGGCTCAGAGGGAAATCGGCTTGCGCCCGGCAAACGAGTGAGCCAGCGTGCCGCCGTCCACCAGTTCCAGTTCGCCACCCAACGGTACGCCGTGGGCGATGCGCGAGGCGATCAGGCCTTTGTTCTGCAGCAACTGGGCGATGTAGTGGGCGGTTGCTTCGCCTTCCACGGTCGGGTTGGTGGCGAGGATGACTTCGGTGAAGGTGCCCGCCTCTTCGATCCGCGCCATCAATTGCGGAATGCCGATGGCCTCCGGGCCGAGCCCGTCCAACGGGGACAGGTGCCCCTTGAGCACGAAATAGCGACCGCGAAATCCGGTCTGCTCGACCGCGTAAACGTCCATCGGCCCTTCCACCACGCACAGCAGCGTGTCGTCGCGGCGGGTGTCGGCACATTGCGGGCACAGATCGTCTTCGGTCAGCGTGCGGCACTGGCGGCAGTGTCCGACCCCTTCCATGGCCTGGCTCAAGGCCTGGGCCAGGCGCGTACCGCCGCTGCGGTCACGTTCGAGCAACTGCAACGCCATACGCTGGGCAGTTTTCTGACCCACGCCCGGCAAAGTTCGCAGGGCATCGATCAGTTGGCGAATCAAAGGGCTGAAGCTCATGGGGAAAAAGTCCGACAAAACAACGAGACGCGGTTTATACCCGCGCCTCCGGCCAGCGTCAAATCCTCAGTCCTGGGCGACCTTCACCACCAGTTTGCCGAAGTTGCGCCCCTCCAGCAGCCCGATAAACGCTTGCGGCGCCTGCTCCAGGCCCTCGACCACGTCCTCGCGGAACTTCACCTTGCCATCGCGTACCCACGGCACCATGGCGCTGATGAATTCCGGCTGACGGTCACCGTAGTCGTCGAACACGATGAAGCCCTGAATCCGTACGCGTTTGGTCAGCAAGGTCCGTTGCAAGGCGGGCAAACGATCCGGGCCTTTCGGCGCTTCCGAGGCGTTGTAGCCAGCGATCAGGCCGCACAGCGGGATCCGCGCCTTGGGATTGAGCAGCGGCACGACGGCATCAAAGACGTGGCCGCCGACGTTTTCGTAATAGATGTCGATGCCATTGGGACAGGCCTTGGCCAGTTGCTCGGCGAAGTCCGGTGCCTTGTGATCGATACAGGCGTCGAAGCCCAGTTCCTCGACCACGTATTTGCACTTCTCGGCACCACCAGCCACGCCGACGGCGCGCAGACCCTTTATCTTCGCCACCTGGCCGACCACCGAGCCCACTGCGCCGGAAGCCGCAGCGACCACCAGGGTCTCTCCTTCTTTTGGCTGGCCGATGTCCATCAACCCCATGTACGCGGTCATGCCGGGCATGCCCAGCACGCCGAGGGCCATCGACGGACTCGGCAGGCCCGAAGGGATCGGGATGATATTGCGGCCATCGCTGATGCTGTGGCTTTGCCACCCGGTGGCACCAACCACCAGATCGCCGGGGTGGAATTTCGGATGACGCGACTGTTCGACCCGGCTGACAGCCCCGCCGGTCATCACCTCGCCGATTTGTACCGGCGCCGCGTAGGACGGCGCGTCACTCATGCGCCCGCGCATGTAGGGATCGAGCGACAGGTACAGGGTCTTGAGCAACACCTGGCCGTCGTCAAGATCCGGCAGCGCCTCGCGCTCCAGACGGAAGTTCTCGGGCGTTGGCGCGCCCACCGGACGCGAGGCCAGGACGAAGCGTTGATTGAGGGTCAGAGGGTCGGACATGTCAGCGTCTCCTTTGAAGGGTGAATTCGGCGGTATAGGGAGCAGACCGTTGCAGCTATTGCGCGTTCGATGTTTCGTCAGCCGGAAACAAAAATGCCAGGCGCACTGCCTGGCATTTTGTGTAGCTCATCTGTCGCCGGATGGCGAATCAGAACGGCAGTTTCATACCGGCCGGCAGGTTCATGCCAGCGGTCATGCTGCCCATTTTCGCCTGGCTGTTGGCTTCGATCTGACGCACGGCGGCGTTGACGGCAGCGGCCACCAGATCCTCGACCACTTCACGGTCGTCTTCGTCCAGGCCCGGCAGAACGCTCGGGTCGATGCTAACTTTTTTCACGTCATGACGACCGGTCATCACCACGGTGACCAGATCGCCACCGGCTTTGCCGGTGACTTCGGCGTTGGCCAGTTCTTCCTGCATCTTGGCCATTTTTTCCTGCATCTGCTGCGCCTGCTTCATCAGGCCGGCCATGCCACCTTTCATCATGGGAATCACCTCAAAAGTACTTGGATCAAAACAGCGCCCGGCCAGACAGGCCGGACGCCCTCAGTTATTAGCCCTGACTGACCAGGGCGTCGACAGGTTCAATAGTATCGTGTCGCACGACCGCACCGAACTGCTGGACCATCTGCTGGATGAACGGATCGCCGTGGATCGATTCCTCCGCCTCGCGCTGACGGTTGGCACGGCGCCGGGACGCGGCCTGGGCCGGGGTTTCCTGCTCGGGCTTGATCAACTCGATGGTCAGGGTCAGCGTGCGCCCGTGGAACTGGTTCAGCGCATCGTTCAGACGACGTTGCTGGGTGGCGTTGAACAAGGCGCTGTGGGCCGGGTCTAGGTGCATCAGCCAGTTGTCACCATCGACCGCGATCAGCGTGCAGTTGGCGGCGATGCTGCCGGTCATGCCGGAGATCGGCAGTTGCGGGAACAGCTCCAGCCATTGCAGGGCTAGACCGGTGGCCGGCGCGGCGGCAGGTTCCGGCTCGGGCTCCGGGGCCGGTTCTGCGGCGTGTTCGCTGGCCAGATCGTCGAGGTAACTGTAGGCCGAATCCATGTCCGGCTCGATGTAGTCCTCGTCGAGCGGCGGCTCGTCGTCCATGTCCATGCCCGGCGTGGCGGCATCGACCTCGGCTACTGACGGCTCGGGGATCGGCGCGGCGGCCCACTCCGGGGCGTCCGGCACGACGCTGTCCGGGGTCGGCAGCGGCATCGGCGGCAAATCCGGTTGTTCGGCGGTGGTTTCCAGCACCGGCTCGACCGCTGGCTGCTGCACAGGCGCCGGTTCTACCGGGTCGTTCCACGGCAGGTCGACGACTTCTTCAACGGCGACCGGCTCGGGCTCTGGCTCAGGAACGGTTTCAGGCGCAATCACCGGGGCAACCGGTGCAGGCTCGGGAGCCGGCGCAGGTGCAACCACCGGCGCTGGCGCGGGCGCAACAGCCGCAGCAACTACCGGCGCAGGTTTCGGCGCGGCAGCCACTGAGTTTGCGGAATCAACTGTGGCCTGGCTGATCCCCACTGGCTTTAGCGGTTGCCGCGGGGCGTCCGCTGTGTCTGCCGGCCGGAAGGCCAGCATCCGCAGCAGCACCATTTCGAAACCGCCTCGCGGGTCCGGCGCCAGCGGCAAGTCGCGGCGACCGATCAGGCCCATCTGGTAATAGAACTGCACGTCTTCGGCCGGCAAGGCCTGGGCCAGTGCCAGCACCCGGTCACGGTCGCCGTGGCCGTTGTCGACACCTTCCGGCAAGGCCTGGGCGATGGCGACGCGGTGCAGCACGTTGAGAATTTCCGAGAGCACGCCGTTCCAGTCCGGGCCCTGTTCGGCCAAATGACGCACGGCTTCTAGCAATGCCTTGGCGTCGCCTTCGATCAGCGCGTGCAGCACGTCGTAGACCTGGCCGTGATCCAGCGTACCGAGCATCGCCCGCACGTCGGCGGCCAATACCTTGCCTTCACCGAAGGCAATGGCCTGGTCGGTCAGGCTCATGGCATCACGCATCGAACCGTCGGCCGCGCGGCCGAGCAGCCACAGGGCGTCGTCTTCGAACGGGACATTTTCGGCGCCCAAAACGTGGGTCAGATGCTCGACCACCCGCTCCGGGGTCATGTTCTTCAGAGAGAACTGCAGGCATCGCGACAAAATCGTTGCCGGAAGTTTCTGCGGGTCGGTGGTCGCCAGGATGAACTTGACGTAGGGCGGCGGCTCTTCGAGGGTTTTCAGCAGCGCATTGAAGGAATGGCTGGAAAGCATGTGCACTTCGTCGATCAGGTAGACCTTGAAGCGCCCGCGGCTCGGGGCGTACTGCACGTTGTCGAGCAGCTCGCGGGTGTCCTCGACCTTGGTCCGGCTCGCGGCGTCGATCTCGATCAGGTCGACGAAACGGCCTTCATCGATCTCGCGGCACACCGAACACTCGCCGCACGGGCTTGAAGTGATACCTGTTTCACAGTTCAGGCATTTGGCGATGATCCGCGCAATCGTGGTCTTGCCGACGCCCCGCGTACCGGTGAACAGGTAGGCGTGGTGCAGGCGCTGGCTGTCCAAGGCATTGATCAGAGCCTTGAGCACATGGGTCTGGCCGACCATTTCGCGGAACGAGCGCGGACGCCATTTACGTGCAAGAACCTGATAACTCATCGAAAACCGTCGCGGCAAAGGAAGCAGAAGCGGCTAATGCTAGCGGAGCAAGGGCAAAATTGCATCCGGTGTGCTCGTCTATTCTGGCTAAGCTGCATGAGCGAGGGCTTTTGTCGGCTCGGGATCGGGAATTACCGGAGCGTTTATGCGGTGGGCCGTGGGGGCATTACTGGGATTGAGCCTGAGCGCGATGGCGTCGCCACCGCCGCTGCGCTTCGTGGTTGCCGACAGCTGGGCGATGCCGATGGTGCAGATCGAACGCGGCCGCCCGACCCAGGGCATCCTCTACGACATGATGCTCAGCCTCGCGACCCAGGTCGGCGTGCCGGCACAATTTCACGTCCTGCCCCGCGCCCGGGTGCAGAACGCCATGGAACACGGCGACGTCGACGTGCGCTGCTATGCCGCACAATCCTGGCTGCCGAACCTGTCCGGGGATTACATCTGGAGCATTCCGCTGCTGTTCCAGCGTGACCTGCTGATCAGCCGCCAGGACCAACCGCTTAGCGCCGATCCGGCCCACCTGCCCCGCCAGTCGATCGGCACCGTGCTCGGCTACAGCTACCCCACGCTGCAACCGATATTCGACGCCGACCGACTCTGGCGCGAAGACGCGCGCAACCAGGAACAGGTGCTGGACAAGCTGCTGGCCGGGCGCTACCGCTACGCCGTGAGCAATCAATGGACCCTGGACTGGTTCAACCAGCGCCTGCTGCCGGGGCAGCAACTGCAGGCGGTGGCGGTGTTGCAGGAGCAGAAGGTCGGCTGCTATGTGCGCAATGATCCGAACGTGCCGGTGCAGCGGATATTGAGGACGTTGCTGCGGATGAAAATGTCGGGGGAAATTGATGACATTATCCGGTTGTATACCAGGAGCTCCGAGATCAGCCCATAACATTTTGGAGAGTGTGAGCTTTCGCGGAGGTTGCAGCGTCTTAAAACTGCCTGCACTAACGGCTGCTCCAATTTGCAACGTTTTCCAAACAGCGCGCCTTCAGCTCATCCCTTTCAACACCGTAATGGAGCTGGCGATGGGCATCCGCAGTTATTGCTATCACGTTATCAACCGTATCAGGACCACCCTCTGAAAGCGGGATAATGTGATGAGTTTCTAAATAAACACCACCATTTGCCATCTTAAAGCCGGCAACCTTCGTTAGCTCACAGATGCCTCCAGATCGTGCTAATACTCTACGGCGAACGCTCGGATCACGAAAACGCTTCACTCCCCCATAAACATAGCTATCAACGCGCCCCTCAACGAGAAACTGATCGACGACTCTTCCATCAGCAGATATATCAGCCCCATCAAGAATTTCTTCAGCTCCAGTATTTCTACAGATAATATTTGGCTGATCTCGCACGCCACGAACCAAAACGAAGGCTCCTGTAGCACTGTCAAACGACTCTACGAACCATGCTTGATCATCCAGCTCCCGCCCGACTGCACGATCATGCCCTGCTTCGCCTTCTTCTTTTTCGCGAACAGGTCCAGAGACAATAACTACCCGAACATTTTTTTCATTCACGTACGCAAGTTCAACGGTAGAACTGAAATGCTGTGCCCGCGTGATGCGCGGATCCTTGATTGTACGGTTTCTATTCCTTATGTCTTTTTCAAGTTGCCGTATCAGCGTGTCGGCATAGCTCCTCAGGTTTCCAACAAAACAGATTCGCCCACGACTATCGAGCTCCATTTCCTCGAACCAAACGCATAAAAGTAATACGTCACCATTTTCACTTCGAAAAGACCATTCGTAGCAGTACCCACCATTTGATTGAGGTAGGGCTACGGGCTGTCCATCTTTTCTTCTGAAGCTCCACGCTTGAATATCGATACCTGCGCTTTGCACGCAATCTATGATCATCCATTTGCCAGTTGGCTTTAGGGAATCCAGAACTGGCTCCATTGCGCACTTCCTTGTGATTTATGTGGATGCTCTTGAGGATAGCAGCCAATCGTATTGAGCACCCAGATGCTGCGACGACCGCTTTCAGTCACGAGAATCTAAATTACGAACAGGTTGACGAAGTAAATATGCATCAAACCAGCTAGTTACAAAATAACCCTGTGCAGAAAGCATTCACAAAAACGGCTCATAGGATTGAGCCCTTTGCTATTGAAGAAGCTCCTTCAAAATTGTGCCTTCACATAACTCTCGATAGGTTTCTGCAGTAGGTCCTGTGGATGATCACCGCCGAAAGTCAGCCACTTGCTCTTGCCTGAAACCACGGTCGAGGCCAGAGGCTCATCACCCTTCGCGCCATAGATCACCAATTTCACTTCGATCCGGTCCGGGATACCCGACCACTCTGTAGCCCGGTCCTCCCAATGCAGTATTTCCGGCACAACGTAGTAGCCGGCATTCCCCAGCTCTCTGATACAGGCAAGATCGGCACAGGATTCGGAGACTTTCACCTGATTGGAATAGCGAGCAAATGCCGACCGAACCGCGCCCGCCGTCATGGCACCTGACGCTTTATAAAGGTTGGTCTCGTAACGACCATCGACAGGCGTTGCGATAAAGACCGCCTGACCCTGGATTAACCTTTCAGGGCTTGTCGCCAAATCCTGCTGAACGTACTTGGCGGAGCAGCCTGAAACCAGAACAGATAAAACAATGATTGAACGCTTGAACACAGTGTCTCCATGATTTTCGATGCGGGAGGATCAACCCGCTAGTGGTAGGGCTGAAGCGCGCGAATACTACTAGTGCACTACACTCTGTCCATGCAGAATGGAAGCTAGCAGAGCGAAAAATCGCAGCACAAACCGCAATGGAAGGCCGCCTAAATCGCTCCAACTTGTATGCTACGAACACTGTTTTTAAATGAAGCCCATCAATATCCATGCGACTCACGGAATTTCTGCGTTCTGCCTTGGTGTTCTTCCACCCATTCAACGACATCCATCGGAACGTAAAGCTTCACCTTTGCACGAGAAATTGCAATGTAAACAGCGCAAATCCGCCGATCGAACTCATAGGCATCCTTGAATCGCTCTTTGGTGAGCAGCTCAGGAGTTAAGAAAACCTCATCAAACTCCATGCCCCCCGTGCTTTCTGCAAGCATCAACATGCAGCATTTTTCAGAACGACCGATCATTCTGTTCAAACGAGTCAGATCGGCAATCTTGAAGCCTTTCTCCAGTTCGCCTTTGACCCATAGAAACGACAAGTCAAATTGGTTGGCGTCGCACACTTGCTGCCAATCAGTCATATCACTGAAATACCGATGTGCACCATTCGGGATGGCGTCGATACTGTAAAAATCAGGTTTAAACAATGCGATAGCGGTAGTCATGAAACGCTTGAGGTCATCCTCTGCGCCATCCGAAAAGCTAAACGCGCAATTGGCATCGTGCAAGGAGATCGCCCATCTCACCGTATCCCAGGGCGATGCCGTCAGTACTACACAACCTTCAGGTGGAGCAAAACCTGGCGAGTAGATTTCTATACCGACGTCAGCGTCACGAGCACCTTCGAATGGAATCTTGCTCTTCTCTGTATGAAGGGAGATCAACGGATTGACCAAACGCTCAACATTGCGGCCTGAGCGTACGGAGTAACAGACGTCACTTTGCCGAACCTCACGCTTTCTTTTGACTACGTCACGATTGGCATGCTGATACTCATCCCCCAGAGTTATCAGTACCTGACGCCCACGATCAATGATCTGTAAAAGCGACGCGGGGATGTCCTGACTCTCGTCAATCAGAATATGCGTATATCGGGCAGGCACCGCACATCCTGCCAAACTCGCCCGTTTTATCATCAATAAAGCTTCGAGGTCTGCTTGAGCGACCCATGTCGGATTCGCTGAGAGATAGACCCAAAGCCGGCTCGAATACTCGAGAAGCACTTTGGCATCCAGGGTAGACAAGGCGCGCTTGAAATGAGGGAAGTGTTTGGCCGACAGCGTGTGATCCGTAGAGCCGCAATAGAGCTCAATCACCTTGAGGCAGACATCAAGGGTGGCCGGACCATTGCGAGACTGGAAACCGAGGATATTCAATTCCCGCGAAAGAGCATCCTTGCTCGGCCCTCTGAGCGAAACCTGTGCAGCTCTGGGCGCAAACTCATTCAACAACTTCCGTGCAAAGGTTTCGAAGGTGGCGCAAGAAGTCCCCTTACCTGCGCTTCCAATGCGCTTGCGCAGCGTTTCCAGCTTTGCCTTTGTGCGCGCCAACACCAAAGCCGCACCAGGTTGCAAACAGTCCATCAGGACGCTTAGCAGGTGGCTCTTTCCAATTCCCGCGTAACCTTGAACATGTAGATCCTCATCCAGATTTGCACGAAAGGTTCTGACCAACTTGTCTTGCGCAGCGCTCAACCAACGCTCACGGTGCTTAGGCGTGACCATCTGCTGGCTGAATGGGTTGTGGGCCTTATGGTGGCGGATTTTGTACCCAACATCCCATTTGCCATCAGACATCAGGTATTCCCGCGCCGACACTTCATCAGCCAGGAGGAAACGAAGATTCAAACGCTTGAGAGCTTTCAGGCCGCGGGTCAACTTATCATTGTTGAATAACCGTTGCGCTTCGGGCAGCAAACCTGTGCCTCCCAAGCTACGAGAATCAACAGCCCACGCAATAAGCTTGACCAGAATCTTCTCTGCCGCGACAGCACTCAGGTCTTTTTCGCCTGCCTGTGCCAAATTTTGAATGACCAGCACCGCCGCCAGTTCCGGATCGCTTAGGACGTCGAGATTTTTTGCGCCATTTGCCAGAAGCAAGCTCGCACACACGTCTTCTGTAATGGGCAGAAACGCAGGACTGGATAAATCAAAATGTTCCGGGTGCATAAGTCCTCTTAGCTAAGGCAGGGAACATCACAAGCTCAATCCCAACCATGATCTTCATTCATTTCGGGATCATCCTCCTCTGGATCATCGACTGACCAGAGATCACTATCTTCAAATACCCGAACTATTTCATTTCGGATCGGCGTGACATGGCGAACATCATTGAGCCAACCCAATTCGACCAATCTGGATCGTACCTCTCCAATCGGCACACCCAGAGTGGTGCTCAAGCGGTAAAGGATCCTTTCGGCGATCTTGATATTTCCATCCTGATGGTCGACATAGATAACCCCATGCCCGCGCCACTTCACCTCAAAATGGTCAAGGAGTGGCGCCAAGTGTTCTGCCAAGTTTTCCTTTGCCATCCATTTCGAATCACTCATGGGTGACCTCGTCATTGATTCGAAGCTCAAAGCGATAGCCCCCGAAAGTGCCCGACATCTCTCCGGGATATCTGCCACCCCCCTTCCCTACGCTGGCTCCTTCGGCACCGATTTTCCCCTTCAACTCACAAGCCGCCATATCGAACAACCTGAGCAAATTTTCGGGACTCTCGGCAGTCACGCGCAACTGCAGATCACATTTCTCCGCAACCATGTGAATTGAAGGCCGGGAATTCACTATCGGATCGAGAGACATGTCTTGCTGAGGTTCATCCACGCGTTTGCTAGCGGCTGCACCACTTAGAATTGCAGCATGCTCTTCGTCCATGAGATCGAGCACCCTCGAAAGCTCAAGGGTCTTTTCAGGATGCAATTGCATCTGCTCCTTGATCTCTAGGCGGCGTAGCTGCCAGTCCCGAATTTTTGCTTGGGTCGAGTTATCCATTTCACCCACTTAGACTAGTTTTCAATGCTGGGTAACGGAGTATGACAGCCTTCATCTGCGATGGTTAAAAGCACGTGCAGGACAGGAAGGTCATTTCATTAAATATGGCGGCATTGCGAGACGGGACTTTCCCACAGGAAGAATTTGCGTGCTCCGCCAAATCGCAGGCATAAAAAAACCGCAGTGGGCGAAACCCATGCAGTTCGGTGTCGATTCGTTCGATGTTCGTTAAGGTGGTAACCCTACCAGCCACACCCCGGCACACAATGTTCCCGCTGTGGCTGCTGCCTTCCGGCTCTGACCAGGTTCACGGGTAATCGTTGCGGGGGGACCGATAGGGTCACCATAACGACGCTCGCCTGTCGGCGAGCCGCGCCATTGTACCTATCTGAGACGAAGTTACAACCGCTGGTTGAAGATTAAAAATATGAAGGGCTTCAAGCACTTGCTATTGCGCTTGCAGCACCTCGTCCGCGCGGCCGCCCTCTTGCTGGATCACCAGATGAATGAAGTGCAGCTTGGCGATCGCCGCCGGCGGCAGGACGAACGGATAGAAATCCGGCTGGCCCATGCTGCGCGACAGTTCGTTGAGCATCCCCGCCAGTTCGATCCACGCGTTGACGAACGACAGGAACGCCGCGCCGCCAGGATGCTCGGGGTCGTACAGCGTGCTCGACGGAAACGGCTGGTAGTCGAGGTCCATCTCCCGGGCACTCATGCCGAAGCCCAGCGCCGTATCCACCGCGTCCATCATGTGCAGGTAATGCGCCCAGGTTTCCGCCCAGTCTTCCCACGGGTGCATGGTGGCGTAGGCGCTGACGTAATGCTGCGGCCAGTCCGCCGGCGCGCCCTGTTGATAATGCCGCTCCAGCGCCTCGGCATAACTGGCGCGTTCATCGCCGAACAGGTTGCGGAATGAACCGAGCCACGGACCGTTGTCGATCAGGCGATCCCAGTAGTAGTGCCCGACCTCATGGCGAAAGTGCCCGAGCAGCGTGCGATAGGGTTCATGCATCTGCGCCCGGACCTGCTCGCGGTGGGCGTCGTCGGCTTCTTCGATGTCGAGGGTGATCAGGCCGTTGGCGTGGCCGGTCATGGGTGCATTGCCTTGCAGATCGACGCCGATGAAATCGAAGGCCAGGCCGGTGGCTTCGTCGACGGTTTTCGGGACGACCGGCAGGCCGAGGCTGATCAGTTGCGCCACCAGTCGGCGCTTGGCGATTTCCACCTTGCGCCAGCGTTCGGGGTTTTCCGGGACGGACAGATCGGGGATGGTGCGATTCAGAGCACAGGCCGCGCACAGGGTGTCGTGATCATTGGCGGGCAGCAGCCAGTTACAGGCCGCCGGCGTATCAAGGTTGGCGCAGCGCCGGAACAGCCCGGCCTCGGGATCGACGTCCAGCGTCCAGGTGCCCTCTTGCGGCCCCGGTTGCAGCGAGGTCAGGCGACTGTGTTCCGGTTGATAACCCAGCGTCGCGTTGCAGGCCAGGCACTGGCTGTTGCGAAAGAACAGCGACTGGCCGCAGCGGCACGGCCAGACTTTGCTGTTGCGCGAGGATTCGCCCATGAACGGCGCGACGATGCGGGAACTGAGCTGCTCGAAAAAGCGGTACATGGCGATCTCTCCCTTGGGCTTGCCAAGACTAGATCATTCCCGCCCAAAGATCGTTCCCACGCTCTGCGTGGGAACGATCACCTGTCGATCAGTCAGGCGCTGATACCGTGCCCTTTCAGGAACGCGATAAACGCCTCCTCATCCATCACTTTCACGCCCAGTTCGTTGGCCTTGGTCAGTTTCGACCCGGCGCCCGGCCCGGCGACCACGCAATGGGTCTTGGCCGACACGGAGCCGGCGACCTTGGCGCCGAGGCTTTCCAAGTGTTCCTTGGCGACGTCGCGGCTCATCAGCTCGACCTTGCCGGTCAGCACCCAGGTTTCCCCGGAAAGTGGCAGACCTTCGACGACTTTCTTTTCGCTCTGCCAGTGCATGCCGAAATCGCGCAGTTGCTTCTCGGCGTCTTCAGCCAGTTGACGATGCTCGGGCAAGGCGAAAAACTCGCGAACCGAATTGGCCTGCTTTTCCGGCAATGCCTGGCGCATGTCCAGCCAGTCAGCGTTCATCACGCCTTCCAGCGTTTCGAACTTGTCCGCCAGCTTCTGCGCCCCGCCCGGCCCGACCGAAGGAATGTGCAGCTTGTCGAGGAAGCCGCCCAGCGTGGTGCTGGCGGCAAACTCGGCGCCCAGCTCGCCCTGATCCTGAATCTGCAAACCGTGGCCCAGCAGCTCGGTGATCACCTGCTGGTTGTGCGCATCTTCGAAGAAGCTGTGAATCTCGTGCGCCACTTCCAGGCCGATGTCTGGCAGGTACGTCAGCACTTGCGGCAAGGCTTGCTGAACACGCTCCAGCGACCCCAGCGAACGCGCCAGCACCTTGGCCGTCTCTTCGCCGACATCCGGAATGCCCAGCGCATAGATGAAGCGCGCCAGACCCGGCTTCTTGCTGTCCTCGATAGCGGCCAGCAACTTGTTGCTCGACACTTCGGCAAAACCTTCGAGGTCGACGATGTCATCGAACTTCAGCGCGTAAAGATCGGCCGGCGAACTGACCAGACCTTCATCGACCAGTTGCTCGACGCTCTTGTCGCCAAGGCCTTCGATGTCCATCGCGCGACGGGAGACGAAGTGAATGATCGCCTGCTTGAGCTGCGCACCACAGGCCAGTCGGCCGACGCAGCGATACACCGCACCTTCGCTGATGGTTTCCTTGCCCTTGCTGCGTTTCACCAGTTGCGTGCGTTCGACATGGGAGCCACAAACCGGGCAGCTCTCGGGAATCTGCACAGGGCGCGCGTCTTCAGGGCGGCGCTCCATGACCACTTGCACCACTTGCGGTATCACGTCACCGGCGCGGCGAATGATCACTGTGTCGCCGATCATCAGGCCCAACCGGGCGACTTCATCCATGTTGTGCAGCGTGGCGTTGGCCACGGTGACGCCGGCGACCTTGACCGGTTTCAACCGCGCCACAGGGGTGACGGCGCCGGTGCGGCCGACCTGGAATTCCACGTCGACCAGTTCGGTGAGTTCTTCCATCGCCGGAAATTTGTGGGCGATGGCCCAGCGTGGTTCACGGGCGCGGAAGCCCAGCTCGCGCTGGTCGGCAATGCTGTTGACCTTGAACACCACGCCGTCGATTTCATAGGCCAGCGAATTACGGCGCTCACCGATATCGCGGTAGTAGTCCAGGCATTCACCGATGCCCTTGGCCAGTTTCAATTCGTGGCTGATCGGCATGCCCCAGGCTTGCAGTTGCTTGAGGTTGCCGATGTGGGTGTCGGAAATATCGTGAGAGACCTGACCGATGCCGTAGCAGCAGAATTCCAGCGGACGGTTGGCGGTGATCTTCGAATCCAGCTGTCGCAGGCTGCCGGCGGCGGCGTTGCGCGGGTTGGCGAAGGTCTTGCCGCCGACTTCCAGTTGCGAGGCGTTGAGGCGTTCGAAACCGGCCTTGGACATGAACACTTCGCCGCGCACTTCCAGGGTCGCCGGCCAGCCCGTGCCGTGCAGCTTCAGCGGGATGTTGCGCACCGTGCGCACGTTGACGCTGATGTCTTCGCCGGTGGTGCCGTCGCCACGCGTGGCGCCGCGCACCAGCACGCCATCCTGATACAGCAGGCTGACCGCCAGGCCATCGAGTTTCGGCTCGCAGCTGTATTCCACCGCCGCGCCACCGCCGAACAGGTCGCCGGCCGGGAGATCCAGACCTTCGGTCACCCGGCGATCGAACTCGCGCATGTCGGTTTCTTCGAAGGCGTTGCCGAGGCTGAGCATCGGCACTTCGTGACGCACCTGGGTGAACGCGGTCAGCGCCACGCTGCCGACACGCTGGGTCGGCGAGTCGCTGGTGATCAGTTCCGGATTGGCCGCTTCCAGCGCCTTGAGCTCGTGGAACAACCGGTCGTACTCGGCATCCGGAATGCTCGGCTCATCGAGGACGTGGTAACGGTAGTTGTGCTGATCGAGTTCAGCGCGCAGCTCTAGAATGCGGTCTTTGGCGGCAGTCATGGGTGTTCTCTCATAAAGCAAAAGAGCAGCCGAGGCTGCTCAATCTATTTTGCCGATTGCCCCTTTATTGCGAGGCAACCTTTTCAATCAACGCTTCTGGGTCAGGGCGCGACGTTCGAATTCGACGATGCGCTGACGGTAGTGCTCGATGGTCTGCGCGGTCAGGACGCTGCGCTGGTCATCTTTCAACTCGCCGTTCAGTTCCTGGGACAGCTTGCGGGCTGCCGCGACCATCACGTCGAAGGCCTGCTTCGGATGGCGCGGGCCTGGCAGGCCGAGGAAGAAGCTCACCGCCGGGGTACTGAAATGGTCGATGTCGTCCAGATCGAAAATGCCCGGCTTGACCGCGTTGGCCATGGAGAACAGCACTTCACCGTTGCCGGCCATGCTTTCGTGACGGTGGAAGATATCCATCTCGCCGAAACGCAGACCGCTTTCCAGAATGTTCTGCAGCAGTGCCGGGCCCTTGAAGCCGGCCGGGTCGCGGCAGATCACGCTGATCACCAGCACTTCTTCGGCTTGCGGCTGATCTTTATCGGCCACTGCCGGCGACGACTTGGCGGCAGGCTCGACGAAATCATCGTCGCGGCTGCTGAAGCTCGGGCCGCCGTCCAGATCCAGATCGAGGTTCAGGTCGCCCTGGGCCGGACCGTTGCTGCCGCGCTTGCCGCGCTTGGAACCGGATTCGCGAGGCTCGCGTGCTTCGCGGGCCGGCATGCTCACCGATGGCAGATCGTGTTCGTCCAGTTGCGGCTCTTTATGTGTATCCAGCACGCGGGCCGGGCCCAACAGCTCAGCGCTGGTGTCCTCGTCCGGCAGGTTGGACAGACTTCGGTCAAGACGGAATTTCAGTTTTCCCTTGCCGCCGCGCATACGGCGCCAGCCATCGAAAAGAATACCGGCTATCACAATGATGCCGATGACGATCAGCCACTCGCGCAGACCGATTTCCATGTAATCCCGTGCCTCTATAAAAAATGCTGAAAAATAAGGGGTTTACACTGTGCAAACCGCTTTAAAACGTGGCGCCAACTCTATGTTCTGACAGGCGTTTTGCCCACGTATACGAAAAATTGACATTAAACTAGCACGACCAAAGACAACTTTACACCGTCTGTCTCATTGGCTTGCGCGATTATGTCGATTGGCCAGCAAGTCGAAGCCGGTAAATATGTCCTACAGACTACAAATACCTTTTCCGACAGCGCCGGCTCAGGCATCCACCATCGCCATCGCCTCCTCGACATCCACGGCTACCAGTCGCGAACAACCCGGCTCGTGCATCGTCACGCCCATCAACTGGTCAGCCATTTCCATGGCGATCTTGTTGTGGGTGATATAGATGAACTGCACGGTCTGCGACATCTCTTTGACCAATCGTGCGTAGCGTCCAACGTTAGCGTCATCCAGTGGTGCGTCAACTTCATCGAGCATGCAGAACGGCGCCGGATTCAACTTGAAGATCGCAAAAACCAGTGCCAGCGCGGTCAGGGCCTTCTCGCCACCAGAGAGCAAATGGATGGTGCTGTTCTTCTTCCCGGGCGGTTGCGCCATGATCGTCACCCCTGTATCGAGTAGATCTTCGCCCGTCAGTTCCAAATACGCCCGCCCGCCACCGAAAACTTTCGGGAAAAGTGCCTGTAAACCGCCATTGATCTGATCAAAGGTATCTTTGAAACGGTTACGGGTTTCCTTGTCGATCTTGCGGATGACGTTTTCCAGGGTCTCCAAGGCTTCGATCAGATCGGCGTCCTGGGCGTCCAGATAACGTTTACGCTCGGATTGTTGCGTGTATTCATCGATCGCCGCGAGGTTGATCGCGCCCAGGCGCTGAATGCGCGCGGCGATGCGTTCAAGCTCTTCCTCGGCAGCCTTCTCGCTGGCCTCGGCGGTCAGGGTGTTGAGCACGCCGTGCAGATCGTAGCCGTCTTCCAGCAGTTGATCTTGCAGAGCCTTGCGGCGCACGGTCAGGGCCTGCCATTCCATGCGTTGCTGTTCGAGCTGACCACGGATCAATTGCGATTGCTGCTCGGCCTGGGTCCGGCGTTTTTCCGCGTCGCGCAGTTCGCGGTCGGCGTCTTCCAAAGCGATCTGGGCGGTCTTGAGTTCATCGTCGACGCTCATGCGCTTGTCGAGCAACTCTTCGAGTTTGAGGCGCAGCTCTTCCAGCGGTGCCTCGCCCTCCTCCAGATTCAGGCTGAGCTGTTCACGTTTTTCGGTGAGGCGCTCGGCCTGCATTTCCAGACGTTCAAGGGCCTGACGGGTCGAATCGTGCTGAGCACGCAGCGAGCCAAGACGCACGGCCAATTGATGGGCGTGGTCCTTATGTTGGCGGGCTTCCTGGCGCACCCGATCCAGGCGTTCGCGCAGGCTGTCGCGCTGGGCCAGCAGCAATTCGCGCTGCTCGGTGTCGAGGGCCATGGCGTCGAGGGCGTCCTGCAACTGGATCCGCGCTTCGCCGATGTTTTCGTGTTCCAGCTCGCGCTGCTCGGCGAGCTCGACCAGTTCTTCGTCGAGGCGGGTGCGACGCAGGTTCAACTGCTCGGCCTTGGCCTTACCGGCGGAAAGCTGAGCTTTCAGTTCGCCTTGCTGACGGGCTTCATCCTGCAACAGTCGACGCAAATGTTCGCGACCGTTTTCCTGCTGACGCTGTTGCGCGCGCAGGGTTTGCAGACGGGTTTCCATGGCCTCGACCGTGGCTTCACGCTCTTCGCGTTCGGCATGCAGCGATTCGATTTCCTGGCCGCGCGCAAGCATGCCGCTTTCGGCTTCACTGGCGCGGCGCACCCGCAGGAAATGCCGGCCAACCCAGTAACCGTCGCGGCTGATCAGGCTTTGCCCGGCAGCCAGTTGGCCACGCATAGCCAGCGCCTGTTCAAGGCTATCGACCGGTTTGACCTGAGCGAGCCAAGGCGACAAATCCACCTGCGCCTCGACCTTGTCCAGCAGGCTGCCGGCCACGCGCACGCCGTCATTGCCGGGGCTGAGCAAACGCAGATCGCCCTGGGCAAAACCGGACAGATCGAAACCGTCGAAATCATCCACCAGCACCGCTTGCAGGTCGGCGCCGAGCACGGTTTCCACCGCCAGCTCCCAACCGGCCTCGACCTTCAGGCCTTCGGCCAGACGCGGACGCTCGGCGAGGTTGTGTTCCTTCAGCCATTCGGCAGTTCCGGTGCCCGGATCGAGCGCGGCCTGCTGCAAGGCTTCCAGCGATGCAAGGCGACCATTGAGGCGCTGCAAATCGCCCTGCGCCTGTTGCTGCGCGGTCAGCGCTTGCTGCAATTCCTGACGCAGTTGCTCAAGTTTTTCGACCTGGGCTGCTTCGCTGGTCTGCAAATCTTCAAGGGTGGCTTCGGACTCGGCGAGCTGTTCGCTGAGCTCCATGATCGCCGCGTCTTCCGGATCGGCCGACAGCAACGCGCGCTCTTCGCCCAGACGCTTTTGCCGATCAGCCAGGCGCTCCATGCTGGTTTCCAGCTGCTGGATGCGCGACTGCTGCACTTCGGCCTGGCGACGGGGTTCGGCGGCAGTCAGGTTGAAAGCGTCCCACTGCTCCTGCCAGCCGTGCATCACGGTTTCGGAATCTTCCAGCGCAGCGGCGGCTTCTTCGGCGGCGGCGTTGGTGATTTCCTGCTCGGGGGTCAGTTGATCGAGCTCTTCGCCGAGGGTCAGCAGCAAGGTGCGGTCGTGGCCCAGGTGCGATTCGGTTTCGAGGCGTGCGCGCTCGGCTTCTTTCAGATCGTCCTGCAATTGGCGCAAGCGCTGCTGGCCGTGCTGGATGCTCTGCTCGACCCGGGCGATGTCGCCGCCGACCGAATAGAAGCGCCCCTGCACCAGATTGAAGCGCTCGGACAGGTCATGGTGCCCGTCGCGCAGGCGTTCAATCGCCGCGTCGGCGTTGCGCTGTTCGGCGACCAGCGCTTCAAAGCTGATTTCCTGGTTGCCGATGATCGATTCGCGCTGACCGACCTGATCGTTCAGATCCTGCCAGCGCAGGGCCGACAGTTGCGCCTTGAGCTGGCGTTCTTCAGCCTTGTATTCCTGATACTTCTTGGCGGCCTCGGCCTGCCGGTGCAGGCGTTCGAGCTGGCGCTCGAGTTCTTCGCGCAGGTCAGTCAGACGGGCAAGGTTTTCGTGAGTGCGGCGGATGCGGTTTTCAGTCTCGCGCCGACGCTCCTTGTACTTGGAGATGCCGGCGGCTTCTTCGATGAAGTTACGCAGGTCTTCCGGCTTGGACTCGATCAGCTTGGAGATCATCCCCTGCTCGATGATCGAGTAGCTGCGCGGGCCGAGGCCGGTGCCGAGGAAAATGTCGGTGATGTCGCGACGACGGCATTTGGCGCCGTTGAGGTAATAAGTCGTCTGGCTGTCGCGGGTCACTTTGCGGCGAATCGAGATTTCCGCATACGCCGCCCACTCGCCCAGCAGCGTGCCGTCGGAGTTGTCGAACACCAGTTCGATGCTCGCCTGGCTCACCGGTTTGCGGCTGGTCGAGCCGTTGAAGATGACGTCGGTCATCGACTCGCCACGCAGGTTCTTGGCCGAGCTTTCGCCCATCACCCAGCGCACGGCGTCGATGATGTTCGACTTGCCGCAACCGTTCGGCCCGACGACCGCCGCCATGTTGCTGGGGAAGTTCACCGTGGTCGGATCGACGAAGGATTTGAACCCCGCCAGCTTGATGCACTTGAGCCGCAAGGTCAGGCAACCGTCAGGGCGGACACCACCAGATCGCAGCTGCGCTGGGCGTAAGCCGTCAGCACGATGCGGATCTGCGGCAGGTCACGGGCGAGGACGGCGGCGAGCAGGCGTTCGAACAGTTCGAGGAACTCGCTCATCTCGGCCTTGCGCTGTTCCAGCGCGAGGAAATACGCACGGCTCATGGCCGGTTGCAGGTTCTCGACGGTTTCCTGCAGGTACGGGTTGTTGGCGAACGGATACGCGGCGCGCATCACGTTGAAGCTGTCGTCGACGAAGGTGCGGATGTCCTGACGCTCGTAGCTGGCGGTCAGGCGCTGCTGGATCTGCACGAACGGCGCCATGTCGGACTGGACTTGCCAGCCATTGGCCACTGCGTTGCCGAGCAGGATGTACAACTCGCTCATCAGCGTGCACAGGCTCTGCACCTTGTGCGCCGTAAGCTCAGTGACATGGGCGCCACGGCGCGGCAGGATCGCGATCAGGTGACGGCGCTCGAGGATCAGCAAGGCTTCGCGGACCGAGCCGCGGCTGACGTTCAGCGCCAGCGTGACCTTCTGTTCCTGGATACGCTCTCCCGGCTTCATTTCGCCGCGAATGATCCGTTCGGCGAGGTGGTGAGCGATTTGCTCGGCGAGGCTGTCCGGCGCCTTGAACGTCATGGTTGTCCTTCAAACTCTTCGATCTGCACAAGCGGCGCAGTGTAGCGCAATGCGCGGTCATGGCGGAGTGCCCGCACAGCGGTTTTTGGCACGAATCCCGCAAAAAAGCGCTTGATCCAATGAGGGTCAATACTGAAGAGACACGTGGTTGAGCGACAAAACGGTTTTTCCTGACCTTTAAGTCAGAAAACCATTGACCGAAAAGTCAGACCTGCTAAATTCGGCTCAAGTCGCTCAACAACAATAATGAGTCTGCGAGGCCTTCCGTGATCCAGTTTTTACTTAACCAGGAACTCCGTAGCGAGCACGCCCTGGACCCGAACCTGACTGTGCTCAACTACCTGCGCGAACACGTGGGTAAATCCGGCACCAAAGAAGGCTGCGCCAGCGGTGACTGCGGCGCCTGTACGGTGGTGGTCGGCGAGTTGCAGACGGATGACGATGGCCGCGAGCACATTCGCTATCGCAGCCTCAACTCGTGCCTGACGTTCGTTTCGTCGCTGCACGGCAAGCAATTGATCAGCGTCGAAGACCTCAAGCACAAAGGCGAACTGCACAGCGTGCAGAAAGCCATGGTCGAGTGCCACGGTTCGCAGTGCGGTTTCTGCACCCCCGGATTCGTGATGTCGCTGTTCGCCCTGCAAAAGAACAGCGATGCACCGGATCAGGCCAAGGCCCACGAAGCGCTGGCGGGCAACCTCTGCCGCTGCACCGGCTACCGGCCGATCCTGGCCGCCGCCGAACAATCCTGCTGCGCCAAGCAACCGGATCAGTTCGACGCCCGTGAAGCCGAAACCATCTCCCGCCTCAAAGCCATTGCCCCGACGTCGATCGGCGAACTCAACAGCGGCGACAAACGCTGCCTGGTGCCGCTGACCGTGGCCGATCTGGCCGATCTCTACGACGCTTATCCACAGGCCCGCCTGCTGGCTGGCGGCACCGATCTGGCGCTGGAAGTCACTCAGTTCCACCGCACGTTGCCGGTGATGATCTACGTCGGCAACGTCGCCGAAATGAAGCGCATCGAGCACTTCGAGGATCGCATCGAAATCGGCGCCGCCACCGCCCTCTCCGACTGCTACGAAGCGCTGAACGCCGAGTACCCGGACTTCGGCGAACTGCTGCACCGCTTCGCCTCGCTGCAGATCCGCAACCAGGGCACCCTCGGCGGCAACATCGGCAACGCCTCGCCGATCGGTGACTCGCCACCGCTGCTGATTGCCCTCGGCGCGCAGATCGTGCTGTGCAAGGGCGAGACCCGCCGCACGCTGGCCCTCGAGGATTACTTCATCGATTACCGGGTTACCGCACGTCAGGAAAGCGAGTTCATCGAGAAGATCATCGTCCCACGCGCCACGGCCGAGCAGCGCTTCCGCGCCTACAAAGTCTCCAAGCGTCTGGACGACGACATCTCTGCCGTCTGCGCCGCGTTCAACCTGCGGGTCGAGAACGGCGTGATCACCGACGCCCGCGTCGCATTCGGTGGCATGGCCGCAATCCCGAAACGCGCCGCTCATTGCGAAGCCGTGCTGCTCGGTCAGCCGTTCAACAACGCTGTGGTCGAACGCGCCTGCACCGCGCTGGGCGAGGATTTCACCCCGCTCTCGGACTTCCGCGCCAGCAAGGAATACCGCCTGCTCAGCGCGCAGAACCTGCTGCGCAAATACTTCATCGAACTGCAAACACCGCACATCGAGACTCGGGTGACCGCTTATGTCTAACCATCACGGCGTAGAGAAAACTCAAGCTGAACTGGCTGAATTGTTCGCCAAGGACCTGACCACCGGCGTCGGCCGCAGCGTCAAGCACGACAGCGCCGCCAAGCATGTGTCCGGTGAAGCGCAGTACATCGACGACCGCCTGGAATTCCCAAACCAGTTGCACGTTTACGCACGGCTGTCGGATCGCGCCCACGCGAAAATCATCAGCATCGACACCAAGCCCTGCTACGCCTTCGAAGGCGTGCGCATCGCCATTACCCACGAAGACGTACCGGGCCTGAAAGACATCGGCCCGCTGCTGCCGGGTGATCCGCTGCTGGCCATCGATGACGTGCAGTTCGTCGGTCAACCGGTGCTGGCCGTTGCCGCGAAAGACCTCGAAACCGCACGCAAGGCCGCCATGGCCGCGATCATCGAATACGAAGATCTGGAGCCGGTGCTGGACGTGGTCGAAGCCCTGCGCAAGCGCCACTTCGTGCTCGACAGCCACACCCATCAGCGCGGCGATTCGACCACGGCGCTGGCCACGGCCGAACATCGTATTCAGGGCACGCTGCACATCGGCGGCCAGGAACACTTCTATCTGGAAACCCAGATCTCCTCGGTAATGCCGACCGAAGATGGCGGCATGATCGTTTACTGCTCGACCCAGAACCCCACCGAAGTGCAGAAACTGGTGGCCGAAGTTCTCGACGTGTCGATGAATAAAATCGTGGTCGACATGCGCCGCATGGGCGGTGGTTTCGGCGGCAAGGAAACCCAGGCCGCGAGCCCGGCCTGCCTTTGTGCAGTGATCGCGCACCTCACCGGCCAACCGACCAAGATGCGCCTGCCGCGTGTCGAAGACATGCTGATGACCGGCAAGCGTCACCCGTTCTACGTCGAGTACGACGTCGGCTTCGACAGCACCGGGCGTCTGCACGGGATCGCGATGGATCTGGCCGGTAACTGCGGCTGCTCGCCTGACCTGTCGGCCTCGATTGTCGACCGGGCGATGTTCCACTCGGACAACTCGTACTACCTGGGCGATGCGACCATCAACGGTCACCGCTGCAAGACCAACACCGCGTCGAACACTGCCTACCGTGGTTTCGGCGGCCCGCAAGGAATGGTCGCGATCGAGGAAGTGATGGACGCCATCGCCCGTCACCTGAACCTCGATCCGCTGGCCGTGCGCAAGGCCAACTACTACGGCAAGACCGAGCGCAACGTCACCCACTACTACCAGACCGTCGAGCACAACATGCTCGAGGAGATGACCGCTGAACTGGAAGAAAGCAGCCAGTACGCCGAGCGTCGCGAAGCGATCCGTCGCTACAACGCCAACAGCCCGATCCTGAAAAAAGGCCTGGCGCTGACCCCGGTGAAATTCGGCATTTCCTTCACTGCCAGCTTCCTCAATCAGGCCGGTGCGCTGGTGCACGTCTACACCGACGGCAGCATCCACCTGAACCACGGCGGCACGGAAATGGGCCAGGGTCTGAACACCAAAGTCGCGCAGGTCGTGGCCGAAGTGTTCCAGGTGGAAATGGACCGCGTGCAGATCACTGCGACCAATACCGACAAGGTGCCGAACACCTCGCCGACCGCGGCCTCCAGCGGCGCCGACCTCAACGGCAAAGCGGCGCAGAACGCTGCCGAGACAATCAAGCAGCGGCTGGTCGAATTCGCCGCGCGGCACTACAAAGTCAGCGAAGAAGACGTGGAATTCCACAACGGCCACGTGCGCGTTCGTGACCATATCCTGACCTTCGAAGCGCTGATCCAGCTGGCGTATTTCAACCAGGTGTCGCTGTCGAGCACCGGGTTCTACAAGACCCCGAAAATCTACTACGACCGCAGTCAGGCCCGTGGTCGGCCGTTCTACTACTTCGCCTTCGGCGCGGCGTGCTGCGAAGTGATCGTCGACACCCTGACCGGCGAGTACAAGATGCTGCGTACCGACATCCTGCACGACGTCGGCGCCTCGCTGAACCCGGCCATCGACATCGGTCAGGTCGAGGGTGGTTTCGTTCAGGGCATGGGCTGGCTGACCATGGAAGAACTGGTGTGGAACAACAAGGGCAAGCTGATGACCAACGGCCCGGCCAGCTACAAGATCCCGGCCGTGGCGGACATGCCGCTGGACCTGCGGGTGAAGCTGGTGGAAAACCGCAAGAACCCGGAAGACACGGTGTTCCATTCCAAGGCTGTGGGTGAGCCGCCGTTCATGCTCGGCATCGCCGCGTGGTGTGCGATCAAGGATGCGGTGGCCAGCCTTGGCGACTACAAGCATCAGCCGAAGATCGACGCGCCGGCGACCCCGGAGCGGGTCTTGTGGGGTTGCGAGCAGATGCGCCAGCTCAAGGCGGTGAAAGCCGTCGAAGCTGAAACCGAGGTCGTTTGATGATCGTTCCCACGCTCTGCGTGGGAATGCAGCCGGCGACGCTCTGCGTCGCATCCTGAACAGCGGACGCGGAGCGTCCAGTGATGCATTCCCACGCGACGGTTCGACGCCTCGACGTGGGAACGATCTGAGAGGTGAGATATGTACAACTGGATCGACGCCCTCGCCGACCTGCAGAACCAGGGCGAACCCTGTGTTCTGGTGACGATCATCGAAGAGCTCGGCTCGACGCCGCGCAATGCCGGCTCGAAGATGGTCGTCAGCGCCCGCCAGACGTTCGACACCATCGGTGGCGGGCACCTGGAATACAAAGCCATGCAGATCGCCCGCGACATGCTCGCCAGCGGCAAGCAGGACACCCATCTGGAGCGTTTCAGCCTCGGCGCCAGCCTCGGCCAGTGCTGCGGCGGCGCCACGGTGCTGCTGTTCGAACCGATGGGCCAGGTGCAGGCGCAGATCGCCGTGTTCGGCGCCGGTCATGTCGGTCGCGCGCTGGTACCCTTGCTCGCCAGCCTGCCCTGCCGGGTGCGCTGGATCGATTCCCGGGAAGAGGAATTCCCCGAGCAGATTCCCCACGGCGTGCGCAAAATCGTCGCCGAGGAGCCTGTGGATGAAATCGACGACCTGCCCGCCGGCAGCTACTGCATCGTCATGACCCACAATCATCAGTTGGATCTGGAACTCACCGCCGCGATCCTCAAGCGCAACGACTTTACCTGGTTCGGCCTGATCGGTTCGAAAACCAAACGGGCCAAGTTCGAACATCGCCTGCGTGATCGTGGTTTCGACGCCAGTGTCGTGCAACGCATGCGCTGCCCGATGGGCATCGGCGAAGTCAAAGGCAAGTTGCCTGTGGAAATCGCCATCTCCATCGCCGGCGAAATCATCGCCACCTATAACGCCAATTTCGGCCAGCACACCGCCAGTGCCGAACCGATTGCCAAACTGCTGCCGGTTTCGCGCCGCAGTCAGGCCGCCACACTCAAAGCCTCAAACTGATTAGAGAACCCTCATGCCTCTGACTCGCAAAGCCTACCGCGCCGCCATCCTGCACAGCATCGCCGACCCTGCCGAGGTCGGCATCGAAGCCTCCTACGAGTATTTCGAGGACGGCCTGCTGGTGGTCGATGACGGCAAGATCAGCGCCCTCGGCCACGCCAGCGAACTGCTGCCGACCCTGCCGGCGGACATCGAGATCGTTCATCACAAGGATGCGCTGATCACCCCGGGCTTCATCGACACCCACATCCACCTGCCGCAAACCGGCATGGTCGGCGCCTACGGCGAGCAACTGCTGGACTGGCTGAACACCTACACCTTCCCGTGCGAAAGCCAGTTCGCCGACAAGGCCCACGCCGATGAAGTCGCGGACATTTTCATCAAGGAACTGCTGCGCAACGGCACCACCACCGCGCTGGTGTTCGGCAGCGTGCATCCGCAATCGGTGAACTCGTTCTTCGAAGCGGCCGAGAAGCTGGATCTGCGGATGATCGCCGGCAAGGTGATGATGGACCGCAACGCGCCGGACTACCTGACCGACACCCCGGAATCGAGCTACGTCGACAGCAAGGCGCTGATCGAGCGCTGGCACGGCAAGGGTCGTCTGCACTATGCCGTCACCCCGCGTTTCGCCCCGACCAGCACCCCGGAACAACTGACCCTCGCCGGCCAGTTGCTCAGCGAATACCCGGATCTGTACATGCAGACCCACATCAGCGAAAACCTCAAGGAAGTCGAGTGGGTCAAGGAGCTGTTCCCGGAGCGCAAAGGCTATCTGGACGTCTACGATCACTACCAGTTGCTCGGCGAGCGTTCGGTGTTCGCCCATGGCGTGCACCTGTGCGATGACGAATGCGCCCGCCTGGCGGAGACCGGTTCGGCGGTTGCGTTCTGCCCGACCTCGAACTTCTTCCTCGGCAGCGGCCTGTTCAACCTGCCGATGGCCGAGAAGCACAAACTGAACGTCGGCCTCGGGACTGACGTCGGCGGCGGCACCAGTTTCTCGCTGCTGCAAACCCTGAACGAAGCCTACAAGGTGATGCAGCTGCAAGGTGCGCGCCTGAGCCCGTTCAAGTCGCTGTACCTCGCCACCCTCGGCGGCGCGCGGGCGCTGCGCCTGGAAGACAAGATCGGCAACCTGCAACCAGGCTCCGACGCCGACTTCCTGGTGCTGGACTACAACGCCACGCCGCTGCTGAGCTACCGCTTGAAGCAGGCCAACAACATCGCCGAGACGCTGTTCGTGCTGATGACCCTGGGCGATGACCGCACTGTGGCCCAGACCTACGCAGCAGGCGCGCTGGTGCACCAGCGCTAACTGATTGCTCGATCGTTCCCACGCTCTGCGTGGGAATGCAGCCCGTGACGCTCTGCGTCACTGGACGCGGAGCGTCCCCAGAGGCATTCCCACGCAGAGCGTGGGAACGATCAGACGGACAAACAAAATCCCCCGGTACTTTGCAGTCCGGGGGATTTTTATTGCCTGTCGATTCGCCTCAGAGCTTGACCGCCGGCCGCCCCGGCTTCTTGGTCTGCAACAGGTGCGAGAACACTGCATGCAGATCGTCCGAAGCACTTTCCTCGTCGAGGTTGAGCTTGCTGTCGATGTGATCCATGTGATGCATCATCAGGTCCACCGCCAGCTCGCCGTTGCGCGCTTCGATGGCATCGATCAACTGGGTGTGCTCGTCGTAGGAACAGTGCGAGCGGTTGCCGCTTTCATATTGGGCAATGATCAGCGACGTCTGCGAAACCAGGCTGCGCTGGAAGCTGATCAACGGCGCGTTCTTCGCCGCTTCGGCCAGTTTCAGGTGGAATTCACCCGAGAGACGGATGCCGGCACCGCGATCGCCACGGGAGAAGCTGTCGCGCTCGTCGTTGACCATCTGGCGCAGTTCGGCGATCTGCTCGGCGGTGGCGTGTTGCACCGCCAGCTCGGTGATCGCGCGTTCCACCAGACGTCGGGCGAGGAACACCTGACGCGCCTCTTCAACGCTCGGGCTGGCAACGACTGCGCCACGGTTCGGCCGCAACAGCACCACGCCTTCATGGGCCAGACGCGAGAGCGCGCGGCGAATGATGGTGCGGCTGACCCCGAAAATTTCCCCCAGCGCTTCTTCGCTCAACTTGGTGCCGGGCGCCAGACGCTGTTCGAGGATGGCCTCGAAGATATGCGCATAGACAATATCGTCCTGGGTTCCGCTGCGGCCGGCTTTGCCTGCTCGCGGTTGTTTCTTGAGGGGTTGCAACTGTTCGTTCATGGGCACTCGAGTCGGGAAGAACGGCGGCGAATTGACCGTGACTGTAATACGGCACAGTGGGTCGCTGGCAAGTATCGCGTAAAAAACAGCGCGATTGTACACAATGGAAGGTGGCAACACGACTGTACGGCTGTTTGTGGCTTCGGCTGTATTGCAACGCTCCGTTACGTTTGAGTTTAGGCTTAAACCCGAAATCCGTGGTTTGAACAAGGAACGCCGCTGTCATGAACGAAATTACCCACACCCGACTGCGCCCGCTAGCGGACACATCGCCCTCCGCCATCGTCGCCGGGTTCATCGCGATGATGACCGGCTACACCAGTTCGCTGGTGCTGATGTTCCAGGCCGGGCAAGCGGCGGGCCTGACCAGCGGGCAGATTTCGTCGTGGATCTGGGCGATCTCCATCGGCATGGCGGTGTGTTCGATCGGCCTGTCGCTGCGCTATCGCACGCCGATCACCATTGCCTGGTCGACGCCCGGCGCGGCGCTGCTGATCACCAGTCTTGGCGGCGTGAGCTACGGCGAAGCCATCGGTGCCTACATTACCTGCGCGGTGCTGGTGACGATTTGCGGCCTGACCGGCAGCTTCGAACGGCTGGTGAAAAAGATCCCGGCCTCCCTCGCCGCCGCGCTGCTGGCGGGGATTCTGTTCAAGATCGGCAGCGAAATCTTCGTCGCCGCGCAACACCGCACCGGTCTGGTGCTGGGGATGTTCTTCACTTATCTCATCGTCAAACGCCTGTCGCCACGCTATGCGGTGCTTGCCGCGCTGCTGATCGGCACCGCGCTGTCGGGTTTCATGGGTTTGCTGGACTTCAGCGGCTTTCATCTGGAAGTGGCGACACCGGTCTGGACCACGCCGCACTTTTCCCTGGCCGCGACCATCAGCATCGGCATTCCGCTGTTTGTCGTAGCGATGACCTCGCAAAACATGCCCGGCATCGCCGTGCTGCGGGCCGACGGCTACAACGTCCCGGCCTCGCCGCTGATCACCTCCACCGGCATCGCGTCCCTGCTGCTGGCGCCGTTTGGTTCCCACGGCATCAACCTCGCAGCGATCAGCGCGGCGATCTGCACCGGGCCGCATGCCCATGAGGATCGCAACAAACGTTACACCGCTGCGGTGTGGTGCGGGATTTTCTACGGGATTGCCGGGGTGTTCGGCGCCACGCTGGCGGCGCTGTTCGCCGCGCTGCCGAAGGAATTGGTGCTGTCGATTGCCGCACTGGCGCTTTTCGGCTCGATCATCAACGGCTTGAGCATCGCCATGACCGAGGTGAAGGAACGGGAAGCGGCGCTGATCACTTTCATGGTCACGGCGTCGGGGCTGACGCTGTTTTCCATCGGTTCGGCGTTCTGGGGGATTGTCGCGGGGGTGTTGACCTTGCTGATCCTCAACTGGCGCAAGGCTTGAGGCCTCGTTAAAAAGCAGGCATAAAAAAACGGCGACCCTCAGGTCGCCGTTTTTTTCAGTATCACTTAGCCGGGTTGATCGGCTTTTCCGGATACCAAACGTCCAGCAGCGGGCTGATTTCAGTAGAAGTCAGCTCGGAGCGGGTTTTCAGCCAGGCTTCAACAGCAGCGCGCTGCTCTTCGGAGACCGAACCACGCTTCTGCAGGCAAACCAGACCGAAGTCGTCGCCGCCGACATAGCCCAGACCGTTGGCTTCCATGGCTTCTTTGATGAATGCTTCGAGGAAAGCGTCAATGGCTTCTTCGGACAGGTCTTCTTTGAAGCCCAGGTTCAGTTCGAAACCCAGCTCTTGAAATTCATCGACGCACAGTTTTTTGCGCAGACGCTGGGAACGGTTAGTCGCCATTGGAACAATCCTCTTAAGTAATAACGGCCGGCACTTTACCAGTTTAAGCCGGCGATTGCCCGACTCTCTGGGACGTGCGTGCGACCGCCTGTAAAAAAATAACGAATTGGCGCCCTTGCGAAAGGCACAAGCTGTTACACCTTGGGGCATAATGCCGACACTTTCATAACCACTGAGGGCCTTTTCATCCATGTCCTCGTCTTTTTTCCCCTCGGCTGTAGGGTTTTATTTCATATGATCAAATCGTTGCGTCCTCTGCTCCTGGCCGGTCTTCTTCTGCCGCTGGCCCTGCCCGTCTCCGCTGCCACCATCAACACCGCCCTGACCCCCAACGTCGAAAAAGCCCTCAAGGCCAGCAAGCTGCAGCCCACCGCCCTGTCGCTGGTGATGGTGCCGCTGGACGGCCCGGGCACGCCGACCGTGTACAACGCCGACGTCTCGGTCAACCCGGCCTCGACCATGAAGCTGGTCACCACGTACGCGGCGCTGGAAATGCTCGGCCCCAACCATCAGTGGAAAACCGAGTTCTACACCGACGGCGACCTGAACGGCGGGATCCTCAACGGCAACCTCTACCTCAAGGGTGGCGGCGATCCGAAGCTGAACATGGAAAAACTCTGGCTGCTGATGCGCGACCTGCGTGCCAACGGCGTAACCCAGGTCACCGGTGATCTGGTATTGGATCGCAGCTTCTTCGTGCAGCCGCAACTGCCGGAATTCAACGATGACGGCAACGACGAGAACAAGCCGTTCCTGGTCAAGCCGGATTCACTGCTGGTCAACCTCAAGGCCCTGCGTTTCGTGGCCCGCAACGACAATGGTCGGGTGTTGATCTCGGTTGAACCGCCGATTGCCAGCATCAACATCGAAAACACCGTCAAAGCGCTCAACTCCAAACAATGCACCGGCGGCGTGCGCTACAACCCGGTGCCGCAAGCCGATGGCAGCGTGACCGTGACCGTGGCCGGCCAGTTGGGCGAAGGCTGCAGCTCGCAGACTTATCTGTCGCTGCTCGACCACGCGACCTACACCGCCGGCGCCGTGCGGGCGATCTGGAAGGAACTGGGCGGCAGCATCCAGGGCAAGGATCGTCTGGCCCCGACCCCGAGCAGCGCCAAAGTGCTGGCCCGCGCGTTTTCGCCGGATCTGGCGGAAATCATCCGCGACATCAACAAGTACAGTAACAACACCATGGCTCAGCAGCTGTTCCTGAGCCTGGGCCAGAAATTCCGCAACGACGCCGACGGCGATGACGCCAAGGCCGCGCAACGCGTGGTGCGTCAGTGGCTGGCGAAGAAAGGCATCACCGCGCCGCACCTGGTGATGGAGAACGGCTCCGGTCTGTCGCGCTCCGAGCGAGTCAGTGCCCGTGAAATGGCCAGCATGCTGCAAGCGGCCTGGCACAGCCCGTACGCCGCCGAGTACATCAGCTCGCTGCCGATTGCCGGCACCGACGGCACCATGCGCAAACGCCTGAAGACCACCGCGATGCGCGGCGAAGCCCACGTCAAGACCGGCACCCTGAACACCGTACGGGCGATTGCCGGCTTCAGCCGCGACGTCAACGGCAACACCTGGGCGGTGGTGGCGATCCTCAACGATAAGGCCCCGTTCGGTGCGTCGTCGGTGCTGGATCAGGTGCTGCTGGATCTCTACAAACAGCCGCGGACGCCGCAGACTGCTTCGGTTCTGTAATCCCCCGTACATGATTGTTCCCACGCTCTGCGTGCGAATACAGCCCGTGACGCTCTGCGTCACTGGACGCGGAGCGTCCCCGGAGGCATTCCCACGCAGAGCGTGGGAACGATCAGGTGGCAGAGGGGCTCAGTTCATCTGCCGCTCAACCCGATCCCGTCCGCCCTGCTTCGCCGCATAGACCCCGGAATCCGCCCGCAGCAACAGCGCGTCCGCGCCCTCTCCCGGTCGCCAGCTGGCAATCCCGAAACTGGCCGTCACCACCCCCACCACGTCGATCGGCGCACTGCGCAGGCTGTGCCATAACTCCTCGGCCAGCATGTGGGCGTGATCGCCGTCGATGTCCGGGCACAGCACCATGAACTCTTCGCCGCCCAACCGGCAGAACACGTCGGTACGCCGCAGACGATGGCCGATGCGCTCGCAGACCGCCTGCAATACGCGGTCGCCCACCGCGTGACCGTACTGATCGTTGATCCGCTTGAAGTGGTCGATGTCGAGCATGATCACCGACAACTCGCCGCCCCCACGCTCGACTCGGGCCATTTCGGTGGTCAAGCGCTCCTGGAAATAGCGCCGATTGTGAATGCCTGTCAGGGAATCGGTCACAGACAGTGCGCGCAGTTCTTCTTCGACGCGCTTCAGGTCGGAAATGTCGGAGATATAACCGTGCCACAGCACGCCGCCGCCCGGCAATTCCTCCGGGGTCGCCTCACCGCGAACCCAGCGCAGACCGCGCCCGGGTAACTGCACGCGGTATTCCTCGCGCCACGGGCTGAGGTTGTCCGCCGAGGCACGGATCGACTTGCGCACGCGGCTGACGTCCTGCGGGTGGATGCGGGTGAAGATCGCTTCGGCGTTGAGCAGCAGCACGTCCGGCTCCAGCTCGTAGATCTCACGGATGCCGTCGCTGGCGTAGATCACGCTGAAGCGACCGTCGAACTCCATTTTGAATTGATAGATCCCACCGGGCACGTGGGCGCTGAGTTTCTTCAACAGCACGTCCCGTGCGGCCAGCGCTTCGTGCACGCGCTTGCGCTCGGTGATGTCGATGCAGATCGCCAGATGGCCGACCCACAGCCCCTGCTCGTCCAGCACCGGCGTGGCCAGCATGTTCACTGGAATGTGGCTGCCGTCCTTGCGCACCAGCGTCCACTCGCGCGCCTCGTGCCCGCCCACTTCCCCGG
>NZ_POHV01000178.1:0-268 GCF_002884345.1 Pseudomonas sp. GW456-12-10-14-LB2
GGTCTATGCGCGGCTGCACTGGTCGCTGAAGGCGGTCGCGGTGGTCGTGACCAGCGCCTTCTACGTCGTCAGCTTCGGCGAAATGCGCGGACTGCTCGGCTGGGCCAGCAGCGACCGGCTGCCGGTCGCCTTCAAGCTGCTGAAGGCGCGTATCGTCGAGCCGCATTCGCTGGAGGGCGATCCCGGCGCGATCTATCTGTGGGTCGAGGAACTCGACGAGGACCATCGTCCGAGCGGCATCCCGCGGGCCTTCCGCGTCCCCTACAAC
>NZ_POHV01000179.1:0-268 GCF_002884345.1 Pseudomonas sp. GW456-12-10-14-LB2
GAGCTGCGCGAGCTGGATCGGATCGCGCACGGGCGGCTCGTCCTCGATGAGCTGCGTCGCGGCGTCGATGCGGAACTTCGGCTTCGCGGTGCGGGCGGGCGCGCCGCGGCGGAGCCACGCGAGCTCCTTCTTCATGAGGTTCTGGCGCTTCGCCTCGCTCGCCGCAGCCATCCGGTCGCGCTCGACGCGCTGCAGCACGTAGGCCGCGTAGCCGCCCTCGAAGGGCTCGACGAGCTGGTCGTGCACCTCCCACGTGCCGGTGCACACC
>NZ_POHV01000180.1:0-268 GCF_002884345.1 Pseudomonas sp. GW456-12-10-14-LB2
AACGAGATCCAGCAGTTGCGCCGGAAGATGTCGCTCGGCCGCATGCTGAGGCCTGAATCGTTGAAGCCCTGGTCGTCGAAGTGGCGGTCCATGCGGTCGAGCCATGGCGCGATCCAGCCGCCGCCCGACTCCAGGAACCCGACGCGCAACTTGGGATGCCGATCGCAGACGCCACCCCAGATGAAGCTCATGGCCGCCAGCATCATTTCCATCGTGTGCGAGATGATGTGCTGGGCCCCGCGGCCGTCGAAGCGGTCGACGCCGACCG
>NZ_POHV01000181.1:0-267 GCF_002884345.1 Pseudomonas sp. GW456-12-10-14-LB2
CACCTGCTCGCCGCCAATAAAGTCGTTATCTTGACGAAAGCTTGTTCGTCTCCGCTTTGCACGGAAAAAGGCCGATCACTGTCGGTGCGGATCCAGTGTTTGCCGCCGCTCCGCCGCGGTCAAGCTTCAGTTCAGGAGCCGGCGCCGCTCGGCGACCTGCCGCCGGGCCAGCCGCCGCCCCAGCGCCATCAGCAGCGCGTCCGCCTCGGCCTTCAGGGCCGGATCGCCCAGCGTCGCGAGGGCCCGCTGCGCGGCGAGGGCGTGCTC
>NZ_POHV01000182.1:0-266 GCF_002884345.1 Pseudomonas sp. GW456-12-10-14-LB2
GGCCGATGTCGTGATCGTGCGGCTGGCGTGAAAATCCGCCGCCTGGATATCGGTGACGGCGCCGAGCACCCAGTGGCCAAACTGCTTATCGTAGCCGAACTGAAGTCCCCCGAACACGCCGTTCGGATTGAGGTTCGGGAACTGATTTCCGTTGGTGGTGGCGCCGGGAAGGCCGGTGATGAGAAATCCCGTGATGTTGCCGACGTTTCCGGGATTGACCAGATTGAGGCTCGGATTGGTGTTCTCACCCCAGCCGTAGCCAAGAT
>NZ_POHV01000183.1:0-266 GCF_002884345.1 Pseudomonas sp. GW456-12-10-14-LB2
CGCTGACCGCCTTGCGCACGGCCTCCAGCAGGTGAACCGTACCCATGACGTTAGTGGCATAAGTGCCGACCGGGTCATCATAGGAGGCACGCACCAGCGGTTGCGCGGCCATGTGGATTACGATCTCTGGGTCGGCCGCAACCAACGCCTGCTCCAGCACTTCGCGATCGCGGATGTCACCGATAATCGAGGTCATGCCGGCAGCTACACCGGCGACATCGAACAGTGCCGGCTCTGTGGGTGGCGTCAGCGCGAAGCCTGTCAGC
>NZ_POHV01000184.1:0-266 GCF_002884345.1 Pseudomonas sp. GW456-12-10-14-LB2
GCCAGGCGCTGCTGCGCCTCAGGCGATCCGAGAGTTGCAGCCTTCTGGTACCAGTCGCGTGCCGCGCTCGCGTCGGCATTGACGCTGCGCGTGTCCCTGGTGCCGAGCACGGCTGGATCATAGGTCCGCGCCAGCAGAAGTGCGGCTGTCGCATCGCCCGCGCTGGCGGCACGTTCGAGCAGCAGCCGCGCGGCGGCGATGTCGCCAACGCCGAGGAGGTTCTTTGCGCGCGTCATCAGCCCTGTCAGTGTCTCGGCGTCGAGTGT
>NZ_POHV01000185.1:0-266 GCF_002884345.1 Pseudomonas sp. GW456-12-10-14-LB2
CCATGAGCGCGTCGGCCCCTGCTGCCTCGGCGCCGCGGCTGTAGAGCACGGCGAGGTCGGTGCCCGACGCGCCGGAGTTGATGACCACCGGCACGCGACCCGCAACATGGGTCACGACCGTGCGGGTCACGAGCTCCCGCTCTCCCTCGCTGAACTTGAAGATCTCGGAGCCCAGCGCCACGCCCAGGCCGTGTACCCCGGCCGCGACGTTGAAGTCGATGAGGCTCTGGAGGCTGTCGATGTCAATCCGCCCCTTCTCGTCGAAG
>NZ_POHV01000186.1:0-265 GCF_002884345.1 Pseudomonas sp. GW456-12-10-14-LB2
GTCGAGGTCGCCGACGCCAACCGGGACGTGATCGTCGGCATCAAGGTCCGGGTCGGGCGCCACGCCTCGGGCGACCAGGGCACCGCGCCGCTCGACATCGCGCTGCAGGTCGCCGAGGAGACCGGCCTGCCGCTGATGGCCCATATCGACGAGCCGCCGCCGAGCTACGAGGCGGTGCTGGCCATGCTGCGGCCCGGCGACGTGCTGACCCACGCGTTCCGGCCGTTCCCGAACTCCCCGATCACGGCCCAGGGCGCCGTGAAGC
>NZ_POHV01000187.1:0-265 GCF_002884345.1 Pseudomonas sp. GW456-12-10-14-LB2
ATGTATCGCTGATCAACGGACTGACGACGCCGCCCAGCGCGCTCCGGTGCAAAATGGTCAATTGGGAGAGCAGGCCGGGATCGGCGCGAATTTGTCGCGGGGTCAGGCCGGTAAAATGCTTCACCTCGCGAATCATGTGCGACTGGTCGTAGAAACCGCGGTCGATCGCATCGGCGACCCCTTCCTCGCCCCCACGCATCGCCACCGCCGCGCGCAGCGCGCGATATTTGCGGGCGAGCACCTTTGGCGGCGCGCCGTACAGGAT
>NZ_POHV01000018.1:0-129313 GCF_002884345.1 Pseudomonas sp. GW456-12-10-14-LB2
AGATAACCCCGCGCGACCCCGACCCCGCCGATGTGCAAATGTCCGCTGACACCGAACGGCACCGGTTGATCGTGGGCGTCCAGCACGTAGAGCCGGGTATTGCTCAGGGCCTTGCCGATCGGCACCACGGTTTCCGGCACCGGTTGATCCGGTTCCAGCGTCCAGCCGGTGCTGTCGACCGTGGTTTCGGTCGGGCCATAGACGTTGTGCAGACGCACCCACGGCAGGCGCTCGCGGACACGCCGGGCCAGTGCGGCGGTCAGTTCACCGCCACCGTTGAGCACGTCAGTCAGGCTGGTGCACTGGCTGACATCGTCCTGTTCGATGAACTGTTGCAGCAGCGCCGGCACGAACTTGACTACGGTGATCTGCCGTTCGCGAATCACTTGGGTGACATAGGCCGAATCGCGGTTGCCGTCGGGCCGCGCCAGCACCAGCCGCAGGCCGGAACACAGCGGCCAGAAAATCTCCCACACCGAACTGTCGAAGCTGAACGGGGCCTTCTGCAACAGCGCGCCATGTTCGGTCGGCGGACTGATCTGCGAGCCCCAGTGCACCATGTTGCAGGCGCTTCGGTGCTCGATCATCACGCCTTTCGGCGTACCGGTGGAGCCCGAGGTGTAGATCATGTAGGCCAGGTTTGAAGCGCTCAGACCCGGTCCTTTCAGGTTTTCAGTCGAGGCGCCCTGCCAGGTGCAACGGTCGAAGTCGATGACCGGCACACCCGGCTCGCCCAACAGATTGCGGGTGGTCTCGTGTACCAGCACCGCCACCGGGGCGCTGTCCTGCAGCATGTAATGCAGGCGTTCCAGCGGATAGTCGGGATCCAGCGGCACGTAAGCACCGCCGGCCTTGAGAATGCCGAGCAGGCCGACTATCAGATCCGGGCTGCGCTCGACACAGATCGCCACCCGCGAATCGGGCTGCACGCCGTGCTCGCGTAGATGATGCGCCAGACGGTTGGCCTGTTCGTTCAGCTGGCGATAGGTCAATTGTTGCTCGCCAGCCTGCAACGCGATGGCGTCGGGTCTGCGCTGTACTTGTTGCTCGAACAACACCTGAAGCGGCTGATCGAGCGGGCAATCGACTTCGCTGGCATTGAACTCGACCAGCAGTTGCTCAAGCTCCGCCGCCGGCAGGATCGGCAAGCGATTCAGCGGCTGTTGCGGAGTTTGCTCCAGCGCATCCACCAGCGTCTGCAACGCGGTTTGCACGTAGTCGCCGATGCGCTGCGCACCGATGCTCATCAGGGTTCGCGTGGTGATCTGCAAAGCGCTGCCCAGATCATCGACGCTCAGGGTCAGCGGGTAGTTGGTGCGTTCTTCGTTCTCCAGGGTCTGAATGCCTTGCCAGGCTGGGTCCGACGCCGCTTCCTGCGCCTCAAGTTCGGTGTGCCGATAGTTGAGCAACGCACTGAACAGCGGCGCCGGTGACGCAACGCCGCTGCAACGCTGGGCCAGCGCCAGTGACGCATGTTCGTGCCCAAGCAAATCGGTCAGTCGGGCGTGGGTGAGCAGCACCGCATCGCGCACGCCACGGTTCATGTCCACCCGCAATGGCAAGGTGTTGATGAACACGCCCAGCGCCCGGTCCGCGCCCTCGCCGCCTTGCATCCGGCCCATAAAAACGCTGCCAAACACCACGTGCTCCTGCCCCGAGGTCGCCGCCAGCACCTGGGCCCAGGCCAGGTGAATCAGGCTGGCCACGCTGACGCCGGCCTGCCGCGCCTGAAGGCGCAAACGCCGATCCAGTTCCGGCGCAAGCATGCGCACGGCTTCATCGGTGCCGCGCCCGTCGCCCTGCACATCCTGCAAACCGAACGGCAAGGTCGGCTCGTCGATGTCGGCGAGCATCTCGCGGAAGAACGCTTCATGTTCCTGCTCGCTGACACCGAGCCGGGTCTGGGCCACGTAATTGCGATACGGCACCGCTGGCGGCAAGGTCTCACTCAGCCCAAGCAAGTTGGCGCGCATTTCATGGCGCAGGACTTCCAGCGCGATGTGATCCAGCGCCAGGTGATGGAACAACAGAATCGCCACGATCCGCCCGTGGGCCGGATCGCGCGCATACATCAGCCGGATCAGCGGCGCCTGACTGACGTCGATGCGATAGCGACGAGCATCGAAACGCGCGTGTAGTTGCGCGAGGACATCGCCCTCGGCCGGATCGAAGGTAATTTCCTGCACCGGCAGTTCGGCTTCGCGCCAGACCACCTGCACCGCAGTGGTCAAACCTTCCCAGACCACCGCAGTGCGCAGGATGTCGTGGCGCGCCATGACCTGACGCAACGCGCCCGCATAGGCCTCGACCCGCTCGACGCTGTCGAACGCCAGCTGCGATTGCAGCAGGTACGGATCGCCCTGCGCGGCAGTGATGTGGTGATAAAGAATGCCTTCCTGCAACGGCGCCAACGGATAAATATCCTGCACGTTGGCCGCCCCGCCCGGCACCGTGGCGATGATCCGGTCGAGGGTGGCCTGATCCAGTTCAACCAACGGCAACAGGTCCGGCGTGATCCGCGTGCAACCTTGCGGAATGCGGTTGGCCGGCACTTCGACCTCGCGGCCACTGCCCACCGACGCGGCCAGTGCCGCCAGGGTCGGCTGGCCAAACAGCACGCGCACATCGCTGCTCATCCCCAGCTGACGCATGCGTTCGATCAGGTTGACCGCCAGTAACGAGTGCCCGCCCAGTTCAAAGAAGTGATCGTGACGCCCGACCTTTTCGACTTGCAGCACCTCGGCCCAGATCTGCGCCAGGAGGATTTCGACATCGCCTTGCGGGGCTTCATATTCGCGGCGGATCAACGCCTCCGGCCCCGGCGCCGGCAACGCCTGACGATCCAGTTTGCCGTTGGCCGTCAGCGGCAGCGCCGTCAGGCGCACGTAGGCCGATGGCAGCATCGCGCTGGGCAGACGGGTCTTGAGGTGAGCATGCAGCTGCGTGATATCCAGCGGCTGGCGTTCGGTGAACCAGGCCAGCAATTGCCCGTCGCGCACCTGCACCACCGCATCGCGCACGGATTCATGGCTGCTCAAAGCGGCTTCGATCTCACCGGGCTCGATGCGCACGCCACGGATCTTCACCTGATCGTCGTTGCGGCCCAGGTATTCGATAGTGCCGTCAGGGCACCAGCGTGCGAGGTCGCCGGTACGATACATCCGCGCGTTGGGCTGGCGGCTGAATGGATCGTCGAGGAAACGTTCGGCGGTCAGCTCAGGGCGATTGAAGTAACCCCGCGCCACCCCGGCGCCACCGACGTACAGCTCGCCGGCCACGCCAATCGGCACCGGACGCTGTCGGTCATCCAGCAGATAGGCCGTGGCATTGCTCACGGGTTTGCCGATGTGCAGCGTCCGGCCCGGTTCGATTCGGCCCGAGGTCGCGACCACCGTCGCTTCGGTCGGGCCGTAGTTGTTGATCACCGCGAACGTCTGCTCGCGATTGAACTGGCGCAGTCGATCACCGCCGATCAGCAGTGTGCGCAGGGTCGGGTGTTCGAGGTGACGGCTGAAGGCGTACTCGGCAATCGGGGTCGGCAGAAAACTCAAGTCCAGCGGTTGCGCACGCCACCAGTCGAGCAGCGCGTCAATGTCTTCGCCGCCGTCACGAGACGGCGCCAGGTGCAGGGTCGCGCCAGCACACAGCGCGGGCCAGACTTCCCAGGCCATGGCGTCGAAGCCGAAGCCGGCGAGGCTTGAAGTGTGGCAACCGGCGCTCAGGTCGAAGGCCGTGCAATGCCAGTCGACCAGATTCGATAACGTGTGATGCTCGACCATCACGCCCTTGGGCTGGCCGGTGGAGCCGGAGGTGTAGATCACGTAGGCCAGATGTGCAGTGGTCAGACCCGAAACGTCAGGGTTGAGATCGTTGATCGGCCAGGCGCGCGTGTCGATTTCAATCACCGGCACGTCGAGCACCGGCAAACGTTCGCGCAGATCGCGCTGGGTCAGGACCACGACCGGAGCAGTGTCGCGCAATAAATAGCTCAGCCGTTCCGCAGGATGAGCCGGATCGACCGGTACATAACCGGCGCCGGACTTGAGAATCGCCAGCAGCGCGACCAGCGTGTCCAGCCCTCGGCGCGCGACCAGCGCCACGCGGGCGTCGGGTCGTACGCCAAGCCCGATCAAATGATGGGCCAGGGCGTTGGCCTGTCGGTTCAGCTCGGCATAGGTCAGCCGTTGTCCTCGGGATTCAGCCGCTACCGCATCCGGTCGTGTCGCCGCTTGCGTTTCGATGCGCTGGTGAATGGTCAGGTTTTGAGGGTATTGCGCGCGTGTGTCGTTCCACTGCTGCAAGAGCGCCGATTCGGTCGGCAGGCTCAGGCTGAAATCACCCACCATCAGCGCCGGGTCTTCAAGCCCCTGCTCCAGCACCCACAGCAAGCGCCCGCTCAGCGCCGCGATTTCTTCGGCGTCAAAGTAGGCCTCGTTGTACACCATGTACAAACTGTCCTCGTAGTCACCACGGCTGCTCAGCAGGTGCACCGACAACGGCGTGCCCTCTGCGTGGTTCGACACTTTGACCACCCGCCCCTGCGCCTCGCCGTAGCGGTATTCATGCGCATCGCGCTCATAGGACACGGTCACTTCGAACAACTGCGAGCGATCCTCGCGCAGCAAGCCGAGGGCACGGTTCATTTCGCTCAAGGGAAAACGCTGGTGGCGAAAGTCTTTTTTCAACTCGTCGTGAATCGCCTTGACCAGCGTCTTGAATGACAACTCGCGGCCAAACCCCATGCGCACCGCGCTGACCTGGGTGAACAGCCCCAGGGTCGATTTGAACCGGGCGCCGGAGCGGTTGAGCAGCGGCACGCCCACCACCCATTCGTCACGCTGGGCGCTGCGGCTGAAATACACATGGATCGCTGCCAGCAACACATGAAACGCCGACGCGCCGTACTCTCGGGCCACCTGCTTCATGCGCTCGTGCAAGCGAGCCGGAAAGACTTGCGAGAAAATCCGGGTCGGTGCCGCAGCGCTGGCAAAGCGTTCCTGATAGCGCGGCAACAACAGCGGCTCCGGCCGATGTTGGTATTTGTCCAGCCAATACGCCCGGTCACGGGCGTAACGGTCGGACTGAAAATACCGCGCATCGTCACGGATGAAATCGACATAGGACGGCGCCGAATCGGGCGGCAATTGCCCGAGCGCCAGCGCGTTGTAGATCTCGTCGAGGGATTTGAGCATCTCGCCGAAACCCCAGCCATCGACGATCAGGTGATGGGCCTGGAGTGACAGCCAATGGCAGTCGTCATCGAGCCAGAGCAGACGAAACCGGAACAACGGCCCGCCGTCCAGCGTAAACAGCTGCTCGATGTTTTCCTGCGTCAGTTGGCGCGCTGCGGCGTATGGATCGGGATGGCTGCGTAAATCGTGCACCGGCATCGGCACCGGCATGGACCTGGCAAAACGCTGCAACGGCAGCCCATCATCGCCGGCCCCCGGCAGCAGGCTGGTGCGCATCGCGTCATGCCGGGCCACGAGACCTTCAAGCGCCGCCTGCATCAGCGCCGGATCCAGCGACCCGGTCAGTTCGACATAGCCACCGATGTTGTACATCGGCGAATTCCCCTGACGCAGTTGGTCGAGCCAGATGTCACGCTGCGCAGCGGTCAACGGGAAGGCCTCGGAGATCGCGGACAGACCGTCCGCCGCATCGGCAGCAAATTGGTTCATAAGATCCATCTCACGTGATTTGGCGCGTATTCAAGCATCGGCCCCGAAATCCGCGTGACACGAAAAACCCGGACAACACTCCCCACTTTGTACAGTTGTGCGAGCCAACAGGGCCTGAGAAGTCAGCGATTTCCCTAAAAGTTCGGAAAGAAATGACTGAAAATCCTGTAGGACAATCGCCACACTTGCCTGCCCGCCAGCGTCCCGCACTGAAGGGTGCGGCGGTCCGATCCCCGGATTTCGGGGTTCGTACTAGACCGTACAGTCACGGACTACGCGACCTTGCACATTCACCTGACAGAAACGTGACGCCATTTTTTCGGAAATGGTGGCACTTTGTGTCCCTGTTTTCCCCTACAGACGTAGGACAAATGCATAGGCTTAAATCCCGCTCCAGACGATTTCAAGGAGAAAAGACTGGGTGGGCGTTTCACGGGTGCATGCACGGCAGACGATTCGGCAATGGCTCTAAATCAGGGATGACAAGGATATGAATCTGACCGGCAGTCTTCGCAACATGGAAAATCCGCACTTTTATTGGCAGCTGGGGGAGTTGATCGCCAGCACCGGCAACGAGCGTTTTGCCACGAATATGTTCCAGTTGGTCGACAACCTCGTACCCGTCAATCGCGTCCATCTCAGTGAATGGACCCTGGATGAACGGGACTCAAGCGTGGTCGAGATCAAGGCGTTGGGCAGTGCCGGTTTGCCGGACACCTTTCCGCCCCCGGATCCGTTGCAGCACCCGGACGACCACCCGTTGCTGCAACAGATGATCGAGATGAACGACTCGCTACTGATTCAACTGAAAGCCTCGCTCCAGCATCGACACCCGCACCACAGCGTCCACCAATGCAATCTGGTGTCTCGCACGTCCAATCGCCGTTGCGTCATTTCGTTCTACCGTCCCCACACGCATCGGGTGTTTTCCCTGCCGGAGCTGTCGTTTCTCAAGCGCCTGTCCGACACCCTGTTGCCCTTGATCGAGCGCCACGCGCACATCAGTCGACAAGCCATCGCCCGCCAACCCCGCGCGCCACAAGCCGATCAACCCCAGACGCCGTTGCAACAGGTGTTCGACGAACGCCTGGCGTTGGGCGACATCACATTGTCGGTGCGCGAGAAAGAAGTCTGCCTGGGTCTGCTGACCGGCGGCACCGTGCCGCAGATGGCGGAAAAGCTGCGAGTCAAGAACAGCTCGATCGAGACCTACCTCAAGCGCGCGGCCGCCAAGCTTGGGGTCAGCGGGCGACACGGTCTGGCGAAATGGATGGCCGGGGCCTGATCCGGCGTTTTTCTCATCACGGGCGCCCGGCGTCCGCTCTCATTCGTGAACGAGGCTGTTTGATGTTCAGATTGCCGATTTCCCTGCTGTCCGCTGCGCTGCTGCTGGGCGGTTGCTCACTGATTCCCGATTACCAGCGACCGGCATCGCCGAGCGCTGCGCAGTATCCGCAAGGTCCGGCGTATGCCGCGCAATCCCCGGTCACGCCCCGGGTGGAAGACTGGCGCGCGCTGTTCAATGACCCGGCGTTGCAGCAATTGATTGAAAGCGCGCTGGTCAACAATCGCGATCTGCGGGTAGCTGCCCTGAATGTCGAGGCGTTTCAGGCGCAATACCGCATCCAGCGCGCCGACCTGCTGCCGGCGGTGTCGGCCAACGCCAACGAGCTGCGTCAGCGGCTGCCGTCCAGCGTGACCCGCACCAAGGCGGCGATCACCTCGACCTACTCGGTGAATCTGGGCATCAGCGCCTATGAACTGGACTTCTTCGGCAGGGTGCGCAGCCTCAGCGAGCAGGCGCTGCTGACCTGGCTGTCCACCGAAGAGGCCCGGCGCAGTGCGCAATTGAGTCTGGTGGCCAACGTCGCCAACGCGTACCTGACCTGGCGCGCCGATCAGGAGTTGCTGGCGCTGGCCCGGGAAACGCTGGCCGCCGACGAACGAAGCCTGCACCTGACCACCCGCAACCGCGAGGCCGGCAAGTCCTCGGCGCTGGATCAGATTCAGGCGCAGACCAGTGTCGACAGCACCCGCGCGAGCCTGGCCCGTTATCAGCGTCAGGTCGCCCAGGACTTGAACAGCCTGACGCTGCTGGTGGGTGCGCCAGTGTCGGAAAACCTGCCGGCGCGTCCGCTGGACAGTGATCTGGTGGCAACCGTGCCGGCCGGACTGCCCTCGGACTTGCTGCAACGCCGGCCGGACATTCTCCAGGCCGAATACAAACTGCGCGCCGCCAATGCCAACATTGGCGCGGCGCGGGCGGCGTTTTTCCCGAGTGTCAGCCTGACCGCCAATGCCGGGACATCCAGCCGCGATCTGTCCGGGCTGTTCAAGGGCGGCTCCGGTGCCTGGACATTCCAGCCGCAGATCAACCTGCCGATCTTCAGCGCCGGCAGTCTGCGCGCCAGCCTGGATTACGCGAAGCTGCAGAAGGACATCAGCGTCGCCGAGTACGAAAAGACCATTCAGACGGCATTCCAGGAAGTGTCCGACGGCCTCGCGGCGCGCCAGACCTACGAACAGCAACTCCAGGCCCAACGCGATCTGGTGCAGGCGACCCAGGATTACTACGACATGGCGCAGCACCGCTATCGAAGCGGCGTCGACAGCAGCCTGACGTTCCTCGATGCCCAGCGTTCGCTGTTCAGTTCCCAGCAAGGGCTGATTACCGATCGGTTGGCGCAGTTGGTGGCGCAAGTGAATCTGTACACCGCGCTGGGTGGTGGCTGGAGCCCGGTCGAGCCGCTTCCACCATCGCCTTGAGTCATTTTTTCTTACACCTTTTGTCGCCTGTTCCGACATTGACAGGTGATCAAAAACCGACCTGCCGGATCATTTTGGTATCATGCGCCGCTTTTACGGTTAACCCCCCCGCCTGTCCTGCCGACCGGCGGGCTCCAAAGGGCGGTATGAAATGACGGCTTTGTTGACTCGCCGCAAGGTGCTTGCGGGAATGGGCGTACTCGGTCTCGGCCTGCTCGCCGGCTGCGACACCCGCGGCGAACTGTCGTACAAGTACGGCAAGGATCTGAGCGACAAGATCCTCGGACGCACCTTCAAGCTCAAGGACACCGAAGGCAACACCGTGACGCTGTCGAGCTTTCGCGGCCTGATGCCGATGATCTTCTTCGGTTTCACCCAGTGCCCGGCGATTTGCCCGACGACGCTGGCCCGCGCCGCAAAAATCAAGAAGCTGATGGGCAAGGACGGCGACATCCTGCAAGTGGTGTTCATCACCCTCGACCCGGAACGCGACACCCCGGAAATCCTCGACGCCTACGTCAAGACCTTCGATCCAAGCTTCGTCGCGCTGTACGGCACCCTCGAAGAAACCAAGGCCACCGCCAAGGAATTCGACGTGTTCTACGAAAAAGTCCCGGCCGGCGACACCTATACCCTTTCCCACACCGCCACCAGCTATGTCTACGACACCCGGGGCACGTTGCGTGTGGGCCTGTCTCAATCGCTTTCTGCACAAGAGTGCACGGAAGATTTGCTTACCGTCATGGAGGTCTGCTGATGAACCCTTTTCTGAACCACATCAAACGTGCCGCACTGGGCCTGTCCCTGCTGGGCCTGGCTTTCCAGGTATCGGCGCAGACCAGGGTCGACGACGCCTGGGTGCGTGCGACCGTGCCGAACCAGTCGGCCAGCGGCGCGTTCATGACCGTCACCGCCGACAGCGACAGCAAGCTGCTCAGCGTTGCCTCGCCAGCGGCCAAGGACGTGCAGATCCATGAGATGACCATGAAGAACGACGTGATGAGCATGGGCCCAGTGAAATCGGTCGACCTGCCAGCGGGCAAGGCCGTCAACTTCGACCCGAATGGTTACCATGTGATGCTGATGGGCCTGACCGCTCAGCTGAAGGAAGGCGACAGCGTGCCGCTGACCCTGACCGTGGAAAACGCCAAGGGCGAAAAGGAAACCGTTGAAGTGAAAGCGCCGGTCAAGGCGCTGACCATGGAAGGCCACGATCACAGCAAGATGCATTGATCGTCGACGGACAGATTTACGGCTTCAAAAAACAAAAGGGGCGGCATGATCGACGATCATGCCGCCCCTTTTGCATCTGGATATCAGACCAGTTTCAATTCGACCTCGATATTGTTGCGCGTGGCCTTGGAGTACGGGCACACCTGATGCGCCGCATCCACCAGCTGCTGCGCCGCGCCGCGCTCCATGCCCGGCAGGCTTACATTCAGTCGCGCCTGCAACAGATACCCTCCCGAGTTGGTACCCAGGTCCACTTCGGCATCCACCGCCAGGTCCGCTGGCAGGCTGATTTTCTGCTGCCCCGCCACCGCTTTCATCGCGCCGATGAAACACGCCGACCAGCCTGCTGCGAACAATTGTTCCGGATTGGTCCCGCCGCCACTGGAGCCGGGCGACGACAGTTTTACATCGAGGATCCCGTCGGAACTGCGCGATGCGCCGTCACGTCCGCCGGTGGTGTGGGTTTTCGCGGTGTAGAGGACTTTTTCGATCTGACTCATGGCGATCTCTTGAATGAAAAACAGCAGATTGTTCACTCGGCGCCTCCCGTCGCAGCCTTGAGGTGCGCCACCCGTTTCACACAGCCCTCTCACTATAGACACGGGTTTGTCGCTCACCCGGCGAACGGACGTGCGGACTGTTCAGAAAAGACGAGTGTTCAACTCCCCGCCCCGCCATGCGCCTCTTCAAAGAAATAATCCTTCCAGCTGTCCGCCTTGTTTTTCAGCACGCCCAGCTCCTGCAGTTTCTCTGCATAGATAAAGGTGCGTTGCGGCACTACGGTGAAATCGATTTCCGGGTCGGTGACTATTTTCTCCACCAGCGCCAGCGGTAGTTTCGACTGTTCAACCCGAATGTAAGCTTGAGCCGCCGCAGGCTTGTCGGCTTTGATGATCTTCTCGGCCTCGGCCAGGGCGTCGTAGAACGCCTTGTAGGTTTTCGGGTTTTCGTCGTGGAATTTTTCCGTGGTGTAGAGCACGTTGAATGTGGCCTGGCCGCCGAGCACGTCGTAGGAACTCAGCACCTTATGCACGTTGGGATTCTGCAGTGCCTGGTACTGGAACGGTGGGCTGGAGAAGTGTGCGTTGATTTCCGAGCCGCCGGCGATCAACGCGGCCGTCGCATCCGGGTGCGGCAGGCTGACGGAGATGTCGTCGAATTTCTTGTATTGGTCATTGCCGAATTCCTTGGCCGTTTCGATCTGCAGCGTGCGCGACTGGAAGCCCACACCCGCCGCCGGCACGGCGATGCGATCCTTGTCGCTGAAGTCCTTGAGGGTTTTCACGTTCGGGTTATTGGTCAGCAGGTAGTTGGGCATCGAGCCCAGCGAAGCGATGGCCTTGACGTTCTGCTTGCCCTTGGTGCGATCCCACACGGTGAGCATCGGCGGCACGCCGGCCGAGACCACGTCCAGCGATCCGGTGAGCAACGCTTCGTTCATGGCGGTGGCGCCGGAAATGCTGTTCCAGTCGACCTCGATGTCCAGGCCCTGTGCCTTGCCGTGCTTCTCGATCAAGTGCTGATCGCGCACCACATCCAGAATCAGATAACCGATGCCGAATTGCTGGGCGATGCTGATCTTGCCTTCGGCCTGAGCGGTGTTGCCGAGTAGCGAACCAGCCAGCGAAGCGGCCAGCAGCGTCAGTGCAGAACGTTTGAACGGTAGGGCCATGACAACCTCGCAGTGATTTCCAGGAAAATCTGTGAGGCCGGACTTTATCGCTATAAAAAACGAAATTTAAATACCGTTATCGCATATTGATATCACTGGAAAACCAGCTTCGAAAAACTGATGAACAGGCTGATACCGACGTTCAAGGCGTACGCTGGTTGAACCGGGTGCTAAGACCGTCGGCGTTCAATGACAGGCGCTTCGCGGTTTCCACGAACGGGGTGACGGTCAGGCTGTACAGCGTCAGATAACGCGTGCGGTCCTGCTCGCCCGTGCCGAAGCGCAAGGCTTCGGGCTTTGAGGTGGTGACGTACAGCGTGCCGAACAGCCAGTCCCACAGTGACAGATTGATCGCGAAATTCTTGTTGAAATGGCGCGGTGCGTCGCTGTGATGAATCTGGTGCTGGGCCGGGCTGCTGAGCACATGCTCGACCGCCGGCCCGAACGACAGCCAGACATGGCTGTGCCGCAGATTGGAGCCCAGGCTGTTGATGATCAGCGCCAGCCAGGTCACGCCGAACAGCGTGTAGCGGCTGATCTCGCCGCCGCAGGCATACCAGACCGTCCCGGCAAACGCGCCGAGGCCGGCGGTGATGACGATTCGTTCAACGATCGATTCGGCAATGTGAATCCGGCTGGCGGTGGCCGGCACCAGCACCGGCGCCGAATGATGAACCTTGTGAAATTCCCACAGATAGCGGGAATGGAAGGCGCGGTGAATCCAGTAATGCAGAAAATCCCTGAACAGGAACACGCCCAGTCCGTAGAACAACGCGATCAACGGGTGTTCCGGCACTTGCTCGCGCGCGCCCCACAACTGAGTGAAAAACTGTGCGTAGTCGCCCGAACGCAGAATATGCGGGTCGACGAGGCCGACCACGGGCAACACCAGCGTCACCCGAAGAATCGCCTTGATGAAGTAATAACGGTAATCCAGCCAGGCCGAACGATGCCCGTGAACACGACCGCCGCCGACAAATTGCCAGAAGGATCGGGCTTGCGTCAGGTGCCGGGATTTTCGGTGGCGATAAAGGCCGTATGCCACGCCGTAGGATGTGAGCAGAAACACCACACCGAGGCGGCCGTTCAAATCGAACAGGCCAAGGAACCTTTCGGTGACCGGATCGATCACCCAGCGGCTGAGCTGCGCGTGAAGTTGCGCGAGTAAATCCACGACGAACGACTCCATCAGAAGTCGCGCATTGTAAATCGCACTGGTTCGCAAATGCAGCACGAACGGATCAAAGGCCGCTTAAACAGCCTGAAACAATAAAACCGCCGCCGCACTCAGGCCGGAAAACCGCCAAGACGGTCGCCGATCAAGGCCCCGCCCCTTGCGGATGGATCACAGCGATCTTCGGGACCGGATCACCCAGCCGTTTAAAAAGGCGATCAGACTGCCGACGCTTGGTATCATCGCCCACACTTTTATGACGGTTTAATGGCTGGAAGGTCTTTTTTGTGAGCGCTCTTTTTCAACGGCTGCGGCGCCTGGATGCCCGCCTTCTTTCTCTGGTTTTCCTGGTACTGATCGTGCCGGTGTGCCTTCGCGCGGCGCTCGGCTGGTCGAGCCTGTTCGGTTATCTGTCGGATCTGGCCATCGGCAGTCTGCTGGTGGTGCTGTTGCATCGTCGTCCCTGGTGGCTGGCGCTACCGGTGCTGCTGTTCTGGGGATTGCTGGCGGTGGCGACCGCGGAACTGGTCAGCGCGGTCGGGCGCTTGCCGACCGTGGCAGACCTGCATTACCTGATCGACCCGCAGTTCGTGGAAAACTCCACTGGCGGCGGATTCGCCCATCCCGGTGTGGCGGTTGCGCTGCTGGTGGCTCTGGCCTTTTGGTTGCTGAGTCACTGGACTCGACGCGCGACAAAGTTCCCCGCTCTGCCCCGCGCAGCCTGGGCGACGCCGGTACTGCTGTTCTCCGCGTACTGGGGCGCGCAGCACTTAAACCCGAGCGATGCCGACCCGTGGCGTCTGTACAACCTGCCGCACCAACTGCTCGCCGCGCAGGTCGCCGACGTGCAGATGCAGGCCGAAGAATGGCTGGACGGCGACACCCAGGTCGAGCCCCCACCGATGGCCGGGCTCACCGATGTCGATCTGAACGGTCACTCGTTGCTGGCAGCCAAGGGCCAGGCGCGCAACGTGCTGATCGTCGCCCTCGAAGGCATTCCGGGCGCCTACATCGGCGCCAATCGCCAAGCTATCGGCAGCCATTATCAGGAAGACCTGATGCCCAACCTCAGCCGCTGGGCCGAGCGCGGCATGAACACTCCGGATTACGTGCTGCACACCCATCAGACCATTCGCGGTCTGTACGCCATGCTCTGCGGCGATTACGACAAGCTCGACAACGGCACGCCCAAAGGCGTGGAAATGCTGACCCAGCACGAGCGCAATCAGGCGTGCCTGCCGGCCCAGTTGCGTCAGCACGGTTTTGCCACTCACTACCTGCAAGGCGCAGGGCTGCGGTTCATGGCCAAAGACAAGATCATGCCGCACATCGGGTTCGATGCGACCCATGGCCTGGAATGGTTCACCAACGCCAACTACCTGGAATTCCCGTGGGGCAAGGATGACAAGGCGTTTTTCGAAGGCGCACTGAAATACGTCGGCGAACTGAAGAAGCAGAAACAGCCGTGGATGCTCACGCTGCTGACCGTCGGCACTCACCAGCCCTACTCCGCGCCGGAGGATTACCTGCAACGCTACGACACGCCCAAGCAGGCCGCCGTCGGTTATCTGGACGATGCGCTGGAGCAGTTTCTCAGCGGCCTCGAACGCCAGGGCGTGCTGAAAGACACGCTGGTGGTGATCACTTCGGACGAGTCCCACGGCATCGACGGCGTACGCCTCGCGTCGTCCTGGGGCTTCAACCTGACCCTCGCGCCGGAGCAGGCGCAACTGCCGCGCCTGAACGCCGGGGTCTACGGTCACGTCGATCTGAGCGCGTCGATTCTGGATTACTTCGATTTTCCGGTGCCTTCCGCCCTCAGCGGGCGCTCGTTGTTTCGCGATTACGATTCGGGCCGCGAAATCATGTCGTTCACCAACGGCAAGCTGCGCTATCACGACGGTCGCGGCCTGCTGACTGAATGCGACATGCCGCGCCGTTGCCGCAATTACGCCAGCGAAGGGTTCATCGCCGAAAGCGCCACGTTCAAGGGCAATGCCAGCGGCCAGAACGCCCGGGACATCGCCGCCCGCGCCTCGGCCCTGGACCTGTCGCTGCTGCGCACCCCGCTGAACCAGCGCTACCAGTTCGGCAGCGCCAACGTCATTCCGCTGCAAGCACAGATCAAGGACGACTGGGCCGACAACCTGATCGGCGCGCAATACCTGGAGATGCCCAAAGGCTCCCACACCCGCGTGCGCCTGACCGTGCGTTCGGTCGATCCGCAGCAGGCGGCGTATATTCAGCTCAAGGCCAAGGAGTTCGAGCAGGACGTGCAACTGGGCCTGCCGACCGAGATGGTCGCCACAGCGGATCAGCCGCTGGAGATGGACTTCAGTTTCGACAACCCGCAACCGCGCAAGGCGTTTTCGTTCCACTTGTTGGGGTATGGCCTGGGCGCCGTGGAGGTCAGTGATTTCAGCGTGATCACCGAGCTGCCGGGGCAACAGGATCTGCTGGACGAGATCCCGGAAGAAGACACAGCTCAATCGAGTTGAGGTGAACGCCAGCTTCGCAACGACGCTGGCGCCCGTCCGGTGTGAACGATCAGAACGTGGTGCGCAGACCGACCTGAATGCTGCGCCCTTCTGCCGGCGCAATATCCCGCAGGATCGAACTGGCATAACGCACGGTCTGGTTGGTCAGGTTCTCGGCATTGACGAAGGCCAGCCATTTGCTCTGGCCAACATCAAAGTGATAACCCACATTCGCCCCCAGCGTGGTGTAGCCGTCGGTGCTGCTTTCGTTGTCCGGCACCCGGTGCTGGGAACTGGCGTGTTCCACATCGATCCGCGCCTGCCAGCGATCCAGCTCCCACAACAGACCGGTGTTCAACCTCAGCGGCGCGATGCGCGGCAGGTCCTGGCCATTGTCGAGGTTTTTGGCGCGGGTGTAATCACCCGACAGTTCCAGCGCAAACTTGCCGTAGGCGTTTTCGCCAAGGGTCCAGCGATCCTGCGCTTCGATACCGCTGAAGCGCGCCCGCACGCCGGAGTAGGTGTATTCGGGGATGCCGTCGGCGTCTTCCTCGCCTTCGTCGTTGAGCGTGCGCCCGGTCCCGAGCAAGCCGATGTAGTTGGAGAAATGGCTATAGAACACGCCAACGCTGCCCTTGTGGGTGCCGTTGTCGAAACGCAGGGCCAGGTCGCTGGAGACGGCTTTCTCTTTCGACAGCCCCGCGTCCCCGACTTCATAAGTGCCGGTGGCGACGTGGGCGCCGTTGGCGTAAAGCTCATAGAACGTCGGCGCGCGTTCGGTGTAGCCCAGCGTGGCGGCGACCGACCAGACCGGCGTCAGCGTGTACACCGCGCCGGATGACAGGCTGCCGGCGGTGAAGCTGCTGGAGCGATCGGCATTGGCGAAACGCTCGTTGCCTTTGGCGTCCGGGTCGACCGTGGTGTGTTCAAGGCGTCCGCCGAGGGTGAACAGCAGGCGATCCGTGGCTTGCAGCTCTTCGAGAATGAACAGTGCACCGGCATCGGTATCGGTGTGCGGCACGAAGGCTTCTTCGCCCAGCGCCGAGAATTCGTTGCGACTGACCTGCGCACCAATCACCCCGTTGAACGGCCCCAGCGGCTGATGCCGGGCCTCGACCCGCGCCTCGTAGCCCTTGTTCTTGAACGTGGTGCCGACCTCGCCGCCCTCGATTTCGCGGTGCTGGTAATCGGTGTAGCCGGCGTCGAACTTCACCGAGCTGAACGGGCCGTCGAGGTTGCGAATTTCCGAGGCAAACGCGTAGTGCTCCTGCTCCATGCGGATGCGCACGTCGTCTTCGGCCGGCGAGCCGTAGTTCGAATCGTAATTGCTGTACGACAGCCCCGCGTAACCGTCATCCCAGGTGTACGACCCGCCCACAGCACCGCCGTCCTGACGACCATCGCTGTTGGCCAGCCGATGCTTCTTCGAATCGCCATCGTCGTTCGCCCGCTCACGACCGGTCTTGGCGTAGCCGGGGATTTTAAGGTCATTGAATTCGCGGGCGCTGGCGTCCACGTGCAAGGCGAACTGGCCGTTACCGGCTTCGAGTTTGCCGGCGCTGCTGCGGGTGGTGTCGGCGCCGCCGTAGCGCAACTCGCCAGCACCGTGAATGCCGTCGATGGCTTCGGTCGGGATGCGGTTGTCGAAGGTGTTGACCACCCCGCCGATGGCGCTGCCGCCGTACAGCAAGGCTGCCGGGCCACGGACGATTTCGATGCGCTCGACGTTGACCGGATCCAGCGGCACCGCGTGATCGTAGGACAGCGACGAGGCGTCCAGCGCGCCGACGCCGTTGCGCAGGATGCGAATGCGATCACCGTCCTGCCCGCGAATGATCGGGCGACTCGCACCCGGGCCGAAGTAGGACGACGACACGCCCGGCTGCTTGTTCAGGGTTTCGCCGAGGCTGCCCTTTTGCTGCAGCGTCAGGCTGTCGCCGCTCAACACGTTCGAGGGCGAGGCCAGCGTCTGACTGCCCAGCGGATTGCCGGTGATGACTTGCGGTTGCAGTTCCAGCGGGTCGGCGGCGAATGCGGGTGAAGCGATCAGCAGCGCCGAGGCCATGAGCGTCAGGCGGGGTTGGAAGGTGTGGAAACGGGAAGGCATTTCAGAAATCCGTCAGGCAGAAAAGAGAGGATCGATGCCGGCGCTACAGAGGGTGTATTACCGGCGGCAATCAGATGAAATCATTTTTATGTTATACAATAACATTTCCAATGACCATCCCGTTTCGCCCAGACAAATGCAAACCAGCGCTCAAGCACGGGCATTTCAGCGCCCTGCCCCTGCAGGTTCCCCGCACTTCGCATAAGAGACTGCGCCTATCAGGCACCAATAGTCGGCCTATTAGCTGACTTGCCAAGTCGGGTCTAGCCTTACTAGTCCGAAGTCGGCACGAGCCGGCCGCAGAAGACCTGATAAGGATCCCGAACATGGCAAATGAATCGAAATGCCCGTTCAATCACGCCGCCGGCGGTGGCACGACGAACCGCGATTGGTGGCCGAATCAACTGAACCTGAAAATCCTGAGTCAGCACTCGCCCGCATCCGATCCGATGGGCAAGGACTTCGACTACGCCAAGGCTTTCAAAAGCCTGGATTTCCAGGCCCTCAAACGCGATCTGACGGCGCTGATGACCGACTCCCAGGAGTGGTGGCCAGCGGACTTCGGCCACTACGGCCCGCTCTTCATCCGCATGGCCTGGCACAGCGCCGGCACCTATCGCACTGCTGACGGCCGTGGCGGCGCCGGCTCCGGCCAGCAACGCTTCGCCCCACTCAACAGCTGGCCGGACAACGTCAGCCTCGACAAGGCCCGCCGCCTGCTGTGGCCGATCAAGCAGAAATACGGCCGCAACATTTCCTGGGCCGACCTGATCGTTCTCACCGGCAACGTCGCGCTGGAATCGATGGGCTTCAAGACCTTCGGTTTCTCCGGTGGCCGCGCGGACGTCTGGGAACCGGATGAAGACGTGTACTGGGGTTCGGAAAACAAATGGCTGGGCGGCGACAATCGCTACGGCAAGGACCCGGAATCCATGCAGCCGCCGGGCGAAGGAACACTGGTCGCGGAACCTGCCGAACACGGCAATGAGGAAAGCCGCACCAATCAGGGCGAACGCAACCTCGAGAACCCGCTCGCCGCCGTGCAGATGGGCCTGATCTACGTGAACCCGGAAGGCCCGGAAGGCAATCCCGACCCGGTGGCCTCGGCCAAGGATATCCGCGAAACCTTCGGCCGCATGGCCATGAACGACGAGGAAACCGTCGCCCTGATCGCCGGCGGCCACGCCTTCGGCAAGACCCACGGCGCCGGCCCCGCCGATAACGTCGGCCCGGAACCGGAAGCCGCCGGCCTCGAAGAACAAGGCCTGGGCTGGAAAAACAGCTTCGGCACCGGCAAAGGCGCCGACACCATCACCAGCGGCCTGGAAGTGACCTGGACCACCACCCCGACAAAGTGGAGCAACAACTATCTGGAAAACCTGTTCGGCTTCGAATGGGAACTGACCAAGAGCCCGGCCGGTGCCCATCAGTGGAAACCGAAAAACGGCGCCGGGGCCGGCACCATTCCCCACGCCCACGACCCGAACAAACGCATCGACCCGACCATGCTTACCTCCGACCTGGCCCTGCGTTTCGACCCGGCCTACGAGAAGATTTCGCGGCGCTTCCTGGCCAATCCCGATCAACTGGCCGACGCCTTCGCCCGCGCCTGGTACAAGCTGATTCACCGTGACATGGGCCCGCTGTCGCGTTATCTCGGCCCGGAATTGCCCCAGGAAGAACTGCTGTGGCAAGACCCGATTCCCGAGGCCAAGCATCCACTGGTGGACGACAGCGATATCAGGGCTCTGAAAGGCAAAGTACTGGCCTCGGGGCTGTCCGTTTCGGAACTGGTTTCCACTGCCTGGGCGGCCGCATCGACCTTCCGGGGCTCGGACAAACGCGGCGGTGCCAATGGCGGACGTCTGCGTCTGGCACCGCAAAAGTTCTGGCAGGCCAACCAGCCGGAGCAACTGGACAAGGTGCTGAAAGTCCTCGAAGGCATTCAGAACGAGTTCAACGCCGGGGCGGCAGGCAAGCAAGTCTCGCTGGCGGACCTGATCGTGCTGGCGGGTAATGCCGGTGTCGAACAAGCGGCGAAAAACGCCGGGCACACGGTGACCGTGCCGTTCAATCCGGGGCGCACCGATGCGACTCAGGAGCAAACCGACGTCGAGTCGTTCGGTTTCCTTGAACCGCACACCGACGGCTTCCGCAACTACGCCGCCAACACCTACCGCGTGCCGGCCGAAGCGTTGCTGATCGACAAGGCGCAACTGCTGACCCTTTCGGCGCCGGAAATGACCGTGTTGATCGGCGGCCTGCGCGTGCTGGACACCAACGTCGGCAAGACGAAACACGGGGTCTTTACCGACAAGCCCGGATCACTGACCAACGATTTCTTCCGCAACCTGCTGGACATGGGCGTGGAATGGAAACCGACGTCGAAAACCGAGTTCGAAGGCCGCGACCGTAAAACCGGCAGCGTGAAGTGGACGGCGACCCGGGTCGATCTGGTGTTCGGTTCCAACTCGGTGCTGCGGGCGCTGGCAGAGGTGTATGCCAGCTCCGATGCGAAGGAAAAGTTCGTCAACGACTTCGTTGCCGCTTGGGCGAAGGTGATGGATCTGGATCGATTTGATTTGCGCCAATAAACCTTTTTCATCCACCCACAAAAAACGCCGCTCATCGAGCGGCGTTTTTTATAGCCGGTTCTGCGGAAGTAATGCGGTGGAGCTGAAACCCAACCCCCTCACCCCAGCCCTCTCCCCGAGGGAGAGGGAGCCGACCGAGGTGTATTGCGCGATACATCGACCTGAAGAATCGAGTCGATTATAGATTCGGTAAAGCAGGATCAGGTCGGCGTAAATCTGAAGCATCCCGCAATCAGTCCCCTCTCCCTCCGGGAGAGGGTTAGGGTGAGGGCTGGATCTAAAGTTGAAACACCATCTCAAGACCAACCCCAAACGACCAGCCTCAAGCCAAGCTCTTGCTAACCACCTCATAAACATCACTAGACAGCTGCCCCGAAGCCAGAATCCGCTCCAGCTCCGCCTTCATCAGCGCCTGACGAGCACCGTCATACTTGCGCCAGCGCGTCAGCGGCGCCAATTGACGCGACGCGATCTGCGGGTTGAAGCCGTTCAGTTCGATCACCAGATCCGCCAGGAAGCGATAACCCGAACCGTCCGCCGCGTGGAAGTTGATCAGGTTCTGCCCGGCGAACGCACCGACCAGCGCACGCACCTTGTTCGGGTTCTTGATGTTGAACGCCGGGTGCTGCATCAGCGCTTTCACCCGCTCCAGACCGCCCGGCAAGGTGCTGCCGGCCTGCACGCTGAACCACTGATCCATGACCAGCGGATTGTCCTTGAAGTGCTCGGCGAAACTGGCCAGTGCGGTCGCTTTCTGCTCGTCGAACGGCGAGTTGACCAGCACCGCCAGCGCGGTCAGGCGCTCGGTCATGTTGTCGCAGCTGTCGAACTGTTCCAGCGTTGCCGCCAGCACTTCCGGCTTGCCGCTGAGCATCAGGTAAGACAGCGCGATGTTCTGCAACGCGCGACGGGCGAAGTGCTCGGCCTCGGCCACGTACGGGGTTTGCTTCGACAGGTCGCGGTTGGCCTGATAACGCAGCCACAGCGCCTCGAACAGATTGTCCGCCAGTTGCTGACGGGCGAATTCGCGGGCGGTGTGGATCGCGTCCACGTCGGCGACTTCGCTGATTTCGGTCAGGTAGGCTTCGCTTGGCAGCGAGAGCATTTCCGCGACCATCGCCTGATCCAGCGACTCGTCCGACAGCACGGTGCGCAGCGCGGAAACCAGACGTGGGTCGAGCACCAGGCTTTCGCCCTTCTGCTGCTGGCCGATCAACTCTTGCAGCACCTGCACCGACAGTTGCTGACCGGCATCCCAGCGGTTGAAACCGTCGGTGTCATGCTGCATCAGGAACATCAGCTGATCGCGGTTGTACGGGAAGCTCAGTTTCACCGGCGCCGAGAAGCCACGCAGCAAGGACGGCAGCGGTTGTTCGGCGATGTCGACGAAGGTGAACGTCTGTTCGGCTTCGGTCACCGAGATCACTCGGCTAGTGCCCTGGGCCGAGGCTTCGCCGGCCAGACGCAGGGCAATCTCGTTGCCCTGGCGGTCGAGCAGGCCCAGTTCGACCGGAATCACGAACGGCAGCTTTTCAACCTTGTCCGGGGTTTCCGGGCAGCTCTGGCGGAAGGTCAGGCTGTAGGTTTTCGCGGCGGCGTCGTAAGACTCGCTCACCGCCAGACGCGGTGTACCGGCCTGGCTGTACCAGCGCTTGAACTGAGTCAGGTCGACGCCGTTGGCATCTTCCATGGCCTTGATGAAGTCATCGCAGGTCACGGCCTGGCCGTCGTGGCGTTCAAAGTACAGGTCGCTGCCCTTGCGGAAGCCTTCGGCGCCCAGCAGGGTGTGGATCATGCCGACAACTTCCGAGCCCTTTTCGTACACGGTCAGGGTGTAGAAGTTGGAAATCTCGATGAAGCTGTCCGGGCGCACGGCGTGGGCCATCGGGCCGGCATCTTCGGCGAACTGGTGAGTACGCAGGTACGCCACGTCCTGAATGCGCTTGACCGTGGCCGAGTTCATGTCGGACGAGAAACCAGCGTCACGGAAGACGGTGAAGCCTTCTTTGAGCGACAGCTGGAACCAGTCGCGGCAGGTCACGCGGTTGCCCGACCAGTTGTGGAAGTATTCGTGAGCGACGATCGCCTCGACCCGCTGGTGCGCGGCGTCGGTGGCGGTTTCGGCGCGGGCCAGCACGGCGCTGGAGTTGAAAATGTTGAGGCCCTTGTTCTCCATGGCGCCCATGTTGAAGTCGTTCACGGCGACGATCATGAAGATGTCCAGATCGTACTCGCGACCGTAGACCTCTTCGTCCCAGCGCATCGACTTCTTCAGGCTGTTCATGGCGTGCTGGCACTTGTCGATGTTTTCCGGCTCGACATAGATGCGCAGCGCCACGTTGCGGTTGGTCATGGTGGTGAAGGAGTCTTCAACGCACCACAGGTCACCGGCCACCAGCGCGAAAAGGTATGCCGGTTTCATGAACGGGTCTTCCCAGGTCGCCCAGTGCCGGCCGTCTTCGCCGGGGCCGCTGGCGATCGGGTTGCCGTTGGACAGCAGCACCGGATAGCTGTGCTGCTCGGCGACCACGGTGGTGGTGAACTTGCTCATCACGTCCGGGCGGTCGAGGTAATAGGTGATCTTGCGGAAGCCTTCGGCCTCGCACTGGGTGCAGAACATCGTGCCGGACTTGTACAGGCCTTCCAGTGCGGTGTTGGTTTCCGGGTGGATCCTGACGCTGGTGTCGACCGTGAAGGTTTCGCTGGCCGGTTGCAGGGTCAGGTGGTTTTCAGTGAGTTGGTAGTCGTCAGCGCTCAGTTCCTGGTCTGCCAGGGTCACCGACAGCAGTTCCAGCTGCTGGCCATCGAGCACCAGCGGCGGCAGGCCCGGGCCACGGGCCGGGTTGCGGCGCATCACCAGTTGCGCGTGGACCAGACTGTGGTCCTCGAACAACTCGAAGGTCAGGTGTGTTTCGTCGATCAGGTACTCGGGCGCCTGATAGTCCTTCAGGTAAATCATCTTCGGTTGTTCGGTGCGCATGCTGAAGTCCTTATTGATGCACGGCGAGCTGATAGGCCGTGTATTTACGAATATTGATCACGCCGGTGTCGAAGATCAGGTACTGGCCCTTGATCCCCAGCAGCGTGCCTTCGGCAATCGGGTTCTTGTCCAGGTTGAAGCTGACGATCTTGGCCGGGTACTGCTCGACCGGGTAACGGATTTCCAGCGGCTCGACATCGGCGATGGTCTGAATGGCCTGGAGACCGAATCGCTCCTGCAAACCTTGCAGACCCGGGGCGCAGCTTTCGAACAGTTGATCGCGCACCTGCGCCAGATCCACCGCCGCCGCGTCGCCCTTGAGCAAGGCGCGCCAGTTGGTCTTGTCTGCCACCTGACTGCGGAACAGGTCTTCGACGAAACCCGACTGCTGCCGCGTGGACACGCGCATGATCGGCAACGCCTGACTGGCGCCCTGGTCGAGCCAGCGGGTCGGCAACTGGGTGGCGCGAGTGATGCCGACCTTGATCCCCGACGAATTGGCCAGGTAGACGACGTGGCCGGTCATGCAGAACTTCTCGCCCCACTCCGGCTCACGGCAGGTGCCGGCCTCGAAGTGGCAGCGCTCCGGGCTCATGATGCAGATATCGCACTGGGCCAGTTTGGTCATGCACGGGTAGCAGTAGCCCTGACTGAAACTGGTCTTGGTCTTGCGCCCGCAATGGGTGCAATGAATCGCCCCCAGGTATTCCAGACGCACCGTGCTGCCGATCAACGGGTTGACCGGCACCTCGACGTCATCCAGACGAAACGCGTACTGCACGTTCGGCCCGTCCAGGCGCGCCGACATTTTGCTGATTGCACCGCGGCCGATCTCGATCAATGGAGGGCGTCCGACTTGAACAGGATGTTCGGCACTTCGATCGACTTCGACGCGCATTCCTGCGGGCCCATGTAACCGGTGCGCTCTTCCTCGGGCAGGTTCTGCATTTCCCAGGCGATCATCGCCTGCAACGACAGTTCACGCTGCTCGGCGGTGAGCTTGCCACCGTCCGACCATTTGCCGATTTCTACCGCCAGTTTCAGGCTCTGGTAGATGTCCGGGGTGATGTTCTTGATCAAATCGTTAAAAGAGGACATCAGGGTCTCCGTGCTCTTTATTCAAAAAATTCAGGCGGCCAGTTTACGGCGGTTGTACAAACCGCCCAACAAACCGGTTAAGCATCCGATGAGTAACCCGCTGACGTGGGCAGCGTTGGCGATTTCGCCGAAACCGATCATCGAGATCAGCCCGGACATGCAGATCACCAGCCACACCAGCATCATCACCAGCACGCCGCGCGGCAGGCGATAGGCCGGGTTCGGCGCCAGCAACTGGAAGATCCAGCAGTGACCGAGCAATCCGTAAAGTACGCCGGACAGGCCGCCGAACAGGCTCGGGCCGCTCCACGCGAATTGCGCATAGTTGGAAACCAGGCCGAACAGCAACGTCAGGCCGATCAGGTTGACGCTGCCCTGGCGCGACTCGATGCGCCGCCCCAGCTCCCAGTACCACATGCCGTTCATGGCCAGGTGCAGGACGCCGAAGTGGATCAGCATCGGCGTAAACAGGCGCCACCACTGCCCCGCTGCCAGGCTGTCGGCCAGTGGTGTGAAGTGGATGTAGTCGCCGACCACGCGGAAATCGAGGAAGGTCAGCCAACGCATGGTGTCGAGGTTATCGCCAAGGAAGGTCAACCCGCCGACGATCAGGCTCAGCAGCAGAATGAATCCGGTGGCTTTGGCATGTTTCAGTTGCTCGGCAAAGCTCGGGCGCTTGAACGTCGGCGCCACCGGGATTTCCAACTGCTGATCGGGGTCCCCCGCCGGGAAACGCTCGTACAGCGAACGTACGTCGTCGCTGATTTCCGAGGGCACCCACAACACCTGCTCGCCCGCCTCTTCACTGACGCGATGGGGCACTTGCATGCGTTGCAGCAGTTTGACGAACCCACTCAGGTCCGCCGCCAACGGCACACGCAAGACGGCTATGGCACTCATCGCAGCACCTCCGGCCGCTCGACGTCGACCCAGACAAATTTATGCGGATCGAGGCGGGTTTCCTGATCCAGACGATAGGCGACCAGTTTGCCGTAGAGCACCGCGCTGTAATCCAGGCACGCGAGGTTCGGCCGGATCGGCGCCGGTTTGCCGCTGCGCCAGTAGTGGCCGACGAACAGCAATGGCTCATCGATACCGTAGCGCAGCAGGGAATTCTTTTCGCTGGAGGTCAGCGGTTTTTGCGCCACCGGTTCCGGCAGTGCATCGGGCTGGAACACAATGTCGCCGTAGGTCTGCGGATCGTCTTCCCAGAACTTGGTGCGGAAGAACGAACGCACCAGGCCATCGCCGCTGGTCATGGTCAGGCCATCCGGCAGGCGCATGTCGGTGCCGCGCAGCAGGCGATCGAATACGGTGCAGGCGAAACTGCCTGGCACCGCCGACGCCTGGAGGAAGTGTTCATCGATGCAGCCATCGGGGAACAGCGCGCGCAGCGGCTCTATCAGGCCGGCATCCCAGCAGGCATGCACCACGCGGAAACGTCCGGCGTCGACGAACAGCGGCAGTTGGTAGAACCACTGCTGGAAGTCGTGCCAGTCGCCCGGATGGTCTTCGAACTGGGTCAGGGTTTCGTGCAGCAATCGGGCATGGCGCGGGGTGTGTTCACGCACGAACTGCTTGCCGCTGCCCGGAGGCGCCGGGGTGCTCCAGCCGAGGGCGTTGAACTCGTGGTTGCCCATGATGCACAACGCCTGACCGGCCTCGACCATGTCGTGGACGATGTGCAGCGCCTCGCGAATCCGCGGGCCGCGGTCGATGATGTCGCCGACAAACACGGCCATGCGCGACGGATGCCGCCAGACCCCGCCCTGCTTGTGGTAACCGAGACGGTCCAGCAAGTGTTCCAGGGTCAGGGCGCATCCGTGCACGTCACCAATCAGGTCATAACTGCGCGCGGGATCGAGCATCAGTCGCCTCCACCACCCAACTTGCTGCCCCAGCCGAGCTTGGTCCGGCAGACTTCGTAGTAGTTGTGGTCGAGCGGATGGATCAGCCGCAGCTTCTGCGCTTTCTTGCTGACGGTGATGGTGTCGCCCGGCGCGCAGGTGAAGTGGTTCTGCCCGTCGCAGGAGACCTGCGGGTAGATCTGCATATCTTTGGACACGACGATTTTCAGCTCACTGTTGCCATCGACCACGATCGGTCTGCCCGACAAGGTATGGGGGTACATCGGCACAATCACAATAGCGTCAAGCTTGGGATGCATGATCGGGCCGCCGGCGGACAGCGCGTATGCGGTAGAACCGGTCGGGGTCGACACGATCAGGCCGTCGGCCTTCTGGCTGCAGACGAACTGGCCGTCGATGTACAGCTCGAACTCGATCATCCGCGTCGATTTGCCCGGGTGCAGCACCACGTCGTTCAGCGCATCGCCCTGGCCGATGGCCTCGGCGTGACGACGGACTTCGGCCTGCAGCAGGAAGCGGTTTTCCACCAGATAATGGCCGTCGAGCACTTCGGCGACCTTGATTTCCAGTTCGTCGGGGCGGATGTCGGTGAGAAAGCCGAGGCTGCCACGGTTGATCCCGAGCACCGGAATATTGTGCTTGGCCAGGGCCCGCGCGGCGCCGAGCAGGCTGCCGTCACCGCCGACCACGATCACCATGTCGCAGACTTCGCCGAGCATCTTGCGTGACGAAGTTTGCAGGCCATGGCCCGGCAGGACTTCGGCGATGGTGTCTTCGAGAATCACGTGCAGGTGACGATCGAGCAGGAAGCGTTTCAGTCGGCGGACGGTATCCAGCACCTGGGAGCTGCCCAGGCGACCGATGATGCCGATATTACGAAATTGCTCCATGGGACTCCTGCGGGGGACTGAGACGGCGAAAAGCACGATTATGGGCGAAAGCGCCGGATAGACAAAATCCTTTCAGCCCCGAGGATGCACCGGTGTTTGAGGCTATGCTCGCAAGATGATCCTATTTCCCGATTTGCTTCAGCTGCCCCACCAGTTACGCCACCCCGAGGTGCGCGATCTGGCGTGGGTGATCCTCGCCCCGCCGATGCTCGCCGCCACCCCATGGCCGCAGCGCCATCCGCTGGCGGGCAGCGACTGGGTCGGCGACCCCGAGCGCCTGGAACACTGGTTGCGCCAGCTCGACCGCGACAGTTACGGCCTGCTGCACTGGCTGTCCCAGGCCCGCACCCGGCGCCTGGGCCTGTATTACGAGCGGTTGTGGCAATTTGCGGTGAAACACGCGCCAGGCATCGAACTGATCGCCGCCAACCTGCCGATCCGCCGTGAAGGTCACACCCTCGGCGAGCTGGACATGCTGCTGCGCGACCGCGACGGCGTGCATCACCTGGAACTGGCGATCAAGCTCTACCTCGGCCCGCAGAACGGCGACGGTCATGATCCGGCATCGTGGCTGGGGCCGGGTTGTCATGATCGGCTGGATCGCAAACTGGCGCATTTGAGCGAACATCAGTTGCCGATCTCCGCGCGCCCGGAAAGCCGCGAAGTGCTGGCGGCGCTGGATGTCAGGTCGTTCAGCGCGCAACTGTGGCTGGGCGGATACTTGCTGTATCCGTGGCCCGGTCAGTCCGTGCCGCCCAGCGGTGCCCACCCGCAGCATTTGCGTGGCAGCTGGCTGCATCAGAAAGACTGGCCGGCGTTTGTCGCGCAGCGCCCGGCCGGACGCTGGCAACCCCTGCCCCGCCACGCCTGGCTGGCGCCGGCGCACTACCCGGCGGACCAGACCTGGAGCAACGGCCATTTGCAGGCCTGGCTCGATGAACTCGAACCACTGGCCCCGGCGCAACTGATGGTGCGCCTGACCGAAAACGCCCGGGGCGAATGGGAAGAAGCCGAGCGGCTGTTTCTGGTGTCGGACCTGTGGCCGAACGTGCCGGGGCAGAATTAAACCGACAACCGCACCGCCAGTGCGGCCAGCGTCACCAGCAACACCGGCACCGTCAGTACGATCCCGACCTTGAAGTAATAACCCCAGCCGATCCGGATGTTCTTGCGCTCCAGCACATGCAGCCAGAGCAAGGTCGCGAGACTGCCGATCGGGGTGATTTTCGGCCCCAGGTCACTGCCGATCACGTTGGCGTAGATCATCGCCTCCTTCACCACACCGCTGGCCTGACTGGCATCGATCGACAGCAAGCCGACCAGCACCGTCGGCAGGTTGTTCATGATCGATGACAACAAGGCCGTCAGCACCCCGGTGCCCATCGCCGCACCCCATACGCCGTGAACGGCGAACACATCGAGCCACCCGGCCAGATAATCGGTGAGCCCGGCATTGCGCAGTCCGTAGACCACCAGGTACATGCCGAGCGAGAAAATCACGATCTGCCACGGCGCCTCTTTCATGACCTTGCGCGTGGAGATCTTGTGCCCGCGCGCGGCAATCGCCAGCAACAAGGCCGCGCACACCGCCGAGATCGCACTGATCGGAATGCCCAGCGGTTCCAGCGCGAAACAGCCAATCAACAGAATCAGCAACACCGCCCAACCGGCGTAGAACGTGGCCTTGTCGTGGATGGCGGTTTCCGGGTGTTCAAGCTGTTCCGGGTCGTAGCTCTTGGGAATATCACGGCGGAAGAACCACAGCAGCATGCCCAGCGTGGCCGCGACGCTGACGAAGTTGACCGGCACCATCACCGCCGCATAGCGGTTGAAACCGATGTGGAAAAAGTCGGCCGAGACGATGTTCACCAGGTTCGACACCACCAGCGGCAGGCTCGCGGTGTCGGCAATGAACCCCGCGCCCATGACGAACGCCAGAGTCGCCGCCGGGGAAAAGCGCAGGGCCAGCAGCATGGAAATCACGATCGGCGTGAGGATCAGCGCCGCGCCGTCATTGGCGAACAGCGCCGACACCAGCGCGCCGAGCAGCACCATAAAAGCAAACAGCTTGCGCCCGCTGCCCCGCCCCCAACGCGCCACGTGCAACGCCGCCCAAGCGAAAAAGCCGGCTTCGTCGAGCAGCAGACTGATGATGATCAGCGCCACGAACGTGCCGGTGGCGTTCCAGATGATTTGCCACACCAGCGGGATATCGCTCAGGTGCACCACACCAAAAATCAGCGCAATGATGGCGCCGAACGTTGCACTCCAGCCGACCCCGAGGCCTTTGGGTTGCCAGATCACCAGGGTAATGGTCAGCAGGAAAATCAGTGACGCAGCGAGCATTCGCGACAGCCTTCAGTCAGGTTAAGAAAACAAGCCACAACAAAAACCTGTGGGAGCGAGCCTGCTCGCGATTGCGATGTGTCATTCAACTGATGTGCCAGCTGATACACCGCCATCGCGAGCAGGCTCGCTCCCACAGGGTCGATATCTTGTCAGAAAAATCAGTGGATCACTTCTTGTGCTGCGCCACCCACTCACCAAAGGCATTGATGAAACTTTGCAGAAACGGCTTCACCGACTCGTTCAGTTTGCCCGCCTCGTCGAACGCCGTGCCCGCGCCGCCCAGGTAGGCTTCCGGCTGCTGCATGCAAGGCACGTTGAGGAAAACGAAGGACTGACGCAGATGCTGGTTGGCACCGAAACCGCCGATGGCACCCGGCGAAACGCTGATCACCGCCCCCGGTTTGCCGCTCCAGACACTCTTGCCATATGGCCGCGAACCGACATCGATCGCGTTCTTCAAAGGCGCCGGCACCGAGCGGTTGTACTCCGGGGTGACAAACAGCAGAGCGTCGGATGAACCCACTTTTTGCCGGAAAGTGCTGTAGGCTGCCGGCGGTGAATCGCCGTCGATGTCTTCGTTGTAGAGTGGCAGATCGCCAATTTCGACAATGTTCAGCTTGAGATTGGCCGGTGCCAGTTCCGCCAGCGCCAGGGCGACCTTGCGGTTGATGGACGCCTTGCGCAGGCTGCCGACCACTACTGCGACGTTATAGACATTGCTCATTGGAAGACTCTCGACTGTCCGTGGGAGGAGCCACTAGTTATAGATGATCCGGTGACGATTCCACCAGACGCCGAAGGTTATTTCCCGCGTCTGGAATATTTTTTTCCTGTAGGAAAACTTACCAAGCTCGATGAAGGTCTACCAAGCCGCAAATCAAGCGTTTTATCTCCAGAGGTTCTAAGCAGATGGCAGCAGTACTCGTCGGTCAGTTCCATGCAAGAGATGCGGAAGGCCGCGTTTATTCCGTGCATGAGTTCCAGGAATCCAACCCGTCGGCAGACGGTTTCACCGGCACGGAGCCCGTTACCACCTACAAACTGGCGATTGGCGACCGCGTCAACAAGATCGACGACAACGAGTTTCTGCTGGTTCAGTCGGGCATCACCCTGATCCGCGAACCCGAGCCATCGGTCGCTTCCTAACCGATCGTTATGAGCAGAAGTCATCCGCGCCGAGTTGGGGTAGGATTCAGCCACTGACCCCAACGGCCGGACATGGACTTCACGCATGCGTTTACGTCATATCGAGGTGATTCAGGCGCTTTTGCAGACCGGTCACGTGGGCACCGCCGCCGAATGGCTGCAACTAGCGGCGCCCGAGGTCGAGGAGCGTTTGCGCGAAGCCGAGAGTCAGCTCGGGTTCATGCTGTTCGCCAGCGTACGCGGACGACTTCAGCCAACCCCGGAGGCCCGGGCGCTGCAAGTCGAGATCGGCCACATCTATGAAGCGCTGGAACCGGTGCAACGGCTGGCCAGCAGTCTCAAGCAATACCTCGCCCCACCCCTGCGGATCATCGGCACCCCGCCGCTGGCCCAGCAACTGCTGCCGCAAAGCCTCGCCGCCCTGCGCCGGCGCCTGCCCGACGTGCCCTGCACCCTGCTCAGTGAACCGACCCGCGACATCGTCCGCCACCTGCTGCTGCGCGACAGCGATCTGGGCCTGAGCCTGCACGATCCACAACACCCCGATATCCATTGCCAGCCAATGGCCCAGGGCAAGTTGCAATTGCTTGCGCCCCACGGCTGGCTGCAGCCGAAGCAGAAGTACATTTCCCTGCAGGATCTGGCCGGTCAGGCGATGGTCGGCCTCGAAGGTCAGGACCCGTTGAGTCCGGCCCTGGAAAACAAGCTCCAGGCCCTGCGCCCGGCGCCGACCATCCAGACCAGGGTGCAAACCCACCAGATGATGCGCAGCATGGTCGAGGCCGGCGAAGGCCTGGCGATCGTCGACCCGTTCACCGCCCTTGGTGCGCGGGCGGGCGGTCTCGATGTCTGCCCGTTGTCGCCGGCGGTGCCGATCAGCCTGTATGCCCTGACCTTCAAACACGCCACGCCGTCAGCGGCGATACAGACGCTGCTTGGGATCGTTACGGAACAAGCCGAGGCGATGCTGGCGAACTGATCGGATGCTCCAGCGGGTTATCGAACAATCGATACCAGAACAGCGCTACTTCGGCGGTGTTCGGATCGATTCCGCGATAACGCAGGTGGTCGATGCCGCCGATCACATACCCGCAACGCTCATACAGGCGACAGGCGCCGAGGTTGTTGTTCTGGGTTTCCAGCATGATTCCCGGCAGCTTTTTCTTGCGGCTCCAGAACTGCGCCACGTCGAGCAAGGCCTTGGCCACACCATGGCGCCGCGCCGGGGCGTGCACCGCCAGTTCATCGATATGGGCGAAGCCGTTCCAGTTGGTGCTGATCACCAGATGACCGACCGGCTCGTCCTCCAGATACGCCATGAAGATCGCGCTGTCGGCGGCGTCGCGAAAACTGCTGAACTCCTCCGGATCGATGCCGTAGCACTTGCGATACGGCACGATGGCGGTCACGGCCCATTGCGCCACAGGCTTGCCGATTTCTGCCGCGCCGTAGGCGGCCACCTCGAAACTGAAATCGCTGCCCCAGATATATTCGGCGAAACCCTCGTCGGCGACCCGCACCGACAGCCCCGGGTATTTCGGATTCATGACCGGTTGCATACTCGGAAAAGCCCTCACTCCTTGACGCAATCGACGGTGTATTGCCGCCCATTGCCCTCATCTTCATGTTGCAGACCGTGCACATCGACCACGAAGCCCGGAAACGTTGCGTCGAACGTGCGGGCAAACCTGAGGTATTCGATGATCGAGCGCGTGGATTCGGTAAAACGTTCGCCGGGCATGATCAGCGGAATCCCCGGCGGGTATGGCACCAGCATCACCGCCGCCACCCGACCTTCCAGCTCGTCGATCGGCACCGCCTCGACCTCGCCGCGCACCAGTTGGTCGTAAGCATGGGCCGGTTTCATGGCGATTTCCGGCAGCACGGTGTACATGCGCTTGAGGTGTCTGGCGGTGGCGTTGCTGCGGTAGCAGGCGTGGAGCTGATCGCACAGATCGCGCAGGCCCATGCCGCGATAGCGCACAGGATCTTCCTGGGCGACGCACTTGAGGCAGGTATCGAGGCTGACGTTGGCGTCGTAGCTGCGCTTGAACTCCAGCAGTTCGGTCAACAGCGTGCTCCACTTGCCTTTGGTGATGCCCATGGAGAACAGCACCAGAAATGAATACAGACCGGTTTTCTCCACCACCAGCCCGCGCTCCCAGAGGAAACGGCTGACCACGGCTGCCGGAATGCCCTTGTCGCTCAAAGCGCCGCCAGCAGTCAGGCCCGGCATGACCAAAGTGACCTTGATCGGGTCGAGCAGTACGTAGTCGTCGCTGACCTCGCCGAAACCGTGCCAGTCCGCATCCGGTTGCAGCAGCCAGTCCTCGGTCTGCACCCGGTCGATGCCCTCGACACCCGGTGGCTGCCAGATCGAGAACCACCAATCGTCAGCGGCGATGTGCTGACGCAGATTGGCCAGGGCCCGGCGAAAGCTCAGGGCTTCGTCGAAGGTTTCCTGCAGCAGCGAGCGTCCGGCCGGGCCTTCCATCATCGCCGAGGCGACGTCCAGCGAAGCAATGATGCTGTACTGCGGCGACGTCGAGATGTGCATCATGAACGCTTCGTTGAACCGGTCGCGATCCAGTTGCCGCGCGCCGCCGTCCTGCACATGAATCATCGAGGCCTGGCTGAACGCCGCCAGCAGTTTGTGGGTGGAATGGGTGGTGAACACCAGCGGACTGTCCTCGCTGCGCGAGGTGGCCATGCCGTAACGGCCGGCAAAAAATTCGTGAAACGCCGCGTAGGCGTACCAGGCTTCGTCGAAATGCAGGACTTCGACGCTGTTGCCCAGACTCTGCTTGATCAGCTCGGCGTTGTAACAGAGGCCGTCGTAGGTCGAGTTGGTGATCACCGCCAGTTTGACTTTCGGCTCGCGGCCCTTGGTCAGCGGGCTGGCATCGATCTTGGCCTGAATCGATTCGCGACTGAATTCACTGAGCGGAATCGGACCAATGATCCCCAGCTCATTGCGCTCCGGGCACAGGTACAGTGGAATCGCGCCGGTCATGATGATCGCGTGCAACACCGACTTGTGACAGTTGCGATCCACCAGCACCAGATCATCGCGCCCGACCATCGAATGCCAGACGATCTTGTTGGCGGTCGAGGTGCCATTGATCACGAAAAAGGTGTGATCGGCGCCGAAATTGCGCGCGGCTCGCGCTTCCGCCTCGGCGAGTGGCCCGGTGTGGTCGAGCAAGGAACCCAGCTCCGGCACCGACACCGATAAATCGGAGCGCAGGGTGTTTTCCCCGAAGAACTGGTGAAACGCCTGCCCCACCGGACTCTTGTGATACGCCACACCACCGCCATGACCGGGGGTGTGCCAGGAATAATTGGAATCGGCCGTATGCTGCACCAGCGCCTTGAAGAATGGCGGCAACAGCCCGTCCAGGTATTTGCGCGCCGCCCGCGCCACTTGCCGGGCGAGAAACGGCACCGTGTCTTCGAACAGGTAGAGAATGCCGCGCAACTGGTTGAGCTCGGCCATGGCATCGGCCGGGGCGTTTTCCAGGGTGACTTGCTCGCCAAGGGCAAAGATCGGCAGATCCGGCGCCCGCACCCGGGCCAGACCGATCAGTTCGGCCATGTTCTGCAACAGATGGGAATTGGTGCTGGCATCTTCGGCGGCGATCAGCATGCACGCCAGACCATGGTGGGTCGACGCCACCAGCCGGCCTTCGGTGTAGTCCGTGGCCGAAACGATACTGAAACCTTCCAGCTCCAGCTCTCGGGCGATTCCGCGGATGCGGTCACCGGCAACCGTGTCGGCCTTGATGTCGCGGTGGACGATCAATACCGGGAACTTCAGATCTTTGTACATGGGGCTCAGTGTCCTGAGGCGGCGGAGAGTGATCTGCCAATGTCCTCAGGGTAGAGGGTCGGAGCCGATGTGGCGAGGGTGGCCAGTTGTCAGTACTGCCAAAAACAAAGGATCGTCCGGACACGGCTTGAGTGTCCGGACGATCCTTTTTTGTCTTACGCCTGGGCTTCGGCTTCCAGCAGCTGGGTCCACAGCGCCGGGGCGCCGGCCGACTTGGCGATGATTTCCAGACGCACCTGGTGTTCGGCCAGCTCGGCCTCGGTAGCGCGAATGATTCGCCCCGGCTGACGATCTGCCGGCAGACGACGGATTTCGGTGGCGGAGTTGTCCGCACCATTGCCGGTTCCGTTGCCATCGGAGGCGTTGCCGGCCAGGGACAGGCTGGTCTGGCCACCGGTCATGGTCAGGTAGACGTCGGCGAGAATCTCCGAGTCGAGCAATGCGCCGTGCAGCTCACGGCCGGAGTTGTCGACGCCGTAGCGTTTGCACAAGGCATCGAGGCTATTGCGCTGACCCGGGTGACGTTCCCGGGCCATCATCAGGGTGTCGAGGATCGTGCAGTGCTGCGTGATGTCCGCGCGATCCTGCTGGCCCATCAGGGCGAATTCGTTGTTGATGAAGCCAACGTCGAACGCCGCGTTATGGATGATCAGCTGCGCGCCGTTGATGAACTCGAAAAACTCGTCGGCCACTTCGGCGAAACGCGGCTTGCCGACCAGGAATTCGTTGGTGATGCCGTGAACGGCAATCGCGCCTTCATCACTCTCGCGATCCGGTTGCAGGTAAACGTGAAAGTGCCGACCCGTCAGGCGTCGACCGATCAACTCGACACAACCGATTTCGATAATCCGGTGGCCGTCGGTCACCGGCATGCCGGTGGTTTCGGTATCGAGTACAACGGATCTGGTGGCCATCAGTGTTCAGCTCTCAACGGGGGTCAATCGTGCAAAAGCGGCGATGTTAACACGCTCGCCGGGAGTGTTTCAGTGGGAAGGATTCAGCTCTGCTTGTAACCGCGAACCTCATCCACCCCGCGGTTGGCCAGCTGGTCGGCGCGTTCGTTGCCGTGGTGGCCGATGTGGCCGCGGACCCATTTCCAGGTGACCTTGTGGCGGTTGACCTGCTCGTCGAGCTCTTTCCACAGGTCGGCGTTTTTCACTGGCTCCTTGGCGGCGGTTTTCCAGCCGCGTTTCTTCCAGTTGGCCATCCACTCGTTGATGCCTTTCATCACGTATTGCGAGTCGGTCACCAGCAGCACTTCGCACGGACGCTTGAGGGCTTCCAGGCCGCGAATCGCACCGAGCAGCTCCATGCGGTTGTTGGTGGTATTGGCTTCGCCGCCCCACAGTTCCTTTTCAACGCCCTTGCACACCAGCAAGGCGCCCCAGCCGCCCGGGCCGGGGTTGCCCTTGCAGGCGCCGTCAGTGAACAGTTCTACGCTATCGACGCTTTCGCTCATGCCAGTATATCCAGAAAAAATGCGTGGCCTCGCCGATCACGGATCGACAATGGCCGAGGCCAGGATTGACCCGGCCACAAATAAAAGAAGGTTTTACGGTTCGATGCGCCGGCGGTTGACCTTGGCCATCGGCAACGGAATCAGCTTGCCCATCGGCTCGCGGCGTTCCTGACGCACCGGACGCAGGCCGACCACGATCTTGCGCGCGACCAGTAAATAGAAGCCGCCGCCCGACAGTTGCCAGTCGCCAGCCTTGCGTTCCCAGCCGGCCAGACGGGCCTGCCACTTGGGTGACGCGAGCGGCGGACGATAGCACCCGAAGCGGCGTTTCTCCAGCGCGAAGCCCAGCAGGTTGAGCCAGTCGGCCACCCGTGACGGCGAGATGCAGCGCGCCTGACGCAACGCATCATGGGCGAATACATGGCGCAGCCCCCAGGTGCTCCAGGGGTTGATGCCGACGATCAGCAGATGCCCGCCGGGGCGCACGCTGCTGGCCGCTTCGCGCAAAAGTCCGTGGGGCGACAGGCAGAAATCCAGGCCGTGCTGCAACACCACCACGTCGGCGGCGTGCTCGCTCAACGGCCAGGCCTGTTCTTCGCAGACGATCTCCACGCCCGGCAACGGCGCGCCAAGCCGCACGTTGCGCTGCACCTGCGGCGCCGACGGCGGTGTTTCGGCGGACGGGCCGTAATGCACCAGATAGCCGCCAAAGAACCGGCCCAGCTCGTCTTCGAGCATGCGCCGTTCTTCGTCCAGCAGAAATTGCCCGAGGGGGCCGGACAGCCATTCACGGGCTGCACCGATCAGCGCGAGCCAGTCAGGATCGGCCTGAGCGAACGCTTTATCGATCATTGCATTCTCCAACACGCCAGGAACCTCTAAGATGCGCCAATGTTACCCGCTTGGCGAATTCGACGATGATACAGATCAGTGCCCTGCCCGCCTTCACCGACAACTACATCTGGTTGTTACAGGATCATGCCACCCAGCGTTGCGCAGTGGTCGATCCGGGGGATGCCGCCCCCGTGCAGGCGTGGCTCGACGCGCATCCGGGCTGGGTGCTCGGCGACATCCTCATCACCCACCATCACCACGACCATGTCGGCGGCGTCGAGACGCTGAAAAAGGCTACCGGCGCCACGGTCTACGGGCCGGCCAGCGAAAGCATCCCGGGGCGTGACGTGGCCCTCAAGGACAACGACACGGTGCGCGTGCTCGGCTGGGACTTCGACGTCTACGCCGTGCCTGGCCACACCCTGGGACACATCGCCTACTACCATCATGGCCTGCTGTTCTGTGGCGACACCCTGTTCGCTGCCGGTTGCGGCCGCCTGTTCGAAGGCACGCCGCAACAGATGCACCAGTCGTTGAGCCGTCTGGCGGCGCTGCCGGAAGACACGCTGGTCTACTGCACCCACGAATACACCCTGAGCAACCTGAAATTTGCCGCCGCCGTGGAGCCGGGCAACCGGGACATCGCCGCCCGTCTGGAAAAAGTCAGCCAGCAACGTGACAACGGTGTGATGACCCTGCCCTCGACTCTCGCGCTGGAAAAGCTCACAAACCCCTTTTTGCGCACCGGTGAAATATTAGTTACACAAAAAGTGGACGAACGGAACGGCCCTCAAAACCGGGCGCCGAGTGAGGTTTTTGCGGCTCTGCGGGCATGGAAAGATACGTTCTAAGTGGCTCACCGCTTGGTACAAAAATTCTGAATGGTTGACCGCAGGGGGTGCGCTTTCTAGAATCGCCCGACATTTTTGCCCGGAACTTACTTCCAGCCAATGTCGTCATCCATACGTAAGTCCGTCAATTCAGATGCTTTGACCCGCCTGGCGCAAGCCATCGCGGTGGCTGTGTCCGCCACACTGGCGGGCTGTTCCAGCCACGCTCCGCAGACTGAAGCGACACATACGCCGAACATTGCTGCGCGAGCCAAGCAGAAGCCTATCTGGTTGTCCGAAAAGCCCAGCCCGCAGGTGCCTCAGGACATCTGGGAGCGCATGCGCAGTGGTTTCCAGCTGCAGGAAGGTCTGGGCGTGAACCCGCGCATCGAGCAACAGCGCCTGTGGTTCGCCAGTAACCCTTCCTTCCTCGAGAACGCCGGCGAACGCGGCAGCCTCTACATTCATTACATCGTCGAGCGCCTCGAAGAACGCAACATGCCGCTGGAGCTGGCGCTGCTGCCGGTCATCGAAAGCGCCTACAACCCGATGGCCTATTCCCGGGCCGACGCAGTGGGCCTCTGGCAGTTCATCCCGTCCACCGGGCGCTACTTCAACCTGCGCCAGACCCGTTTCTACGATGGCCGTCGCGACATTACTGCCTCGACCACGGCAGCGATGGACTACCTGACCCGCCTGCACGACATGTTCAACGGTGACTGGCTGCTGGCCCTGGCCGCGTACAACGCCGGTGAAGGCACGGTCAGCCGCGCTATCGAGCGCAACGAAAAGCTCGGCCTGCCGACCGACTACTGGAACCTGCCTCTGCCGGCGGAAACCCAGGCTTACGTGCCGAAACTGCTGGCGCTCTCGCAAGTGGTACTAACGCCTGAAGCTTATGGCGTGAACCTCAACCCGATCGCCAACGAACCGTATTTCCAGGTCGTCGAAATCAACCAGCGCATGGACCTGTCCAAGGTCGCAGCGGTGGCCAACATCGACGAAGACGAGCTGTTCCAGCTCAACCCGGCGTTCAAGCAGCGCACCACCATCGACGGCCCGCAGCACCTGCTGGTGCCGACCTCGAAGGCGCAACTGCTGACCGCCAGCCTGCAGACCATGCGTCCTGAAGAGCTGATCAGCCCGCGTTCGCTGAAACCGGTGTTCGAAGGCGCCGATCCGAGCGAGATCGCACAGGCCAAGCGCGCTTATCGGGTCAAGCGTGGCGACAACCTCGGTTCCATCGCCAAGGCCAACAAGGTCGAGGTCAAGGACCTGCAACGCTGGAACAAGCTGACCGGCAAGAACCTCAAGGTCGGCCAGACCCTGGTCATGCGCGACACCACCCAGCGCACGCCGACCCGCAAGAATGGCGGACGCATCAATACGGTCGTCGCTGCCAACAGCAAGACCAGCAGCAAGGCCAAAGACAAGGACGACAGCAAGCAGCAGACCCAGTACAAGGTCAAACGCGGCGACACGCTGTACGTGGTGGCCAAGCGCTTCAACGTCGAGATGCAACACCTCAAGCGCTGGAATCCGGGCGCCGGCAAGGCGCTCAAGCCTGGGCAGATGCTCACGGTCTACCAGCCGCACTGACAAAGAGCCCCTGAATTTCAGGGGCTTTTTTTCGCTTGGACCAAAAGCCTTCCCTCACCCTAGCCCTCTCCCGGAGGGAGAGGGGACCGATCCGGGGATATTGGAGATCTACGCCGACTTGAACGACTTGCTTTGAATCCATAATCGACTCGGTTTTTCAGGTCGATGTATCACGCAAGACATCGCCGTCAGTTCCCTCTCCCTCCGGGAGAGGGCTAGGGTGAGGGGCTCTTGGCCTTGCCGATTAACCGCGCATTAAGCACCTGTCTTTTTCCTGTCCATACAAGCTGTTACTGTACGGCCCACAAAGCCCAAGCCGCCTGGATCGGATCTGACTTGAAGCGTCCCCTCCTCCTGCTCCTGATCAGCCTGGCCTTGAGCTCCCCCGTCAGCGCGGCGATCACCGAAAGCCACGGTTATGCGCAGTTCGGCACGCTCAAGTACCCGGCCAGATTTACCCACTTCGACTGGGTCAACCCGCAAGCGCCCAAGGGCGGCACCTTGCGGGTGATGGCGTTTGGCACCTTCGATACGCTCAACCCCTACACCTTCAAGGGCACCAGCCCGGTCACCACGGCGAATTTCCTGCAATACGGCATCAACGAGCTGAACGAGCCGCTGATGGTCGGCACTGGGCAATACGCACCGTCCGGTGACGAACCGGCGTCCAGTTACGGCTTGATCGCCCAATCGGTGGAGTACAGCGAAGATCGCAGCTGGGTGGTGTTCAATCTGCGCCCGCAAGCGCGCTTCCACGACGGCACGCCGATTACCGCGTACGACGTGGCGTTCTCCTATCGCCTGCTGCTCAAGGAAGGTCATCCGCTGTACCGCACCGCCCTTCAGGAAGTGCTGCGGGTTGATATCCTCAACCCGCAGCGCATCCGCTTTGTACTCAAGCGCAGCGGCAATCCGTTGCTGATCCTGCGTCTGGGTGAGTTGCCGGTACTGCCCCAGCATTACTGGAAAGGTCGCGACTTCAAGGCCACCACCTTCGAGCCGCCGCTGGGCAGCGGGCCGTACCGCATCACCTCGGTCACGCCGGGGCGGCAGTTGATTTTCGAGCGGGTCAAGGACTACTGGGGCAAGGACCTGCCAGTCAACCGCGGCAAATACAACTTCGATCGCATGGAAGTCGAGTTCTACCGCGACAGCGATGTGGCCTTCGAAGCATTCAAGGCCGGCGAGTTCGACATTTATATCGAGCATCAGGCGAAGAACTGGGCCAACGGTTACAACTTCCCGGCGATCCGTCGCGGCGACGTGATAAAGGCGCAGATCCCGCACCAGATCCCGACCCAGAGCCAGGGCTTGTTCATGAACACCCGGCGCGCGACCTTCGCTGACGTCAAGACCCGCGAAGCCCTCGGCCTGATGTTCGACTTCGAATGGACCAACCGCGCGCTGTTCAGCGATGCCTACAAGCGCACCACCAGCTACTACCCCAACAGCGAGTTCAGCGCCGTCGGCCTGCCGGTCGGCCATGAATGGCTGATGCTCAAGCCGTACAAGGATCAACTGCCGGCGCGCCTCTTCACCGAACCGTTCACGCTGCCGCAGACCGACGGTCGCGGCATCCCTCGGGAAACAATGCGCAAAGCCCTGGCGCTGCTGGCCGAGGCCGGCTGGAAGCTCAATGGCCAGCGCTTGCAGAACACCGCCGGCCAGCCGCTGCGTTTCGAGCTGCTGCTGGTCAATCCGAACCTGGAGCGGATCCTCCAGCCGTACATTGAAAACCTCAACAGCATCGGCATCGACGCGCGCCTGCGCACCGTGGATCGTGCCCAGTACAAACAGCGTCTGGATCAGTTCGATTTCGACATGATCCTGATGACCCTCAACCAGACCCTCAGCCCGGGGCTGGAACAGTGGCAGTACTTCCACTCCAGCCAGGTCGGGGTCAAGGGCAGCAAGAATTACGCGGGCATCGCCAATCCGGTGGTTGATCATCTGCTTGAACACTTGCTCGCCGCGCAAACCCGCGACGAACAAGTCGCTGCCGGCAAGGCACTGGACCGCGTGCTGCTCTGGCAGCACTACAGCATTCCCAACTGGTACCTCAATTATCACCGTCTGGCGTACCGCAACCGGTTCGCCTTCGTCACCACGCCGCCCTACACCCTGGGCCTGAGCGCGTGGTGGCTGAAATCTTCGGAGAAAGATCGATGAAGCCTATCCGCGCCCTGCTCGTGCAGGCCAGCGGTCTGTTGTTCACCGGGCTGGCCTTGGCCGCCCCGCAACACGCCGTGACCCTGTACAACGAGCCGCCGAAGTACCCCGCCGACTTCAAGCACTTCGACTATGTAAACCCTGACGCGCCCAAGGGCGGGATCTTCCGCCAGGCCGGCTTCGGCGGCTTCGACAGCCTCAATCCGTTCATCAGCAAAGGCGTGCCGGCGGACGATATCGGCCTGATCTACGACACCCTGGCCAAACAGGGTCTGGACGAGCCATTCACCGAATACGGCCTGATCGCCAGCAAGATCGAAAAGGCCCCGGACAACAGCTGGGTGCGCTTCTACCTGCGTCCCGAAGCGAAGTTTCACGACGGCCACCCGGTACGCGCCGACGATGTGGTATTCAGCTTCCAGACCCTGACCAAGGAAGGCGCGCCGATGTATCGCGGCTACTACGCCGACGTCGAGGAAGTGATCGCCGAAGACCCGCTCAAGGTGCTGTTCAAGTTCAAGCACACCAACAACCGCGAACTGCCGCTGATCCTCGGTCAGTTGCCGGTGCTGCCGAAACACTGGTGGGCCGAGCGTGATTTCAACAAGGGCAACCTGGAAATCCCGCTGGGCAGCGGCCCGTACAAGGTTACGCAAGTGAAGGCCGGGCGTTCGGTGCGTTACGAGCGGGTCAAGGACTATTGGGGCAAGGATCTGCCGGTCAATCGCGGTTTCTACAACTTCGACGTAATGACCACCGACTATTACCGCGACAACACCGTCGCGCTGGAAGCGTTGAAAGCCGGGCAGTTCGATTACTGGCTGGAAATGGCCGCGAAAAACTGGGCCAACGCCTACAACGTGCCTGCAGTGACCGAAGGGCGGCTGATCAAGGAACAGATTGCCAACAGCAATCCGACCGGCATGCAGGGCTTCGTCTTCAATTTGCGCCGTCCGGTGTTTCAGGACGTGCGGGTACGCCAGGCCCTCGGCCTGCTGTTCGACTTCGAATGGACCAACAAGCAACTGTTCAACGGCGCTTATGCGCGCACCCGCAGTTATTTTGAAAACTCGGAAATGGCCGCCACCGGCCTGCCTGATGCAGAACAGGTGGCGATCCTCGATCCGTTCCGCAGCCAGCTGCCGGCGCAGGTGTTCAGCGAAGCCTTCGAAAATCCGAAAACCGACGCCAGCGGCATGATCCGCACGCAACAGCGCGAGGCGTATCAGTTGCTGCAAGAGGCTGGCTGGAAAATCGTCGACGACAAAATGGTCGACGCGACCGGCAAACCGGTGGTCATCGAATTCCTCCTGGCGCAGACCGAATTCGAACGCGTGTTGTTGCCGTTCAAGCGCAACCTCAGCGACCTCGGCATCGACCTGGTGATCCGCCGCGTCGACGTCTCGCAGTACGTCAATCGCGTGCGCTCGCGAGACTTCGACATGATGGTCGGCAGCTTTCCGCAGTCCAACTCGCCCGGCAACGAGCAGCGCGAATTCTGGATGAGCGCCGCCGCCGACAAGTCCAGCAGCCGAAATTCGATCGGCCTCAAGGACCCGGTGGTCGATCACCTGGTGGAGAACCTGATCAACGCCGATTCGCGCAAAAGCCTGGTGGCCCACGCCCGCGCCCTCGACCGTGTGCTGCAATGGGGCTACTACGTGATCCCCAACTGGCACATCAAGACCTGGCGCGTGGCGTACTGGAACCACATCGGCCACCCGAAAGTCTCCCCCAAATACGACATCGGCATTAACACTTGGTGGGTCAAGCCCGATGCGAAGCCGGCGGTAGAAGTCGAAACCCAACTGCAAGCCGACCCTGTGGGCACGGAGTAATCAGATGCTGGCGTACATTTTTCGGCGACTGCTGCTGATCATCCCGACCCTGTTCGGCATTCTGCTGATCAACTTCGTGATCATCCAGGCCGCGCCCGGCGGGCCGGTGGAACAGATGATCGCCAAGCTCGAAGGCTTCGAAGGCGCCACCAGCCGCATCGCCGGCGGCGGTGCCGAAGTGTCGGTGGCCGGCTCCTCCTATCGCGGTGCGCAAGGGCTGGACCCGGCGCTGATCAAGGAAATCGAGAAGATGTACGGGTTCGACAAATCGGCCCCGGAACGTCTGTGGATCATGGTCAAGAACTACGCCCGGCTGGATTTCGGCGACAGTTTTTTCCGCGATGCCAAGGTCATCGACTTGATCAAGGAAAAGATGCCGGTGTCGATCTCCCTCGGGCTGTGGAGCACGTTGATCATGTACCTGGTGTCGATTCCGCTGGGGATCGCCAAGGCCACGCGGCACGGCAGTCATTTCGACGTATGGACCAGTTCGGCGATCATCGTCGGTTATGCGATCCCGGCGTTCCTGTTTGCGATTCTGCTGATCGTGGTGTTTGCCGGCGGCAGTTATCTGGACTGGTTTCCTCTACGCGGCCTGACCTCGAACAACTTCGATGAGCTGAGCCTGGGCGGCAAGGTACTCGATTACTTCTGGCACCTGGCACTGCCGGTGACGGCGCTGGTGATCGGCAACTTCGCAACCATGACCCTGCTGACCAAAAACAGCTTCCTTGACGAGATCAACAAGCAATACGTGGTCACCGCCAAGGCCAAGGGCCTGACCCGCCACCGCGTGCTCTACGGCCATGTGTTCCGCAATGCGATGCTGCTGGTGATTGCCGGGTTTCCGTCGGCGTTCATCGGCATCTTCTTCACAGGTTCCCTACTGGTGGAAGTGATCTTCTCCCTCGACGGCCTCGGCCTGATGAGCTTCGAAGCGGCGATCAACCGCGATTACCCGGTGGTGTTCGGCACCCTGTTCATCTTCACCCTGCTGGGGCTGGTGGTGAAACTGATCGGCGACCTCACCTACACCCTTGTCGATCCGCGCATCGACTTTGCCAGCCGGGAGCATTGAGATGAACCTGTCCCCTCTCAACCGCCGGCGCTTCGAACTGTTCAAGGCCAACAAGCGTGGCTGGTGGTCGCTGTGGCTGTTTCTGATCCTGTTCGGCCTGAGCCTCGGCGCCGAGCTGATCGCCAACGACAAGCCGCTGGTGGTGCATTACGACAACAACTGGTATTTCCCGGCGATCAAGCGCTACCCGGAAACCACCTTCGGCGGCGAATTTCCGCTGGAAGCCAACTACAAGAGCCCGTACATCCGCGAACTGCTCAAGGCCAAGGACGCGTGGGTGCTGTGGGCACCGATTCCGTTCAGCTACCAGAGCATCAACTACGACCTGAAAGTCCCGGCCCCCGCCCCACCGTCGGCGGACAATCTGCTGGGCACCGACGATCAGGGCCGCGATGTGCTGGCGCGGGTGATCTACGGCTTCCGTATCTCCGTGCTGTTCGCCCTGACCCTGACCGTGCTCAGCTCGATCATCGGCGTCATTGCCGGCGCCTTGCAGGGTTTCTACGGCGGCTGGGTCGATCTGGCCGGCCAGCGCTTTCTGGAGATCTGGTCGGGCTTGCCAGTGTTGTACTTGCTGATCATCCTCGCCAGTTTCGTCCAGCCGAACTTCTGGTGGCTGCTGGGAATCATGCTGCTGTTCTCGTGGATGAGCCTGGTGGACGTGGTGCGCGCCGAGTTCCTGCGCGGGCGTAACCTCGAATACGTGCGCGCAGCCAGAGCGCTGGGCATGCAGAACGGCGCGATCATGTTCCGCCACATTCTGCCCAACGCCATGGTTTCGACCATGACCTTCATGCCGTTCATCCTGACCGGCGCCATCGGCACCCTCACCGCCCTGGACTTCCTCGGTTTCGGCTTGCCGGCCGGCAGTCCGTCGCTGGGTGAGCTGGTGGCTCAGGGCAAATCCAACCTGCAGGCGCCGTGGCTGGGCATGAGCGCGTTTGCGGTGCTGGCGCTGATGTTGAGTTTGCTGGTGTTCATCGGCGAGTCCGCTCGCGATGCCTTCGACCCGAGGAAGTGACATGAATCAGGACAATCTGATCGAAATCCGCGACCTGGCCGTCGAGTTCGGCATCGGTGATCGCGTGCAACGGGTGGTCGAAGGCGTGAGTTTCGACATCAAGCGCGGCGAAACCCTGGCGCTGGTCGGCGAGTCAGGCTCGGGCAAGTCGGTGACGGCGCATTCGATCCTGCGCCTGCTGCCCTATCCGCTGGCGCGGCATCCGGCCGGCAGCATCAATTATTCCGGGCAAAACCTGCTGGAGCTGGGCGAAAAGACCATCCGTCACATTCGTGGCAACCGGATCGCGATGATCTTTCAGGAGCCGATGACCTCGCTCAACCCGCTGCACTCGATCGAGAAGCAGATCAACGAGGTGCTGGGCATCCACAAGGGCCTGACCGGCAAGGTCGCGACCAAGCGCACGCTGGAGTTGCTGGAGATGGTCGGCATCCCCGAGCCGCACAAGCGCCTCAAGGCCCTGCCCCACGAATTGTCCGGCGGCCAGCGCCAGCGGGTGATGATCGCCATGGCCTTGGCCAACGAGCCGGAACTGCTGATCGCCGACGAACCGACCACTGCGCTGGACGTGACCGTTCAGCTGAAAATCCTCGACCTGCTCAAGGAATTGCAGGCTCGATTGGGCATGGCGCTGTTACTGATCAGTCACGATTTGAACCTCGTGCGAAGAATTGCGCATCGAGTATGTGTCATGCAGCGCGGTTGCATCGTCGAACAGGCATCGTGCGAAGAGCTGTTCCGTTCGCCGCAGCATCCGTACACTCGGGAACTGCTTGGCGCGGAGCCCAGCGGAGGCCCGGCGAGCAATAAAATCGGGGCGCCGCTGCTTGAAGTCGAGGATCTGAAAGTCTGGTTCCCGATCAAGAAAGGCCTGCTCAAGCGCACGGTGGATCACGTCAAGGCAGTGGACGGCATCAATTTCAGCCTGCCTCAGGGTCAAACTCTGGGGATCGTGGGGGAAAGCGGTTCCGGCAAATCCACCCTGGGTCTGGCGATCCTGCGGTTGATTGGCAGCAAAGGTGCGATCCGTTTTGAGGGCAAGCAGCTAGACTGCCTGACGCAGAGCGAAGTCCGGCCGTTGCGCCGGGAGATGCAGGTGGTGTTTCAGGATCCGTTTGGCAGCCTGAGCCCGCGGATGTGCGTGAATGACATCGTTGGCGAAGGCCTGCGGATCCACAAGATGGGCACCGCTGCCGAGCAGGAAGCGGCGATTATTGCGGCATTGAAGGAGGTAGGTCTGGATCCGGAAACCCGGCACCGCTACCCCCACGAATTTTCCGGTGGGCAACGGCAGCGAATTGCCATAGCCCGGGCCTTGGTGCTCAAACCGGCGCTGATCCTGCTGGACGAGCCGACTTCGGCCCTCGACCGGACGGTGCAGCGGCAAGTGGTGGAACTGTTGCGTTCACTGCAAGCCAAGTACAACCTGACGTATTTGTTCATCAGCCATGACCTGGCTGTTGTGAAAGCGCTGAGCCACCAGCTGATGGTGGTCAAGCATGGCCAAGTGGTCGAACAGGGAGACGCGCAAAGTATCTTTGCCGCCCCCCAACATCCGTATACACAGCAGTTGCTGGAGGCCGCTTTCCTGGCACCAGCCACTGCGCAATAACCTGAAAGAGGAGCAACACATGGGTTTTCTCGCCGGTAAGCGCGTACTGATCGTCGGTGTCGCCAGCAAGCTGTCCATCGCATCCGGCATCGCTGCCGCCATGCATCGCGAGGGCGCTGAGCTTGCCTTCACTTATCAGAACGACAAACTGAAAGGTCGCGTAGAAGAGTTCGCACAGGGCTGGGGTTCGAGCCCTGAGCTGTGCTTCCCGTGCGACGTGGCCAGCGATGAAGAAATCGCCAAGGTCTTCGAAGAACTGAGCAAGAAGTGGGACGGCCTGGACTGCATCGTGCACTCCGTCGGCTTCGCCCCGGGCGACCAACTGGACGGCGACTTCACCGAAGCCACCACCCGTGAAGGCTTCCGCATCGCTCACGACATCAGCGCCTACAGCTTCGTGGCCCTGGCCAAAGCTGGCCGTGAAATGATGAAAGGCCGCAACGGCAGCCTGCTGACCCTGTCCTACCTGGGCGCCGAGCGCACCATGCCGAACTACAACGTGATGGGCATGGCCAAGGCTTCGCTGGAAGCCGGCGTACGTTACCTGGCCGGTTCCCTGGGCCCGGACGGCACCCGCGTCAACTGCGTATCGGCCGGTCCGATCCGTACCCTGGCAGCTTCGGGCATCAAGAACTTCCGCAAGATGCTGGCCGCCAACGAAGCGCAAACCCCGCTGCGCCGCAACGTCACCATCGAAGAAGTCGGCAACGCCGGCGCCTTCCTGTGCTCCGACCTGGCGTCGGGCATCAGCGGTGAAATCATGTACGTGGACGGCGGCTTCAACACCACCGCCATGGGCAACATCGAAGAGTAATCTTCGCGCTGCCGATAAAAAGCCCGCCTATTCAGGCGGGCTTTTTCATGCCTGCGATTTCGTTAACATCGTCTTTTTCTGTGGGAGCCAGCCTGCTGGCGATAAGGCCAGAATCAACAACGCTTCAAGGCTTGCTTGTGCTCATACATCGCTGCATCCGCATCCGCCAGTAACTTGTCCACGGTGTCATGGCGCTGCGGGTTGTATTCGATCTGGCCGACGCTGAAGCGAATCGCATAACCGCGGTGCAAAGTGGCATTGCGCTCTTCGAGAATTTCCTTGAGTCGCGCCATGATCGCCGTGGTTTCGACATGGCTTGAACCGGTCAGCAGCGCCACGAATTCATCGCCGCCCAGCCGTCCCACCACATCGCTCTCGCGAAAGGCGATGCGCAGCACATCGGCGAAATTCTTCAGCGCGCTGTCGCCCTCGGCGTGCCCATAAAGGTCGTTGATCTGCTTGAAGTCATTGAGATCGAAAAACAGCAGCGTCGCCGGTTTTTGCAGGCGTGCGCAGGCGTCCAGCGCGTGCTGGGCCAGCATCTTGAAGCCGCGACGGTTGGACAGCAACGTCAGCTCGTCCATGCTCGCCATCTGCACGGCCGTCAGCTCTTGCTCGGCCATGCCGGCCAGATCGCGCAGCAGGGCGCGCTCCTCTTCGTCGAGATCGCGGGGTTTGGTGTCGATCAGGCACAAGGTGCCCATCTTGTTGCCGCTGGGTACGGTCAGCGGATAACCGGCGTAGAACCGGATGTTCGGCTCCCCGGTAACTAAAGGGTTGTCGTGGAAACGCTCGTCCTCTCGGGCGTCAGGTACCAGCATGAGCTCGCCCTTGAGAATCGCATGGCCACAGAATGAAACAGAGCGTGGCGTTTCGGCCGTGTCCAGACCCACGCACGACTTGAACCATTGCCGCTCCTTGTCCACCAGCGTGACCAGCGCGATCGGCACGTTGAACAGACGCTTGGCCAGTCGCGTCAGCCGGTCGAAGCGCTCCTCCGGTGCGGTGTCGAGCAGCTTCAGGTCTTGCAGCGCTTGAATGCGCGCAGCTTCATTGGCGGGTTTGCCGGGTACCAGCATCACACACTCCTTTGTCGTCGATGCAGTTGAGCGTAGCCCGAATCAGCAATGACTCAACTTCTCATCCACCGGCCACCGGACATGGCCCGCCCGCATCGGCCCAGAGTTTGAACTGGGTCACGAAGATATCGTGCGGCACTGGCACCGGCGCGCGCCCTGCCCCGGGATTCCAGCCCCAGAGCACCAGTTTGTCCTCGCTGACGTGTTTGATCAGCGCGGCGAAGTCCCGGTCGCCGTTGCTGGCGCGGTCCTTGATCATTGCGCACAAGCGATCCGGCGGCAGACCGATCCAGGCCATCTTGTGGGCGGCCGGCGGCAGGCTCCAGTGCGGCGCGCCCGGTGGCGCATGGGGGCCGTAACTGGCCGGCGGATTGCTTTCGGCGTGGCAAGTGGCGCAGGGCAAACCGGCGGCGCCCTTGCCGTCCATGCCGCGTACCACGTTCATCGCGTGGGGGATGCCGGCGTCGAACTGCAACGGCGAATCGCCGGGAATGTGACAGTTCTGGCAGCGCGGGCTCTGGAAGACTTTCTGCACCGTGCTGAAGGCCTTCAAGGCTTCCTGATCGTCAGCGAACAGATCCGACGCGTAACCGCCCAGCCCAAGCAGAATCACCGTGCCCAACAACAAATGTCGTTTCATCTCACACCCCCGACAATTGCAGCGGCATTTCCCGCAGGCGCTGCCCGGTCAGGGCGAATACCGCGTTGGCCACCGCCGGCGCCGTGGGCGGTACACCGGCCTCGCCGATGCCGCCGGGTTTCTCGCTGCTGGGCACGATGTGCACCTCGACCAGCGGCATTTCATTGAGCCGCAACACCTGATAGTCGTGATAGTTGGACTGCACGACATGGCCGTCCTTGAGCGTCAGTTTGCTGTGCAGCGCCATGCCCAGGCCGAAGGTGATGCACGATTCCATCTGCGCAGCGATGCTCTGCGGGTTGACCGCAATCCCGCAGTCCACCGCGCAGACCACGCGATGCACGCGGATCGCCAGATTGTCCTGTGACACCTCCGCCACCTGCGCCACGTAACTGCCGAACGATTCGTGCACCGCCACGCCCAGCGCATGGCCGTCCGGCAGCGGGGCTTTCCAGTTGGCCTTCTCCACCGCCAGGTTCAACACGCCCAGATGCCGGGCATGATCCTTGAGCAGCGTTCGCCGGTATTCCACCGGGTCCTTGCCCGCCGCCGTGGCCATTTCATCGATCAGCGACTCCATGACAAACGCGGTATGGCTATGGCCCACCGAACGCAGCCACAGCACGTTGATCCCGGTGGTCGGCGAGTGCAGATCGACCTGATGATGGGCCAGTCCCTTGATGTACGGGCTGTCCGAAACGCCTTCGACCGACGTCTGGTCGACACCGTTCTTGACCATGGTTTTCTCGAGCATGGTGCCGGCCATGATCGATTGCCCGACCAGCACATGCTGCCAGGCCAGCGGCAGGCCGTCGGCGCCGAGGCCGATCTTCGCCTGATGCAGGAACATCGAGCGGTAGTAACCGCCGCGAATATCGTCTTCGCGCGACCATACGGTTTTCACCGGCATCGCGGCAGCCTTGGCCACTTGCACCGCTTCGGCGACAAAGTCCGAGGTCGGGTTGGCCCGCCGGCCGAAACCACCACCAAGAAATTCGGTGTGGATCTCCACCTGCTCCGGCTTGAGTCCGGTGATTTTGCCGGCGACCATCTGGTCCAGCGTCTGGAACTGGGTGCCAGTCCAGATTTCGCACTTGTCGGCGCTGATCTTCACCGTGCAGTTGAGCGGCTCCATCGGCGCGTGGGCCAGGTACGGCACGCTGTATTCAACATCGATTTTTTGCGCTGCCTTGCCGAAGTTGCCCTTGGCATCGCCGGCCTGCGCCGCCGAGGTGCCCGGCGTGGCCGCCAGTTTGCGGAAACTCGCCAACAGCTTTTCACTGCTCAGATCAGCGTTCGGCCCCAGGTCCCAATCGACCTTCAACGCATCGCGCCCGAGTTTCGCCGCCCAATAGTGCTCGGCGACCACCGCCACACCGGTCGGCACTTGCACCACTTTGTGCACGCCGGGGATCGCCAGCGCCTCAGCGCCTTCAAAGGATTTCACCGTGGCGCCGAATGCCGGCGCCCGCGCGACCATCGCCGTCATCAGTCCGTCGAACTGCACGTCCATGCCGAACTTGGCGCGACCGGTGATTTTTTCCGGGGTGTCGAGGCGTTTGGTGGGTTTGCCGATGACTTTCCAGTCCTTGGCTTCTTTAAAGGTGATCGACTTCGGATCCGGCACCGGCAGTTGCCCGGCGGCGTCCGCCAGTTCGCCGTAGGTGGCGCGGTTGTCGCCGGCAATCACCACGCCGGATTCGGTGCGGATCGTCGACGGTGCCACGTTGAAACGCTTGGCCGCCGCTTCGATCAGCATCTGCCGCGCGGTGGCACCAGCGAGGCGGTAGCGGTCGAACTCCATCCAGGTTGAAGTCGATCCGCCGGTAATCTGCATCCCGCCAAAACCGGGCATGCCGTAATCGGCTGCCGAAGCTGGCGAGTGCTCGACGCGGATCTTCGACCAGTCGGCGTCCAGCTCTTCGGCGATCAACATGGTCAGCCCGGTCCAGATGCCCTGGCCCATTTCCGAATGGCCGAGCAGCACGGTGACGCTGTTGTCTGCCGCAATCCGCAGGAACGCGTTCGGCGCAAACACCTTGCCTTCATTCTCGGCCGCCATGGCAAAGCGGTTGCCGCCGGGCACCACGAACGCCACCACCAGACCACCGCCAAGCACGGCGCTGCCCTTGAGAAATCCGCGACGGGATACAGGACTGTTCATCACTCACCTCCCCTCGCTCAGCCGATGTCGGCGGCACGTTTGACCGCCGCGCGGATTCTTGGATACGTGCCGCAGCGGCAGATGTTGCCGGAGAGCGCCTGATCGATATCGCTGTCGGTGGGTTTGGGGATTTTCGCCAGCAACGCGGCGGCGGACATGATCTGCCCGGACTGGCAGTAACCGCACTGCACCACGTCCAGTTCGGCCCAGGCCTGCTGCACCGGGTGCGAACCGTCGCTCGACAGGCCTTCGATGGTGAGGATCTTCTGGCCATGGGCGACGGCCGTGGCCGGGGTGATGCAGGAGCGCAGCGGTGCGCCATCGACGTGCACGGTGCAGGCACCGCACTGGGCCATGCCGCATCCGAATTTGGTACCGGTCAGGTGCGCAACATCGCGCAGGACCCAGAGCAACGGCATGTCCGCGGGGACATCGAGCTCCTGATCCTTGCCATTGATGTTCAAGGTCAGCATCGGGGACTTCCTCAGACTCACGGTGTTCTGAAGGGCGCTGCTCCGGCTCTCGATGTCCGTGCGCGCCTCGGCTTATCCCTTTCAGCTAAGCGCATTTTGACCCGACGACCAGCCGCTGCGACCACCGGTCATGCAGCACCGTTCGGGAATTCTTCGATCAAAGTGCCGACTTTGCTCCTACAGTTGATCCGGTTGTCATCGCAAGACCTGCCCTTTCACACTTTCCAGGAGTCGCGAACATGGGATTTGTCACAACGAAAGACGGCGTCGAAATCTTCTACAAGGACTGGGGCCCGAAAGACGCTCCGGTGATCCACTTCCACCACGGCTGGCCGCTCAGCGCGGACGACTGGGATGCGCAGATGCTGTTTTTCCTGGCACAGGGCTTCCGGGTCGTGGCCCATGATCGACGGGGTCACGGGCGTTCGAGCCAGGTCTGGGACGGCCACGACATGGATCACTACGCCGACGACGCGGCGGCGGTAGTCAATCATCTGGGGACGCAGAAAGCCGTGCACGTCGGCCACTCCACCGGTGGCGGCGAAGTGATTCACTACATCGCCCGGCATGGCGAGGATCGGGTATCGAAAGCCGCGATCATCAGCGCCGTGCCACCGCTGATGGTGAAAACCGAAAGCAGCCCCGGCGGTTTGCCCAAGTCAGTGTTCGACGATCTTCAGGCGCAACTGGCGGCCAATCGTGCGCAGTTCTATCGCGACGTGCCCAGTGGGCCGTTTTACGGCTACAACCGCCCTGGCGCCAAGCCATCGGAAGGGATCATTGCGAACTGGTGGCGCCAGGGCATGATGGGCGGCGCCAAGGCGCACTACGACGGCATCGTTGCCTTCTCACAGACCGACTTCACCGCCGACCTGAAAAGCATCTCGATCCCGGTGCTGGTGATGCACGGCGACGACGACCAGATCGTGCCCTATGAAAACGCCGGTGTGCTGTCGGCGAAGCTGCTGAAAAACAGCACGCTGAAGATTTATCCGGGCTTCCCCCACGGAATGCCGACCACCGAGGCGCCGACGATCAACGCGGATCTGCTGGCGTTCATTCGCGGCTAATAGTGGCCGGGGTCAGGCGCCCTGCCTGACCCCGGTTACTCTTCGGTTCGCCCCGTTCTCTCGCGATCACGCACGTAGTGTCGGGCCAGCGGAAAGGCCGGTAGCCACGACTCGCGACGCACCGTCCACAGCTCATAGGTGGGCAGGAATTGATCCGGCGCATCCAGCGCGCCCAGATTCACTTCGACTTCATCGCCACTGCGGCCAAACACCGATGAGCCACAGCGCGGGCAGAAATGTCGCCCGGCATAGTCACGGGTCTCGCCGCTGATCGTCACCGCGTCCTCGGCAAAGATCGCCGACGCGGCAAACAGCGCGCCATGGTGTTTGCGGCAATCCAGGCAGTGGCAAACGCCAACCCTGTAGGGTCGCCCCGACGCCTCGATCCGCACCTCGCCGCACAGACAACCGCCGGTCAATCGGTCCATGAAACACCTCGTCTGAAAATGGAATATCCGGTGAGTGAAAATAGCAGCCCACTGGGGGAACGCTTACAATCGTGGCCCATTAATACTATTCAGGCAGAACCGTTCTTTCATGGCGCTCGATCCTCTCACGATGCTCACCATTTCCACCGCCCTGGCCGCGGCGGCCGCCCTGTATCTGGCGGTCGAATGGCGCAGCATCCGCGAACCTTCCCTGCTGTTCTGGAGCGCCGGTTTCGCCACCATCACCGTCGGTTCGAGCCTGGCCCTGTTGCGCGCCAATGGTTATCCGCTGATCGGCATCTGGTTCGCCAACGGCCTGCTGGTGGTCGCGCACTGGCTGTTTCTGCTTGGGGTCGCGCGGTTTACCCAGCAGCGCTTGTCACGCGCCTGGTACTTGATGTTCCTGCTCTGGCTGGCGTTGCTGCTGCTACCGGAAGATCCGTCGTGGTCGAAGATCATGCTGATGGCCAACTCGCTGCTGGTGGCCGCGCTGATGCTGCGGGCCAGCCTGTTGCTGCGTCCGCACGGCAAATCGTTGAGCGTCGGCGCAGTGCAGTTGCGTTATGTGCTGCTGATCCACGGCGCGTTCTATTTCGCCAAGGCGATCATCGCGGTGATTCCCGGCACGCTGATCGATCTGGCGTCGCTGCGTGGCGAAATCATTCAGATTTCCCTGGTCGAGGGTGCGATGGCGATCATGCTGATCGCGCTGTCGATGACCGGCACCGAGCGCTACCGGCGTGAAAAGCAGATTGCCGAACTGGCCGCCCGGGATCCGCTGACCGCGCTGTACAACCGCCGCGCCCTGGAAGTCCGCGCACCGCGCCTGCTTGATGAAGTGTCCAGCGCCCGCCCCGGCGCGCTGCTGCTGATCGACATCGACAACTTCAAACTGATCAACGACCTCTACGGCCACACTGCCGGCGACCGCTTGCTCATCGCCCTCAGCGAAATGATCCGCGCGGTACTGCCCAAAGATGCGCTGGCAGCACGGCTGGGCGGTGACGAATTCGTGATGCTGCTGGGCGATGCGTCGCACGCACAGATCATGGTGCTGGGCAGCGAGCTGCGCGAACAGTTTCAGCAGATGACTTCCCAGACCTACACCACCCCGCAGGCCGTCACCCTGAGCATCGGCGCCAAGGTGTTCGATCAGCCGCCAGCCAGCCTCGCGGCGTTGATCGAACAGGGCGACAGCGCGCTCTACGAATCCAAGCGCGGCGGTCGCAACCGGATTCAACTGGCCGACTACACCTGACCTATCCTTGCCTGCATCCCGCGATCCCGGAGCCCGTCATGTCCTCGCCTGAATCCACCCTCCTCCAGAGCTGGCATCACAACGCCCGGGCCTGGACCGAAGCCGTGCGCAGCGGCGCCATCGAGAGTCGCCGGCAGGTCACCGATCAGGCCATTCTGCTGGCGGTGATGGGGCGCCAGCCGGAGCGCGTGCTCGATCTGGGATGCGGCGAAGGCTGGCTGTTGCGTGCGCTGGCCGAGCGAGGATTCGATGCGGTCGGCGTCGACGGCGATGCGACGCTGGTCGAGGCCGCGCGGGTGGCCGGTTCATCGCGCGTGCATGTCGCCAGCTACGAAGAACTGGTTGAGGCGAAGGTCGAAATTGGCCGCGATTACGACCTGATCTGCGCCAATTTTTCCCTGCTGCATCAGGACATCATTCCGCTGCTCGCGGCGATGAATGCCCTGCTCGTACCGGGCGGTGCGCTGGTGATCCAGACGCTGCATCCGTGGTCGGTGGCCGCCGGTGATTATCAGGACGGCTGGCGGGAAGAAACTTTCGAAGGATTTCAGGGCGAGTGGTCGCCAATGCCATGGTATTTCCGCACCCTGTCCAGCTGGCTGAATGCGCTGGACATGGCCGGCCTGCAATTGACCGGCCTGCGCGAACCGCAGCATCCGCAAAGCCCGGTGCCGCAATCGTTGCTGATGATTGCCGAGCGTCGCGGTTAAAACGCTACAGCCTCGGCTTGAGCAGAAACCCGGTGTAATGCCGCAAAAACAGCGCGAACCCCGCGCACCAGAGCACCACGGACAGCCCCAGCCCCAGACTGGAAAACGGCACCAGCAACACCCGGCAACCCGCAGCGATCAGCACCAGCGCAAAGCCCAGCACCATGCCTTTCGAGGGCTGTAACAACCGGCCGGTATGCCCAAGGCTGACCCGCGCAATCATCGCCAGAATCAACCCACCCACCCCGCCGACCGCCAGCGCATGGGTCGCCAGGCTTTGCTGGCCGATCAAACCCAGATGCCACAGCGCCATGGCCCAGGTTGCCAGCGCCATCCAGCCGTAAGCCAGATACAGCGACCACAGCAGCGGCACCCGCCACATCCCGCGATCATGCCAGCGGATCAGCCGCATCAACTGCAAACTGCCGGTCAGCACAAACAGGCCCGCCAGCCACAGCCGCGGCGAATCATTGAGGCCTGCCGCAAAAGTGACAGCGGTCAGCAGGCTGCCGATCAACAGCAATCGGGTTGGCAGTGGATTGGCGACGGGTGCCGGCGGACGGTTCAAGCCGCGCTGAATAAAGAACGGAATCACCCGCCCGCCAATCACGGTCATCAACGCCGCCACCAGCCACAATGCGCCCAGCACACCCTGGCGTTGCAGGCCGGCATCGTCGTTGTACAGGCCGATCAAAGTCAGCGCCTGACAACCCGCCATCAGCCCAAGCACCAACACAATCGGGTAGTTATCACGTTTGCGGGCGGCGACCAGATCCCGTCCCAGCATCACCGCCAGCAGCGGCAGAAAACCCCATTGCAGCGCCAGAATCAGCCCGGTCGGCAACGGCAGCCACCAGGCTACACGCCCGAGCAGCCAGACCGAGACCAGCGCGATCAGCGCCCCGCCGCGCACTCCGGGAATGCCGGTCCAGTTGGGCACCGCCGTCAGCAGAAACCCGGCAACGATCGCCGCCGCGAAACCGAAGGGCATTTCATGTCGATGCCACGCAAGCATGCCGCCCGCCGGTTGCAGATCGAACCAATGTCCGTAAAGCCACAGACCCCAGATCAGGATCGCCAGCGCGGCGAATCCTGCCCCGGCCAGAAACAGCGGCCGGAAGCCCAGGCTGAACAGCGGCGCATCGGCGAGTCTGCGCATGTTCAAACCACCACGGCGGCGTGATGTGGGCCCAGCCGATATTGAGATAGGAGCCGCATCACATAGCCGATCTTGATCAGCGTCGGGCCAACGATGGTCATGGCATGCATCGCCACCAGCAACGCAATCGGCATGTGGCCCTGATACAGATAAGCGCCGTAGATCCCGGCCAGCAACATGACCAGACCGGCGACGAGCACTTTGCTCGACAGGTGCAGAACGTTCAGCGGATTCTCGAAGAAAGTGAACATGTTTCGTACTCCTGAGCGGATCAGTTTGTACGTAAGGCAATTCAACTTGCGTGCCAGATTTTCAGCCCAGCAAAATCAGTTAGTTGCAAAAATACGAGTCATTTTGACACAAGCACAGAAGAGTCTTTTTGACACCACTTAAAGTCAATACGACTACGCTCCACCCTAACGACAGCCAACCACTCGACCCATGGCGCTGCCAGCTGATCACAGACTGACTACTCTGTAATCCAGCGTGTCTAACCTGCCGAGGATGACTGCCATGCAACGCTTTCAAAAGCTGACCCCGTGCCTGTGGTTCGACGATCAGGCGGAAGCTGCGGCGAAGTTTTACTGCTCGATCTTCGATCACTCGAAAATCACCGCCCTCACCCACTACAGCAAGGTCGGCCAGGAATTCCACGGGCGCCCGGAAGGCTCGGTGATGACCGTCAGTTTCGAACTCGACGGCCATACCTTCACCGGGCTCAATGGCGGGCCGATGTTCAAGTTCAATGAGGCGATCTCGTTTCAGGTCAATTGCCAGAACCAGGAAGAAGTCGACCATTTCTGGGGCAACCTCAGCGCCGGCGGGCCGGTGGAAGCCCAGCAATGCGGCTGGCTCAAGGACAAGTTCGGCGTGTCATGGCAGATCGTGCCGGTGGCCTTCATGCACATGATGACCGACCCCGACCAGACCAAGGTCCAACGGGCGATGCAGGCCATGTTCGGGATGAAAAAATTCGACATCGCCGAACTCGAGCGAGCCTTCGCCGGCCAGAGCTAATACACTCGGGCACTGGCCTGCCGAGAACCCCAACAATGAAACACGCTGCCGCCAAGAACCCCGAACAAGCCCCGCGCTTCTGGCGCGATGACGCCCTGCCCTTCATCGAGGCGCGGGCCATCGCCGATGGCCGCGAGGTCTGCTACTCACGGCACTCCCACGCGCACTTTTCCATCGGCGCGATCACCGCCGGGCGCAGCACCTATGTGCATGAGCAATCCTCGTTCGAAGTGGCGGCCGGCACCGTGGTGCTGATGAATCCGGGGGACGTGCACGCGTGCAACCCGATCGATGACCAGCCGTGGTCGTATTTGATGTTGTATGTGGAAACGCCGTGGCTGACGGATCTGCAGCATCAGCTGGGGTTCAGTGCGGAACTTGAGTTTCGGCGGTTTTCCGATACCCATTTGAATGATGCCCGCCTGTTTCGCGACTTGAATGCGTTGTACGCGATATTGGTCGACGAGCAGCAAGACGTGCTGCGCAAACAGAGCGCTGCGGTGGAGTTTTTCAGCGACCTGCAACTGCGCCTGAATCCTGTCGAACCACCGTTGCGCGAACCGAACTTCAAACTCGAACGTGCCGCCGAATTCATCCGCCAGCGCTGCACCGACCTGCTCAGCCTGGACGACATCTGCGCTGCCGCTGAACTGTCGCCGTCGTACCTCATCCGCGCTTTCAAACAGCATTTCGGCATGACGCCTCATGCGTTTTTGGTCAACCAGCGCATTCAGTTTGCCCGAGAGTGCCTGAGGCGCGGGCAGTTGATTGCGGATGTGGCGCTGGAGGCGGGGTTTGCCGATCAGGCGCATTTTCAGCGGGCGTTCAAGCAGCATCTGGCGGCTACGCCGGGGCAGTATCGGGGTTAAACGAAAAAACGGCCCGCATTGGGCCGTCTCGGTTTGGAAGGGACGCGGAGCGTCCCGGGCTGCATTCCCACGCAAAGCGTGGGAACGATCAGGTTACAGAGGCGCCTCGGCCTTCAACTCCAGATTATCCAGCGCCCGATTCACCGCCAGTTCACCCAGCATGATCAATTGCGCAATCCCCAACAGCACATGCCGATTCGAGCCGTCCACCAGTCCGGCGAAGTCGGTGGCCATGGTTTTGGCCGAGGTCAGGGTTTCGCAAGCGTCGGCCAGCAGTTCTTCGCTGTCGATGCCGGGGGCGATGAGGTAGCGGGTGTTGGGTTTGAGCATCGGTTTTCTGGGGTGGAACGGATTGAGGTAGTGGTCGAGGGCGCGGTCGGCGGCTTCGTGGAATTTCTTGGAGTCGAGGGTTTCGTAGGGCGAGGTCGGGTCGGTTTCGGGTGGGTTTGGTGTTGGTTTGATCATGATTGAATTTCCAGAGTCATGGAGCCGCCACGATTCGCTGCGATACGAAGAGGTGGCAGCTATACGCGGGTCGCAGACCGGGACTCTAGAACCGGCAGACCCGAGGGTCTCCCACGTACAGCCGCCATAAAACTGGAGGGTGTTGTGCGTCTAGAGATCGCGGGCTGCGAGACCCGATCGCTGATTCGTCAGCGACCGGCAAACAATAGAACCCGCCCCCAAGGCGCACAAGCCGGCGGATTCTGGCGGATGCGTAGGCAATGGCGCAAGTTCGCGTGGTTTGTCGGACCCATCCTTAAACACCTTTAAACCCAAGCCCCGTCACACTCACGGCAGCAACAGATACCCCGCACTCACCGCCAACAGCAACGCCATCACCCGGTTGAACAAGCGCATCCCCGCCGGGTTGCCAAGATAACCGCGCAAGAACGTCCCGGCATACGCCCAACAGCCGACCGACAGATAACAGATCACCAGATACACCGCCGCAAACTGCCACACCAGCCGCGCCTCGCCATCGGCGACAAACGCGCCCATCCCCGCCACGCAGGCCAGCCAGGCCTTGGGATTGAGCCACTGCATCACTGCGCCGTAGAGCATCGACGGCGCCCTGCCCGATTCTCCCGCATTCAACTGGCCGTCATCCGTGGCCAGTTTCCAAGCCATGAACAGCAAAAACGCCACCCCGGCCAGTTGCACCACGCGGGTCAGCGCCGGCCACAGCTTGAGCACTTCGTGCAGCCCCAGCCCCATCAACACCAGCAACAACACAAATCCCAGCGTCGCCCCGGCCACATGCCTCTGACTGGCGCGAAAGCCGAACTGCGCCCCCGAGCTCAACGCCACGATATTCACCGGCCCCGGGGTAATGGACGCGGCCAGGGCAAACGCCGCCATCGACACAATCAGACTCATCGCACACCTGCTTCAAATCGAGGAACAAGGCGCTCACGGTAGCCGGCGCACGGCAGGCGGTATTGAAGGAAATTACCCCCGCACGCGCAGACCCACTACGCTCTGGCTATGCGATCACTTTTGACCAGGAAGTCTGCCCTCGATGATCTTGATTCTGCTGCCCTGCGCCGATTACGACCCCACCGAAAGCAGCGTGCCCTGGCAGGCCATGCGCGACGCGGGGATCGAGGTACGTTTTGCCACCCCCCAAGGTTTGCCCGCCCACGCCGATCCACGGCTGGTGGATATCGGCTTCGGCCTGTTGAGTTCGATGCTGATGACGCGCAAGGCCGATCTGGACAGTTACACGCAGATGATCGAGTCCGAAGCGTTCAGGCAGCCGCTGGCGTATGCCGATGTCGACACGAATCGATTCGATGGTCTGCTGATCCCCGGCGGGCATGCCAAAGGCATGCGCACGTTGTTGGAATCCACGCAGGCCCAGCAGATTGCCCTGCAATTTTTCAAAGCCGAAAAACCCGTGGCGGCGGTGTGTCATGGAGTGCTGTTGCTGGCGAGGACGCTCGACCCCGATACCGGGCGCTCGGTGTTGTTCGGGCGCAAGGTGACGGCATTGCTCGCGGCAACCATGGAGTTGTCGGCGTGGCTGATGACAGCTGCGTGGCTGGGGCGCTACTACCGCACCTACAAGCAGACCGTCGAAGCGGAAGTGAAAACCGCGCTGGCCCGCAAAGCCGACTTCAAACGCGGACCGCTGATCGCCAAACGCGATTGTGTGCAGAAACTGCAAACAGGATTTGTGGTGCGCGACGGCCAACTGCTGACGGCGCGCTGGCCCGGCGATTGCCATCGATTCGCCGCCGAGTGGGTGGCCATATTGCAGCCACCCGAGCGCTGATCCGCGTTTCAGTCCAGACGCGGCACGGTGAAGCGGAATTCACTGCCCTGCCCCGGCTCACTCTCGGCAACGATCTGCCCGCCATGGGCCTCGACGATGCCCTGCGTGATGTACAGGCCCAGCCCGGTGCCGGTCGGATTGCCTTCCTTGACCGTCCAATAACGGTCGAACACGTGCGGCAAGTGATCCTTGGGAATGCCTTCGCCGCTGTCGCGCACCGTGAAGACGATGTCGTCACCGACCGATTTGGCATACACGTCGACCGTACCCAGGCGCGGGGTGAATTTGATCGCGTTGCCGACCAGATTCGACAGCACCTGAAACAACCGCTCGGGGTCGGCATGGATGCTCAGGTCGGGATCGGCCTCGAACGAGATGCTGATGTCCTTGTCCAGCGCCAGCGGCGCCAGCAGCGATTGCGCCTCCTCGAACATCTGCGCGACATCGAGTTTCTGCGGCGCGATGGTGTAGCGACCGGCGTCGATTTTCGAAGTGTCGAGCAAGTCTTCCAGCAGCGTGTTCATGCGCCCGGCGGCTTGCTGCATGGTGTCGATGGCGGTCGAAATGCGCCGCGAAGTGTGCGGCCCGTCCGAGCTGAAGGCCTTCTGCATCATGCCGCAGAGCATCGAGATCACGGTCATCGGGTTGCGCAGATCGTGGGAAACCACCGCTACCAGCTCGTCGCGGGCACGCACTGCTTCCTGCTCGCGGCGTACCTGGCGGGCCAGATCGTTTTCCAGCGCCGAGCGACGCAGGTCGTTGGCGGCAAACAGATCGCCGTGGCTCCATTTGGTGGAAATCCCGGCCATCTCGACCTTCCAGATTTCGAACGAGGTACGCGGCCGCAGACGAAGGCCGGCGTCAGAGTTTTCCAGATCCAGCGGCTTGCGCGGGTCGCCGCTCCAGTTGATGTTCTCTTTGACTTCGGGGCGGAACCACAGCACGCCGTTGTCCACCGGTTTGGGCAGGCTCATGGCGAGCACGCCGCTGGCGACCTGCTGATAGTGCGCGGCCGGCGGGTAGACGCTGGCCAGGTGATGACTGGCAAACACCGGCTCGCCACGCTCCTGCAGCCATTTGTGCAGGGCACGGATCTCTTCCGGCTCCGGGCAATTACCGTAACGGTGCAATTGCTTGTCTTCGATGATCGCGATGCCGCCGGCATTGGCCAGCGCCATCAGAACCTGTGGCTGATTGGCCAGGCCATCGAAGACGTTCTGTGGCGAGTCGATCATCGCCTGATTGAGCAGCGCCAGCGCCTCGACCTTTTCCTCGCGTTGACGGCTGACTTCCAGCGCTTCCATCGCACTGATCTGCAACGACAGCACCTGGCCGATGGTCTGGCATGCCGTGCGCAACTCGTGCGGCACGTGCAGCGGCTGACGATTGCCGCAACTGATCAGGCCCCAGAGCTTGTCGCCCTTGAGCAGGGAAATGCTCATCGAGGACAGCACGCCCATGTTCTTCATGTACTGGCAGTGGATCGGCGACACGCTGCGCAGCGTCGCGAAACTCAGGTCCAGCGGGGTCTGGGTGTCCGGGCGCAACTTGGGCACCAGCGGCACCGGTTGGTAGTCGGCATTGGGGATGATCCGCAGCCAGTTGGTGCGGTACAGCTCGCGGGCCTGCTCGGGGATGTCCGAGGCCGGGAAAAACAGACCGTTGAAGACTTCCATCGACGGATCGGACGCTTCGGCGATGACCTGACCGTGGCCCTCTTCCTCAAAACGGTAGATCAATACCCGGTCGTAACCGGTCATGGCCTGGATTTCCTTGACGCTGATGTCGTAAAGCGCCTGCAGGCTCTGGGCCTTTTGCAGGCGCGCGAGCATCCGCCCGAGGTGAGTTTCGGTGCCGGCGACATTGCGCGGCTGGAAATTTTCGACGTGGATTTCCAGCTCCAGAATCAGCACATCCTGATGCCGGTGCACCAAGCCCTCGAACGCGGTGCCGTTGAGGCGAAAGTGCAGCGGCGGCGCATCGGACAAGGCCGGTTGCTGCAAGGCCTCGCGAACCTGCGCGGCATGGGTATCGCCGATCAGGCTTTGCAATGGCTGGCCGATCAGTTCTTGTGCCGGTCGGGCGAGCAAGGTCTCGACGTTGGCGCTGATCTGAATGATCGAAAGGTCCGGCTCGCTCAGGGTCAGCAGCAAACCGTGCGGCTGGATCGCGCCGGGAAAGCGGATCGGCTCGTCGGCGCAGTTGGCCAGCAACTCTTCAAAGGCTTCTTTGTCTTGCGGGTTCATACCAGAACCTCCTGACTTTCGAGCCACTGCTCGAAACAACTGAATGTAGTGTGGGCCGCCGCCACGACGGTTTTACGCTCGTCGGCGTCCATCGGGCGACTGCCCAGGTATTCGATGAAATCGCGCCAGCGCCGGCCGGTGGCAGCGCCGTAGATGTCCAGAAACGCTGCGCCGTTGTCCGCGCCAAGGCTCAACCGCGTGGCGATCTCCCGGCGCAGGATTTGCCCGCCGAGGGTTGCACCTTCCAGTACGTACAGCACACCCAGGCACGCGGCGGCGGAGTCGATGACGGGCAACCGGCGGCAGATCGGAAAATCGCCACCATTTGCGCCCAGCGCTTGCAGATCGCGTTGCAGGGTCGGTGTCTTGAGGCGGGAAGCCAGATCAAAATCAGCGGGAATCGCGTCGCTGTCCTGCAGCACGGCTTCCAATGGCTGATAGAAGCCGTAATAGGCGCGCATCAGTCGCTCGAAAGCGTGCAGATCAAGGGTATCGGAGAAAAAAGGAAGGCGCTTTTCAAGTGCAATGTGCAGTTCGGCCGTGCCGGCGCGCAGATCCTGCAACACCGGTGGTACATGAATCTCGCGGGCCTTTGCTTGCATGTAGTCGCTCGTACAGTGGGCCGCCTGGGGCCATGGGGGAATGGAGAAGCATGGCGCGAAAGCTTACACGGCAATGGTAGTTTCTGACCCGGCAGATGGGATTCTCTGATGAATTCATCAACCTGTGAAGGGTTAAGAGCTGACCGGACGGCAGAAAGTTCGAAGGAATTCACTGCCGATAGTCGCTGTACCGCGACACTGGCGCCTGACTGTACGGTTCAGGCCCGCACACCCGCGTGATAAAAATAACCCTCCCGTCACCGGAGCCCGAGCCATGGATATCGCCACCCTCTCCCTGTTTCTGCCCGCCTGTTTCGCCCTGAACATGGCACCGGGGCCGAACAATCTGCTGTCGGTCAGCAACGCCACCCGTTACGGCTATCGGCGCGCCTGCGTGGCCGGGATCGGGCGATTGCTGGCGTTTGCCGGGATGATCGCCCTCGCGGCGGCGGGGCTTGCGGTGGTGCTGCAAACGTCCCAGCTGTTGTTCTACGGGATCAAGATTGTTGGCGCGGGGTATCTGTTGTATCTGGCGTGGCAACTGTGGCGGGCCAATCCTGCCGCCGAAGACGCGGTGACTGCGCCGACGAGCGGGATTCTGGCCCTGGCGCGTCAGGAATTCCTGGTGGCAGCGGGAAATCCAAAAGCAATCCTGATCTTCACCGCATTCCTGCCGCAATTCGTCGACCCGAACCGCGCCATTACTCCGCAGTTCATGCTGCTGGGCGTGCTGTTCCTGCTGCTGGAATGGATCGCCATCAGCGCCTACGCGTACATGGGGCTGCACATGCGCCGCTGGTTCGCCGAGCCGCGCGGCAAGCGGATTTTCAACCGTTGCTGCGCGGGGTTGCTGTCGGCGGCGGCTTCGGTGTTGCTGATGGCCAAACGGGCCTAGGCTTCGGACGGGCCTTTGAGTTCGACCTGATTGCCGTCCGGGTCGAAGCAGTACAGCGACAGGCCGTAACCCTCGGCGCCAAAACGGGTGGCGGCTTTTTCGACGCTCAGGCCGCAGGCTTGCAAATGACTGATCAGCGCCGCTTCATCGAACGGCTCGATGCGCAGGCAGAAGTGATCGACATTGCGCCGTTCGCTGCCGGCAGCGGCGCCGCCCTTGCGGCCGATTTCGCCGTCGAGGTCGACCAGATCGATCATCGACGTGCCGGCGCGCAGGTGCACCAGACCGAACTTTTCGTTGCGCTTGACCACTTCGGCGCCGAAGACCCGGTCGTAGAAATCAATGCTGCGTTGCAGATCGGCGACGCGCAGCACGATGTGATCGATGTGTTGAATCGTGAACGGTGGCATACCTTCATTTCCCGAGTTGTAGCGACCCGATCACTGTAGTGCAGCGGCCCGAAAATTCACTGTCGATTTTTCGGTGGAGCCATCGAATAACTGGTTTTATCCTCGGCCCATGAACATACAGACCGCTGTCCTGCCCCCTCACGCCGAAATGGTCCGCGCCATGCTCGCAAGCGACACCGCCTATGAAGGCGTGTTCTTCACGGCCGTGAAAACCACCGGGATCTTTTGCCGCCCGACCTGCACGGCGCGCAAGCCGAAACCGGAAAACGTCGAGTTCTTCGCCCACGCTGACGACTGCCTGTCCGCCGGTTATCGCGCCTGTCTGCGCTGCAAACCGCTGGACGCTGCGGCCATCGCTCCGGACTGGGTGCAGCGACTATTGAAAGCCGTCGACGCCGATCCCGAGGTGCGCTGGAGCGATGCGCAATTGCTCGCCGAGGGCATCGAACCGTTGAAGTTGCGGCGCTGGTTCAAACAGCATTTCGGCATGACCTTCCATGCGTGGCTGCGCACGCGCCGGCTCGGTGTGGCATTGGGCGGGATCAAGCAAGGCACGTCCATCGACCACGCGGCGTTCGACTCCGGTTATGAATCCCTCAGTGGTTTTCGCGATGCGTTTCAGAAGTCGTTCCACATCACGCCGGGACGCGCAGCGGCCAGTGAACCGCTGCTGTTCACCCGCCTGACCACGCCATTGGGTCCGATGATTGCCATGGCCGAGCGGCGCGGGCTGGTCTTGCTGGAGTTTCTCGATCGCCCGGCGCTGACCCGCGAAGTCGAGGAACTGCAAAACCGATACGGCTACGTGGTGGCACCGGGGCAGAACGCGCATTTGCAGCAGATCGACAACGAGCTGGCGCTGTACTTCGCCGGCAAGCTGAGCGAATTCAGTGTTCCACTGCACCTGCCCGGCAGCGAGTTTGCCCGGCAGGTCTGGAGCGAACTGCGGCAAATCCCCTACGGCCATACCAGCACTTACGGCGCCATCGCCGCACGCTTGGGCAAACCCGGCGCCAGCCGAGCAGTGGGGCTGGCCAACGGGCACAATCGGCTGTCGATCGTGGTGCCGTGCCATCGGGTGATCGGTGCGGACGGCTCATTGACGGGCTATGGTGGTGGGCAACCGCGCAAGGCGTTTTTGCTCCGGCTGGAAAACGCCGCCGTGCAGCTGACGCAACAACTGGCTTTCTGACAAATCGACACCCACGCCCCTCCCGGCTTTCAAATCAACGGATCACCGAAGTTGCCGATACCCGATCCCTATCAACCGGCCAGCGAGTTTCTGGCCAGCCTCGACGCCGACTGGCAGCGCCACATTGCTGCGGTTGGCCCCTGCCTGCATCAGCCGCATCCGGCGCGCGATCCCTATGAGTCGCTGGTGCGGGCGATTGCCTATCAGCAACTGCATGCCAAGGCTGGCGATGCGATTGTCGGGCGGCTGGTGGGGTTGTTTCCCGGGCAGACGTTTCCGCGTCCGGAGCAGGTTCTGGCGACGGACTTCGACCGATTGCGCAGTTGCGGGTTTTCGGCGGGCAAGATTGCGACGATTCAGGGGATTGCCCAGGCGACTCTGGACGGCGTGGTGCCGGATTACTCGACCGCGCTGGCGATGGAGGATGAGGCGCTGATCGAGCGGTTGGTCAGCCTGCGCGGGGTTGGGCGCTGGACGGTGGAGATGTTGCTGATCTATAGCCTGGAGCGGCCGGATATTCTGCCGGCCGACGATTTTGGGGTGCGCGAGGGGTATCGGCGGTTGAAGGGGCTGGAGGTGCAGCCTGCACGCAAGCAGATGATTGAGATCGGGTTGGCGTGGAGTCCGTTTCGGACGGTGGCGGCGTGGTATTTGTGGCGGGTGCCGAAAAGCCCCTCACCCTAACCCTCTCCCGGAGGGAGAGGGAACCGATCGGGGGATATTGGAGAGCTCCGCCGACCTGAAACATCAACTCTGAATCCATAGGCGCCAAGACGTGAGCGAACCCATAGTTGCCAACACGTTGGTGAATCCATAGTCGCCTCGGTGTTTCAGGTCGATGTGTAGCGTAAGACACCTCGGTCGGCTCCCTCTCCCTTTGGGAGAGGGCTGGGGTGAGGGGCTTGGGCTACAGACCGGATTTCAACCGACTGAACGCGCGAATCAAAGCCCGGTTGAACGCCTTGCCATTGTCATTCTTGCTGTACAGCGAAGCCCTCACCGCCTCCGGCGGATAAGTCCCCGGATCATTGCGTATCGCCGGATCAACCAACCCGTCCGCCGCCGTGATCGCATTGGCGTAATGAATCGTATCGGTAATCGGCGCGATCACCTCGGGCGTCATCAGGTAATCCATCAGCGCCAATCCGGCCTCGGGATGCGGTGCATCCTTGGGTATGACCATCGCGTCGAACCAGATCAACGTGCCCTCCTTCGGAATCCGGTAATTCAACTTGAACGGCTTTTTCGCCGCTTCAGCCTGACCTGCCGCGATGGCAACGTTGCCGTTCCACGACATCGCCACGCAGGTGTTGCCGTTGGCCAGGTCGCTGATGTTCAGGTCATTGTCGAAATAGCGGATGTACGGGCGGATCTTCGCCAGTTGCTGCTCGGCGAGTTTCAGGTCGTCGAGGCTCTGGCGGTTGATGTCCAGGCCCATGTACTTCATGACTGCCGCGAACACTTCGTTCGGGTCGTTGAGCAGGCTCACCCCGCAATCGGCGAATTTCGACACCACTGCCGGATCGAACAGCATCGCCCAACTGTCCCTCGGCGCGTCCGGCAGGCGCTGCTTCACGGCCTCCTCCTGATAGCCGACGCCAGTGGTACCCCAGGCGTAGATCCCGGCGTAGCGGTTGCCCGGATCGAACACCGCCATGTGCTGACGGAACTCCTCGCCGACCCCGGCAAAGTGCGGGAGCTGCTGCTTGTTCAGGGTCTGGATCGCGCCGCTCTCGATAGCCCGCGACAGGTGCTGGCCGGCGGTCAGCACCAGGTCGTAACCGCTGCGCCCGGTGAGCAGTTTGGTCTCGACGGTTTCCAGCGAATCGAAGTGATCGGCGACCACCCGAATCCCGGTTTTCGCCTCGAAATTCTTCAGGGTATCCGGGGCCAGGTACTCGCCCCAGATGTACAGGTTGACAACCGGTTTCGCCGTTTCGGCAGCCTGCACACACAGGGGTGCAAGCACCAGCAATAACGCTTTACTCAGTTTGTGCAGGCCCATGGTCAGGCTCCTTTTTTCTGGCCGGCGTATTGCGGCATGGTGATGCACGCGACGTTGCCGCCACCGAGCAGGATTTCCCGGGAGTTCTCGATGCCGACGATCTTGTGCTGCGGGAACAGTTCGGCGAGGGTCGCCAGCGCCACCTGATCGTTGCGATCACCGAACAGCGGCACCACGATCGAGCTGTTGCCGGCGTAGTAGTTGATGTACGACGCACAGATTTTCGTGCCGGTCTGACGGGTGTGGGTGCTGTCCTGCTGATCGAGGCCTTCGGCTTCTTCAGCGGTCCACTCCAGCACGTCCGGTTGCGGCAGTTTGTGCACGATCAGCTCGCGGCCACGGCTGTCGCGGGTGCTGCGCAGGATGTCGTAGGCCTCTTGATAGATTTCCCATTGCGGATCGTCGCGGTTGTCGGTCCATTGCAGCACCACTTCGCCGGGGCGCACGAAGCACGCGAGGTCGTCGACATGGCCGTCGGTTTCGTCAAACTTGCAACCGCGTGGCAGCCAGATCACTTGCTCGGCGCCGAGGTAATCGGTCAGCCGGCGGGTGACTTCGTCCTTGCCCAGGTGCTGGTTGCGATTGCGGTTGAGCAGGCATTGCTCGGTGGTGAGGATGCTGCCCTGACCGTCACTCTGGATACCGCCAAGCTCGGCAATCAATGGCGCGCGATAGCGGTCGAAGCGTTCGATTTCGAGGATCTTGCTGGCGATCTGATCGTCCTTGTCCCACGGGTAGTAGAGCCCGCCGTCGAGGCCGCCGTAGGCGTTGAATTCAAAGTCGACACCACGCACTTCACCGCTCTGGTCGTTGACCACGAAGCACGGGCCGCTGTCGCGGAACCAGGTGTCGTTGCAGGTCATTTCCACCACCCGCACTTGTGGCGGCAACTGGCGGCGGGCCGTGGCGAACTGGGAGGCCGATGCGCAGACCGTCACCGGCTCGCTCTGGGAGATCGCGGTGACAATCTGCACCCAGACTTTCTGTGCAGGCTTGGCGCCGTTGCGCCAGACGTCGGTGCGCTCCGGCCAGCCGAGCCAGCAGCCGGACTTGGCTTCGAATTCGCCGGGCAGACGGAAGCCGTCCTGTTTCGGGGTGGTGTCGAGCAAACGTGCCATGGTCAAACCTCGTCGTCGGGATGGGAATGACCTCAGGCTACGGTCGCGGGCAGTCGGGCCGCCAACGATGATTATTTCGGAACAGTTGAATTCAACTCATCAATCCGCCAGTTGATCGTTGAACCATTCCAGCATCTGCGCCACCGCCGGACGCTCCAGCCGCACCCGCTCGCAGACCAGCGCGTATTGCCCCAGCGCGGTCATGCTGGAGGTGAACGGGCGCACCAGACGCCCGCTCTGCAAATCCTCCTGCGCGGTGAGGTTGTCGCCCATCGCAACGCCCTGCCCTTGCGCCGCCGCCTCCAGCGCCAGACCGGCGTGGGCAAAATACAACTGGCGCTCCGGACGCAGGTCGCCGGCATGGCTGGTCAGCCACGCGGTCCAGGTCTTGCCGTCCTGATCGTCGTGCAGCAGGCAATGGCGGGCCAGGTCCTTCGGGGTTTTCAGGTTGCCCTGGTTGAACAGGCCGGGGCTGCACACCGGAAAGAACTGCAACGCCGGCAACGGGCGGACGAAGTACGCGCTGCTGTCCACCGGACCGGTGCCGTAGGTGATCGCCAGATCGATGTCTTCGCCGGGTGCGGTGGCGTCGATCGGTTGTTCGTAGAGGTGCAAGGTGATGTGCGGATAACGCGCGTAGAAATCGGTGAGACGGCTCATCAGCCACTTCTGCGCCAGCTCCGCCGTGACCGCCAGCCGCAACACGGCGAGCGAGGACGGATCGCGCAACTCGTCGCAGGCATCGCCGATCAGTTCGAAGGCCTGTTGCAGGCTCTGCATCAGTCGCCCGGCGGCGATGGTCGGGCGAATCTGCCGGCCCTCGCGGATGAACAGCGACACGCCCAGTTGCTCTTCGAGCTGGCGGATCTGATGGCTGACGGCGCTGTCGGTGACACACAGCTCAGCGGCGGCGCGGCCGAAATGCGCGTGGCGGGCGGCACACTCGAAAGTTCGCAGGGCGGCCAGGGAAGGTAGTCGGCGCATGGGTGTGGATCCCTTTTTTGCGGACATGCTGACCGGGCTTTTCGCAGGCGTCCATAGCGGCGGCACAGGCAAGAGATCTCTTCTAGGCTGAATCGCACCAACAAAAAACACCGGAGGCCACTCATGCACCTCGAAGGCTCCTGCCACTGCGGCGCGGTTTCATTCACCCTCGACAGCGCCCACCCCTACCCTTATCAGCGCTGCTACTGCTCGATCTGCCGCAAGACCCAGGGCGGTGGCGGCTTTGCGATCAACCTCGGCGGCGACGCAGCCAGCCTCAAGGTGCGCGGGCGCAAACACATCACGATCTACCACGCGAAAATGAAAGACGAAGGCGATGCCCGCGCCCACCGCAGCAGCGCCGAACGGCACTTCTGCTCGCAGTGCGGCAGCGGCCTGTGGCTGTTCAGCCCGGAATGGCCGGAGCTGATCCACCCGTTCGCCTCGGCCATCGACACGCCGCTGCCGGTGCCGCCGGAACACACTCATTTGATGCTCGGTTCGAAGGCACCGTGGGTCGAAGTGCAGGCGAGCAAGAAGGATCAACAATTCGAGGTCTATCCCGAAGAATCCATCGCCCAATGGCACGAACGGCTGGGACTGAGCCGATAACCGCCTTCACAGTCTTTGACAGTTTCCCGACAAAGCTGCCAAAGATTGCCGGCCGCCCCCTCACTAGCATGGGCGCATCCAATCTCCCCTCGGGTGCCCCATGTCGGTTTCGCTACGCACATTTTCGCTGTCCCTGACTTCCCTCTGCCTGCTGCTGCCGGGCGATTCGCTGCGCGCCGAAGACTGGCACGCCACCCTGCGTGCCGGGGCCGCCAGTGCGCCGCGTTACAGCGGCAGTGATGAACGGGTAGTGGCGCCGTTGGTGGGCGTCGAAATCGTCAGCCCTTACGGCGTGTTTCTCGACAGCAGCCGAGGCCTCGGCTGGGGCTTCGACGAGGAGGACTTCGGCCTCAGCGTCTACATCGGCGCCAGCGACGTGCGCAAGGATCGCAAGACCGGATTCAAAGGTTCGGACGAGCTCAACGGCATGGGATCGATCAAGTCGCGCCCGGTGATCGGGCTCGACGGCACGTATCACATGGGCCCGATCATCCTCGGCGCGAGTTTCGAGCATGCGCTGGAAAAGGACGACGATGACCACGACACCGGCTCGTCGTGGAACCGCCTCAAGCTGAGCATCAGCGCGCCGTTCTACGAAGGGCGTTACGGCAAGGTTACCGGCGGCCTGAACAGCCAGTTCGGCGACAGCAACTACATGCGCACCTGGTACGGCGTCAGCGATGCCCAGGCCTCGCGCAGCCAGTTTCGCGCGTATAAGGCCCGGGCCGGGTTGGTCAGTCGCGGTGCGGATCTGACCTGGTCATTGCCGCTGGATGAACAATGGAGCGTGTCGACCGTTCTGGCGGTGCAGTACCTGAGCCACGAAGTGGCCGACAGCCCGATAGTCGAGCGCCGCTTGCAGACCTCACTCGCCGGGCAAGTGGTCTACACCTTTTGATCGCGCTCAGAACAGCTCGCTGAACGGGATAAAACGCAGCGGATCGCCAATCTGCAAGGTGCTGTTCTCGGGAATTTCCACCAGCCCGTCGGCCCAGGTCGCCCCAAGCAGAACCCCGGAACTCTGGTTCGGATACAGCGCCGCCTGCCCGCCCTCCAGACGCACGCGCAGGTATTCGCGGCGGCTGCCGGGTTTCGGCCAGTCGAACCCGGCGTTGACCGTGAAGCTCAGCGGCATCACCTCTTCCACGCCTTGAACGCGCAGCAAGTACGGGCGCGCCAACAGGCCGAAGGTCACCAGCGCCGAGGTCGGGTTGCCCGGTAGGCCGATCACCGGCACCGTGCCGAAATGGCCGACTGTCAGCGGTTTGCCGGGTTTGATCGCAAGCTTCCACAGCAGCGGTTTACCGTTGTCACGCAGCACCTGACCGAGGCAGTCGGCATCACCGGCAGACACGCCGCCCGTAGTCAGAATCAGATCGGCTGCCACTTGCAGTTGCTCGAGTTTGAGCCGGGTCTGCGCCGGGCGATCAGGCAGGATCCCGGCGTCGATCACCTCGCAACCCAGTTCGCGCAACCAGTGATCGAGCAAGGTGCGGTTGCTGTTGTAAATGCTGCCGGGACGCAGCGGTTGACCCGGTTCCACCAGCTCATCCCCAGTCGACAGCAATGCCACGCGCGGACGACGCACCACCGGCAAATGGGTCATGCCCTGCCCAGCGGCGACGGCCAGTTCGAACGGGCCGAGGCGTTTGCCGGCGCGCAGCAAGGTGTCGCCGACGCGGTTCTCCTGGCCTTGGGCGCGGATGTTCTGGCCGGCCTTCAGCGGTTGCAGGAAATGTACGCGACCGTCCTCCAGCACTTCGACGTTTTCCTGCATCTCTACGCAATTGGCGCCGGGCGGCAACGGCGCACCCGTGAAAATCCGTGCGCAGGTGCCGGGCAGCAAGGCGTCCGGCGCCATCCCGGCGTAGACCCGCTGTGACACGCTCAACGGCTGGCGATGCAGGTCGGGGAGGTTCAAGGCATAACCGTCCATGGCGCTGTTCGGCCACGGCGGCAGATCAAGTGTGGCGACCAGATCGCTCGCCAGCACCCGCCCGCGCGCTTCGTTGAGCGGCACCGATTCGCTGTCCGGCAGACGTTTTTCATCAGCCATCGCCAACAGTTGGTCGAGGGCGTCCTCGACCGGCATCAACCCCGGCTTGCTCATCCGCGCGGCCCGCAGGCTTGCACCGGCTTGAGGTGCGGAACGAAGTTGCACGGGCGGTGACGGTTATCCAGTTGTTCAGCGAGGATGCCTTCCCACGCTGTGCGGCAGGCGCCGGTGGAACCCGGCAGGCAGCACACCAGCGTGCCGTTGGACAGGCCGGCCAGCGCGCGGCTTTGCACGGTCGAGGTGCCGATATCGAGAATCGAGATGGCGCGGAACAGCTCACCGAAACCGTCGATCTGCTTGTCCAGCAGGCAAGCCACGGCTTCCGGGGTGCTGTCACGCCCGGTGAACCCGGTGCCGCCGGTGATCAGCACCACTTGAATGCCGTCGTCGGCGATCCACTGCGCGACCTGGGCGCGGATCTTGTACAGGTCGTCCTTGAGCAGGTTGCGTTCGCTCAAGGTGTGGCCGGCCTCCAGCAGGCGGCTGACCAGCAACTGGCCGGAGGTGTCGCTGGCGTAATCGCGGGTATCGCTGACCGTCAGCACGGCAATATTCAGGGGAACGAACAAGGCATCCGATTTAACACTCATGGCACTCTCCGGCCGTCGTCAATTCAATGGATGACGAGCCTAAGTGCCGCTTGTGAGGACTGTCTAATCACTCTGGCCAACCACACTATCGACCTGCTCTATCGGTGAATTTTTTCAGCTCCTCGACCGCTGTCCGGCCCAATGAAACCGGGGGTCATCGAAATCCTCGATAGGCTCTTAGACACTGCCGATTGGACGAAAAAAGCCCTCGGTGGGATCGTCGCTTGCAGCGCTTTCCGTGCGCCGTACGCATCTGCGTCAATACTCAATCAAAATTCCTTATCGAGCAGGTGCCGTCGTGGACATCAAACAACTCAAGTTCCTGATCGCGCTGGACGAAACCCGCCACTTCGGCCAGGCCGCCGCGCGCTGCCACATCACCCAGCCGACCCTGTCGATGCGCCTGCGCAATCTGGAAGACGAGCTGGATCTGGTGCTGGTCAATCGCGGCCAGCGCTTCGAAGGGTTCACCCAGGCCGGCGAGCGCGTATTGGCCTGGGCCCGCACCCTGCTGGCTGCCCATGACGGGTTGTTTGCCGAAGCCGCGGCTTGCCGCGGACAATTGGTCGGTAGCCTGCGCCTGGGGCTGGTGCCGCTGAGCAACTTCAATCCGGTGAATTACATTCAGGGTTTGTCCGGGACTTACCCGGAGCTGAAATACAGCCTGTCGTCGCTGAGTTCGGACGAGATCATCGAAGGCCTGGGCAACAATCAGCTGGACCTTGGCGTGTGTTATCTGGATCACGTCAACCCGAACTATTTCGAGTTTTTCGAGATCGGCGAAACCCGCGTCGGCCTGCTCTATGACACCCGTCACTTCCATTTCGAAGGCCCGGAAATGAGCTGGGAAGACGCCGCCGAACTGCCGCTGGGGATGATCACCACCGGCATGCACTACCGCAAATCCATCGACCTGAGCTTCCGTAGTCGCGGGCTGAATCCGCAACCGATATTGGAAAGCGACTCGACCTATCAACTGCTGCAGGCGATTCACCAAGGCTTCTGCTGCTCGATCATGCCGCTGGACAGCGGGCTGGAGGAGCCGATCGAACATCTGGCTTTCATCAACCTGCCGGATGCCAGCGTGCTCGCGCCGCTGGGGCTGGTGATGCGCAAGACCGAACCGCGCTCGGCGATTGCCGAGAAGTGCTTTGCCGAGGCGCGCAAGATGTTCGGGGTCGAGGCGCCTGCCGAATAAATGTGTTGAATGTCAGGCCGCCATCGCTGGCAAGCCAGCGATGAGGCCTTATCAGTCAACACCTATTCTCGGCCTGAAAGCGGTCATCGACCAATCCAATCACTGCATCGGAACAAGCGATTGGACGCACTTTTCCCTGCCCCGTAGCCTGAACCCACTTCAGCGCTTCGGGGACTTTCAGGATGCTGTGCCAAGTTGAACAACTCATCGAACCGGGCGACGCCAACGCCCCCGCGCCACAACCGGCGCAAGTGGCTTATCGCGAATACCTGGACGACGCGCCAGTGTCCCACGCGGCGCTGGCGGCGGAAATCGCCCTGGCCATCAGCTACAACGGCCTGAATCAGGCGGTGATGATGGTCTCGCCGGGCAACATCGAGGACTTCATTCGCGGGTTCAGCCTGAGCAACGCCATCGTCGACCGCCTCGACGATATCCACGACATCCGCCTGACCCATTTCGACCAGGCCTGCCAGGCCGACGTGCAGATTTCCAGCCGTGCGTTCTGGGCCCTGAAAGATCACCGGCGGCAGATGGCGGGCACCAGCGGCTGCGGCCTCTGCGGCGTGGAAGCCCTTGAGCAGGCGCTGCCGCAACTCGAGATCCTGACCCCGACACCGTTGCCACCTGCCGCACATTTCGAGGGGATCCGCCAACGCATCGAACAGGCCCAGCAACTGGCCCGCAGCAGCGGCGCCCTGCACGCGGCGTTGTACTTCGACGCCGACGGCGAAGCGCTGCTGTGCCGCGAAGACATCGGCCGCCACAACGCCCTCGACAAGCTGATCGGCGCACTGCAGTTCGAAGGCCTCGATGCGCGTCAGGGTTTCGTCGTGGTCACCAGCCGTTGCAGCCTCGAACTGATCCACAAAGCCGTGCGCGCCCGCCTCGGCACCCTCGTCAGCCTGTCCGCCCCCACCGCGCTGACCGTGCGCTGGGCGCTCAAGCACCGCCTGAACCTGATCCACGTCCCGCACCGCAATGCCCCGCGAATCTACAGCCCGATCCAGGAGCAAACCCCATGAGCAACACCCTCACCCACCTCGACGATCAGGGCCGCGCCAACATGGTCGACGTCAGCGACAAAGCCGCGACCCGCCGTGAAGCCACCGCCCAGGCCTGGGTGCAGATGCGTCCGGAAACCCTGCAAATGATCCAGTCCAACGGCCACCCCAAGGGCGATGTGTTCGCCGTGGCGCGGATCGCCGGGATTCAGGCGGCTAAGCGCACTCATGAGTTGATTCCGCTGTGTCATGCGCTGCTGCTCAGTTCGATCCACGTCGAGCTCGAGGCCTGCGAGCCGGACCGCGTGCAGATCACCAGCACCTGCCGCCTCACCGGCCAGACCGGCGTCGAACTCGAAGCCCTGACCGCCGCCAGCGTCGCCGCGCTGACTATCTACGACATGTGCAAGGCGGTGGACCGGGCGATGGTGATCGGCGACATCCGCCTGCTGAGCAAACAGGGCGGCCGCTCCGGCCACTTTCAATGGGAGAACCCGCAATGATTCTGATCAACTACTTCGCCAGCTACCGTGACCGGCTCAATCTGGGGGGTGAAAAGATTCCGGCCAGCGACACCCTCGCTTGTGTTGAAGACGTGCGGCAGATGCTGATGCAACGTGGCGATGTGTGGCGTGAAGTGCTCGGCGCCGGCAACCTGATGTGCGCGGTGAATCAGGAGCTGTGTCAGCCGGATCAGACGATCGAGGATTTCGACGAGATCGCGTTTTTCCCGCCGGTCACGGGGGGTTGAGGCATGGGTGTTCGAGTCCAGCGTAAAGGCTTCGATGCCGGTCAGTTGATTGCCGACCTGCATGCGCGCAATCCACGGGTGGGCGCGGTGGTGAACTTCATTGGTTATGTGCGGGATCTGAACGTCGGGCAGTCGGTGACCGAACTGTTTCTGGAGCACTATCCGGGCATGACCGAGAAGGCTCTGGAGCAGATTGCCGAACAGGCCCGCGAGCGTTGGCCGTTGCTGGCTGTGGAGATTGTGCATCGGGTCGGTGCGCTGTCGGTGACCGAGCCGATCGTGTTTGTTGGCGTCAGCAGCAAGCATCGGCATGCGGCGTTCGAGGCCTGTGCGTTCATCATGGATGTGCTGAAGACGCGGGCGCCGTTCTGGAAGCGTGAGACTACGCCGGAGGGTTCGCATTGGGTCGAGGCGCGGGAGAGTGATCAAAATGCGGCGTTTCGCTGGAGTCTGGCGCATGCCTGACCGGGTACTGTCGAATGCGACAAAAGCCTGATTAGATAGCAGCTCCCGCCGATTCGAACGTGGAGCCACACTTGAGCCAAACGCCAAAAGACTTGCCCCGTCCTCAACCCATCACCCTGCGCCAGGCCTGGCCGTTCTGGCTCAAACTCGGCTGCATCGGCTTCGGCGGCCCTGCCGGGCAGATCGCGATCATGCATCAGGAACTGGTGGAGCGCCGGCGCTGGATCTCGGAGCGACGTTTCCTGCATGCGCTCAACTACTGCATGTTGCTGCCAGGCCCCGAGGCCCAACAACTGGCGACTTACATCGGCTGGCTGCTGCACCGAACCCGTGGCGGCGTGCTAGCCGGTGCGCTGTTTGTGTTGCCTTCGCTGCTGATCCTGATCGCTCTTTCCTGGATTTATATTGCGCTTGGCGACGTGCCGGCGGTGGCCGGGGTGTTTTACGGAATCAAACCGGCGGTGACCGCGATTGTGCTGCACGCGGCCCATCGCATCGGCTCCCGAGCCTTGAAGAACAGCTGGCTGTGGGCGATCGCCGGGGCAGCGTTCGTGGCGATTTTTGCCTTCAACCTGCCGTTCCCGCTGATCGTGCTCGGCGCAGCACTGATCGGCTATTTCGGCGGACGCTGGGCGCCGCAGCGCTTCAGCAACGGCGGCCATCGCGGCGGCGAAAAATCCTTCGGCCCGGCGCTGATCGATGACGACACACCGCCGCCCGAGCATGCGCGGTTCCGATTGCCGAGGCTGCTGCGTCTGGCGCTGATCGGTGCGTTGCTGTGGTGCCTGCCGATGGCGTTGCTGACCGCGTTGTTCGGCTGGGACGGCACCTTCACGCAGATGGGCTGGTTCTTCACCAAAGCGGCGCTGCTCACCTTCGGCGGCGCTTACGCTGTGCTGCCTTACGTGTATCAGGGCGCGGTCGGGCATTACGGCTGGCTGACGCCGACGCAGATGATCGACGGCCTGGCCTTGGGCGAAACCACGCCGGGGCCGCTGATCATGGTCGTGGCGTTTGTCGGGTTCGTCGGCGCTTACGTGCAACCGACGTTCGGCCCGGAACACGCATTCGCCGCCGGTGCATTGGCCGCGACGCTGGTGACCTGGTTCACCTTCCTGCCCTCGTTCCTGTTCATCCTCGCCGGCGGGCCGTTGGTGGAGTCGACGCACAACGAACTGAAATTCACTGCGCCACTGGCCGCGATCACCGCAGCGGTGGTCGGGGTGATCCTCAATCTGGCGTGTTTCTTTGCCTGGCACGTGTTCTGGCCCAATGGATTCGCCGGGCAACCGGACGTTTTCTCGATCCTGCTGGCCCTGGCTGCCGCCGTCGCCCTGTTCTTTTTCAAGCGCGGCGTGATCGAGGTGTTGATCGTTTGCGCCCTCGTCGGGCTGGGGTTTTACCTGCTGCGCTGAACCGGGGGGCACGCCACCGCTCGCGGAATCAGGCGTTTACTTATCCGGGGATTCCCCCTTACTATCCAGCCACACCGGCAGGGCGGGACTCTCCCGCCGCCGACGTTTTCCGCCAACGGAAACACGCGTCATGAGCACGTCACTCCAACAATCAGAATCGTTGAACGTCTCTGCACTGTGCGCCCTCCTTCACAGGGGCCGCGCATGAATCGCATCGTCAATCTCCCCATGGCCCTGAGCCGTTCCAAGCTGCGTCACTCCGCACGCCCGCCGGATATCTGCCTGCCCGTCTGATCGCGCCGGTAAAAAATCGCGACAGCTCCCCCTCTTTTTTCGATATCCCTGCCAGGACGCCCGCGCCTTTTGCCGAGCTGCGTCCGGCCCGAATCTGCGCGCCTGTGCGGCGCCATCGTGAGTGATTGATTATGAAATTCGCAGCCATTGAAGACGCTCGTAACTTTCTTGAGCAGAACCCCGACATCGACATGATCGAGCTGTTCATCCTCGACGCCAACGGCGTGCCGCGCGGCAAGCTGTTGCACCGCGAAGAACTGCTCGCCGTATACGAAAGCGGACGCCCGCTGCCAAGCACCATTCTCGGCCTGACGGTGCACGGCGAAGACGTGGAAAACTCCGGTCTGGTGTGGGACGTCGGCGATATCGACTGCCGCGCCTACCCGCTGGAAGGCAGTCTGGTGCGCTTGCCGTGGCGGCAGATTCCGACCGCTGCAGTGCAGGTCAGCATGCACCCGGAACAAGGCATGCCGGCGAGCATTGCCGACCCGCGTCACCTGTTGATCAAGGTCATCGACCGTTTGAAAGCCGAGGGATACCACCCGGTAATGGCCTGCGAGCTGGAGTTCTATCTGCTCGACGCCAAACGCGATCACAACGGTCGCCCGCAACCGGCGCTGGATGCCGACGGTGGTCGACCGAGACACACGCAGGTCTACGGGTTGCGTGAGCTGGAGCAGATCGAACCGTTCCTCGCCGACCTCTACAGCGCCTGCAAGCTGCACGGCATTCCGGCGCGCACGGCGATCTCGGAATACGCGCCGGGCCAGGTGGAAATTACCCTCGAACACGGCGATGCACTGGAGGCGATGGACCAGGCCGTGCGCTACAAACGACTGGTCAAAGCCGTGGCGCACAAGCACGGGATGCAGGCGACGTTCATGGCCAAGCCGTTCGATCACCTGGCTGGCACCGGCATGCACATGCACGTCAGTCTCGCCGATGCCGAGGGGCGCAATCTGTTTGCCTCCGAAGATCCGGCAGGCACCCCGCTGCTGCGCACGGCGATTGGCGGGATGCTCGCCTCGTTGCTCGATTCGCTGCTGCTGTTCTGCCCGAACGCCAACTCCTACCGGCGTTTTCAGGCCAACAGCTACGCGCCTCTGGCACCGACCTGGGGCGTCGACAACCGCACCGTCAGCCTGCGCGTTCCGGGCGGCCCGGCCAACACCCGACACATCGAACACCGCATCTGCGGCGCCGATGCCAACCCGTATCTGGCAGCGGCGGCGATCCTGGCGGGCATTCATCGCGGGATAAAAGAAGACATCGATCCGGGTGAGCCGGTGGAAGGCAACGGTTACGCGCAGGCGAAAGAATTGCTGCCGACCGACTGGCTGACGTCGCTCACAGCACTGGAAAATTCGGTGTGGGCGCGGGACGCGCTGGGGCAGGAATTCCTCGGGGTGTATCTGGCGGTAAAACGTGCGGAATACCGGCAGTTCATGGCCGAAGTGGGTGAGCAGGACTGGCGCTGGTATTTGACCGAAGCCTGATCCTTTTTTCCTCTTTTTGCCTTGGATACTGAGATGACTGAACGCAGCAATTCCTACTACACCGCGACCCTCAACCGCGACACCGACTACCCGACCCTGCAAGGCCGGCACAAGGTCGATGTGGTGATCATCGGCGGCGGTTTCACCGGCGTCGCCACCGCCGTCGAGTTGGCCGAAAAAGGCCTGAAAGTCGCCATCGTCGAAAGCCACAAGATCGGCTGGGGCGCCACCGGGCGCAATGGTGGGCAGGTCACCGGCAGCCTGTCCGGCGACGGTGCGATGCGCAAACAGATGCGCAACACCTTGGGCGATGAGGTCGATGATTTCATCTGGCACCTGCGCTGGCGCGGCCACGAAATCATCAAGCAGCGGGTCGAGAAATACGCCATCGATTGCGACCTCAAGCACGGCCACTTGCACGCCGCGTACAAGCCGAGCCACATGGCCGGTTTGCGCAGCGACTACGACGAAGCCGTGCGCCGAGGGATGGGCGACGAGGTAAGCCTGCTCGACCGCAGCCAGGTACGCGATCTGCTGCAAAGCGATCTCTACCACGGCGCAATCAAGAACACCCGCAACATGCATTTGCACCCACTCAACCTGTGCATCGGCGAGGCGCGGGCGACGGAAAGCCTCGGCGCGCTGATCTTCGAAAACAGCGAAGTGCTGGAAATCATTCACGGTGACAACCCGGGCGTGCGCACGGCCCACGGCCAGATCGACGCCAATCAGGTGCTGCTGGCCGGCGACGTCTACCACAAGCTCGAACCGGGCCAGCTCAAGGGCAAGATCTTCCCGGCCATGGGCGGCATCGTCACCACCGAACCGCTGGGGGATCTGGCCAAGCAAATCAACCCTGAAGACCTCGCCGTTTACGACTGCCGTTTCGTCCTCGACTACTACCGCCTCACCGCCGACGGTCGCTTGCTGTTCGGCGGCGGCGCCAACTACAGCGGCAAGGACTCACGGGACATCGCCGGCGAACTGCGGCCGTGCATCGAACAGACTTTCCCGGCGCTCAAAGGGGTGAAGATCGATTACCAGTGGAGCTGCGCGATGGGCATCGTCATCAACCGCATCCCGCAACTGGGCAAACTCTCGGACAACGTCTGGTATTGCCAGGGCTACTCCGGCCACGGCATCGCCACGACCCACATCATGGGCGAGATCATGAGCCGCGCGATCACCGGGCAGATGCAGCAGTTCGACACGTTTGCCGCGTGCACGCACATTCGCGTGCCAATGGGCGATCTGCTGGGTAATCCGATGCTCGCGGCCGGCATGTGGTACTACCAGATGCTGGAAAAACTGCGCTGATCGAACAGGCCCCATCGCCAGTGATGGGGCCTTTTTTTGCCACAAATCCTCAGTCGGGCAACTGCTCCACCTCAATCCCCAACCGCCGATAATCCTCGACACTCCCCGACGCCACATGCCGCTCGGTGATCAGCGTGTGCAAGCGCTCGCACGGCGCCACCACAAACGGCTCCACCGCGCCGAGCTTGTCCGCCGTGGTCACGGCAATCACCCGCGCCGCACAGTCGAGCAGCGCCTGCTTGACCGGCACCTCATCGAAATGCAGCGAGGTGATGCCCACCTCCGGATGAATCGCGCAGACCCCGGTGATCGCCAGATCCGCCTTGATCCCCGACAGCAGCCGCAGCGCCTCGTGACCGCCGGCGGCCATGGTTTTCGGATTGAGCTGCCCGCCCGCCAGAATCACCTTGATGCCCGGGTATTCGGATAGCGCGATCGCCGTCATCGGTGACGCCGTGACCGCCGTGAGGCTGATGTCCCTGGGCAACGAGCGCGCCACCTGCAACGAGGTGGAACCAGAGTCGAACATCACCGTTTGCCCATTCCGAATCTGCTGCGCCGCCAATTGCGCCAGACGAATCTTCACCTCGTCGATCTCGTCCAGCCGGGTGAAGTAATCCTTGCCAGTGTCCTTGGGCCTCGGCAGCGCGCCGCCGTGCACTCGCTGCACCAGTCCGGCGTTGTCCAGCTCGGCGAGATCGCGGCGGATGGTGTCTTCGGACACCGCAAAATGCTGGCTCAACTCGGACGCCATGACCTTGCCGTCACGTTCGAGGATCAGAAGGATTTTCTGCCGGCGCAGGGAGGGAAGCTCGGATGCGGAATGATCGTGCATGGTTTTGCCTGTTTGTGCTTGTCGTTGCAGGTTTGGCGAGATTAGCCAAGCCGGTCGGTAAACACAACGCAGGTATCAACGGCTTCGATCATTGGAATCACGAAGCCGAATTTTTTCTTTTGACCCGCCCCCGGCAGAATGGCCCCACTTTCAAAAGGACCAGGATCAACACCCCATGAACCTCAATTTCGCTTTTGCCTGCATGGTCGTCGTATCGTTTGCCATCGCGCTCGGGCACGCCTGATCGAAGTCAGTGCTCAGTTGGCGGTCATTCCGCCACCACCCGCGCCTTGCGCACGAACAACGCATGAACCTTGTCCCAGAAATTGCCGCCCAGCACAAAAAAGCTGCCGACGAACATCAAGTCGCCCAGCGCCTGCATCTGCCAGAGGTTGGGCCGCACGCCCGGGAAGAAGTTGTCGAAATACGGCTCCAGGAATGACGACAGCAGCGGCAGGCAGAACATCACCACGCCGATCTTGTGGCGCAGCGGGCTGACTTCGGTCACCGGGGTCGGAATCACGCCGGAAATGTAGTGGCCGATCGTGCGCTTGAGTTCGGCGAACCCGGCCTTGCCCATCACCGCGATCACCAGCAGCAACAGCACTTTATTGCTGATGAACAGCACCCCGGTCAGCGCCGCGACTTTCGAGCCCGGCACGTCGAGGGCGGCGGCAATCGGCACCATCAGCCATGAACCGAGCATCAGGCAGATGATTGCCACGCCGACCTTGAAACGCCAGCTGGCGCTGGTGGGGACAAGCGGTTCTTGAGCAGTGTCCATGGCTTCCTACCTTTTCGTCGGGGGCGGTTCAGGGGAGTTCGCCTGAAAAAGCGTAGCAGCTGATTGCTTCGATCAACCCGCAATCTGCGGTCTATGCTCCAGTGACATTTCCCGCTGGGGCCTCCCGGTATGCCTGCAACGCCAGCCCTGCTGATCCGTCCCGGCCACCTGCTGCTGCTCGGTGCGCTGAGCCTTGGCGGCTGCCTGCGGCTGGGCCCGGATTTCCAGCCACCGGCCGAAGCCTGGAGCAAGCAGTGGCAAAGCCCGGCACTGGAGCAGGCCAGCGAACGCGGCACCGTGCCGGATCTGCGCCAGTGGTGGCAGGTGTTTGCCGACCCGATCCTCGACCGTTTGATCAGCGACGCCGAAGCCCGCAACAGCAGCCTGAAAATCGCCGGCCTGCGGGTGCTCGAAGCCCGTGCGCAACTGGGCATCGCCGACAGCGGTCGCTACCCGCAACTGCAACAGGCCAGCGCCGACAGCCTGTACATCGACCGCCACCAGTCCGGCGGCAGCAATCCGCAGGACTTGCACTTCTGGCAGCACAGCGCCGCGTTCGATGTCGGCTGGGAACTGGATTTCTGGGGGCGCTTCAGCCGTGCCATCGAGTCCGCCGACGCCAGCTACTTCGCCGCCCAAGCCAACTACGAAGACGCCCTCGTTCTATTACGCGCTCAAGTGGCTGACACCTACTTTGCCCTGCGCACCACCGAAGCCCGGCTACGGGTCGCCCGGGAAAACGCCGCCCAGCAAAAGCGCAACTTCGAGATCACCGAAAAGCTCTTTCGCAGCGGCCAGACCGCCGAACTCGATTTGCAACAAGCCAGAACCCAATACCTCGGCACCCTGAGCAGCATTCCGGCGTTCGAAGATCAGTTGCTGCGCACCCGCAATGCGCTGGCGGTGTTGGTCGGCCAGCCGCCCGGTGGCGCGGCGTTTCTGGCGGAACAACCGGGGCTGATTCCGCTGGTGGATCGCGCCGTGTTGCAGGACGTCCCGGCCAACCTGCTGCTGCGCCGTCCCGATGTGCGCGCGGCGGAGCTGAACGTGGCCGCGCAATCGGCGCTGGTCGGCGTGGCGGAAACCGATCTGTACCCCTCGCTGACTCTGCTCGGCAGCATCGTCTGGTCCAGCGACACCCTCGGCGCCACCCCGCGCAGCTTCGACCTGATCGGCGGCCCGAGCCTGCGCTGGAACCTGTTCGACTACGGCCGCATCCACAACAACATCCGTGTGCAGGACGCGCGCTTGCAGCAACTGATCGAAGCCTATCGCGACAAAGTCCGCCAGGCTGCCCGCGAGGCCGACGACGCCGCCAGCGGCCTGACCAAAGCGCTGGAACGCGAGCGCATTCTCGGCGAGGCCGAAGGTGCGGCGCGGCGTTCGCTGGTGCTGGCCAACACCCAATACCGCGAAGGCTATTCGGACTTTCAGCGGGTGCTCGATGCCCAGCGTGCGTTGCTGGAGCTACAGGACAACTATCTCGTCAGCCGCAGCAACGCCGTGAGCAACCTCATTGCTTTGTACCGCGCCGTCGGTGGCGGCTGGCAAAGCGCCGGGCCGCAGATTGATTCAGCGACCCAGCAGCAGATGCAGCAACGCACCGACTGGGGCGATCTGCTGAGCGCCCCGCCGCCCCAACCGACCTATCCGATTCCCTCGCAGGTAGACCGCCATGAGTGATGAAGCGCCGCCGGATCCGGCGAAAAAAGGCATCCGCTGGGTGCTGCTGGTGATTGTGCTGAGCCTGGTCTGGTATCTGCTGGCCGACCGTTTTACGCCCTACACGCAGCAGGCGCGGGTCGGCGCGTTCGTGATTCCGGTGGCGGCGGAAGTCGCGGGCCGGGTGATCAAGGTCAACGTGCGCAACAATCAGGACGTGCAGGCCGGCGACATCCTCTTCGAGCTCGATCCGCAGCCGCTGCAGATCGCCGTCGACCGGGCCCGCGCCGATCTGGAAAACACCCGGCGCACGGTCGGCGCCAGCACCGCCGGCATCGCGTCGGCCCAGGCGTCGTTGCGGGCCGCGCAAGCCAATGAACTCAAAACGCGCCAGGACAATCGGCGGCTTGAAGGCTTGTACAAAGAGGATCCGGGCACGGTTTCGGTTCGGCTTCTCGAAGTGTCCCGCGCCAACCACGAGGCCGCCGTCAGCCAAGTCGCCGCCGCCCGGGCCGAAGTGCTGCGCGCGCAGGAGCAGGAAGGCGGCAACACCGACACCAACGCCAAGCTGCTCAGCGCCGCCGCCACACTGGCGAAGGCTGAACTGGATCTGGCCAATACCCGCATTGGTGCGCGTTCGGCGGGCCTGATCACCGACCTGCGCACCGATGTCGGCCAGTTCGCCACTGCCGGCAGCCCGGTGATGACGCTGATCACGATCCAGGACGTGTGGGTCAGCGCCGACCTAACCGAGAACAACCTCGGCCGGATCAAGCCCGGCACACCGGTGTCGATCATCCTCGACGCCCTGCCCGGCGAAGTCCTAGACGGCCGGGTGCGCAGCGTCGGTTATGGCGTCAGCGTCGGCCAGACGCCGCCGCCCGGCACACTGCCGACGATCCAGAACAGCCGCGACTGGCTGCGTCCGGCGCAGCGTTTTCCGGTGATCATCGAGTTCAGCGAAGAGGCGAAAAAGCGCCTGTTCGAGAGCCGTTCGATTCGTGCCGGCGGTCAGGCGGAAGTCATGGCATTTCCCAGCGAGGGCAATCTGCTCAATCCGCTGGGCCGGGTGTTTGTCTGGCTGATGAGTTGGCTGTCGTATGCCTATTGAACGCAGCGTTCCGGCGCAACGGGCCTTGCGCCTGGCTTGCGGCACGGCGTTGTGTACCGCCGCCAGTTACGGCCTCGCCTTGCCGCTGTCGTTTTTGTCTCCAGTGCTCGCGGTGTTGCTGCTGGCCAGCATGCCTCGGCCGTTGCCAGTCAAAATGGCGCTGGTACTGACCTTGGTCGCCGCATTTACCACCAGTCTCGGCCTGTTGCTGGTGCCGTTGCTGCGGTATTACCCGGTGTGCGGCGTGCTGTTGATCGCTATTGGGCTGTTTCTGGTGTTCACCTACGGCTTGCGCGGCGGCAACGTGCTAATCATGACGTTTCTGGTGATCGGCATGACCATGATCTCCGCCGCCGGTTTCGCCTCATTCGAGCTGGCGATGGCGGTGATCGGCGCGCTGGTCAAAGGCCTGTTGCTGGCCGTCGTCATCGTCGGCCTGAGCCACGTCCTGTTCCCGGAACCGGCCAACAGCCCCGCGCCACCACCCGCTCCCGCTCTGCCCGCCGAAGACGTGCCCCGCGTAGCAATGCGCGCAACATTGATCGTGCTGCCGACCTTCCTGCTGGTGCTGATCGACCCGGCCAGCTACCTGCCGATCATCCTCAAAGCCGTCAGCCTCGGCCAGCAAAGCACCACCACCCGCACCCACCACGCCGGGCGCGAACTGCTCGGCTCGACCTTGCTCGGCGGACTGCTGGCGGTGCTGTTCTGGTGTGCGTTGAGCCTGTTCGTGCACCTGTGGATGTTCTTTCTGTGGATGCTGCTGTTCGGGCTGTTCGTGGCGCGCAAACTCTATCGGCTGCACCCGACGCAACTGACGCCGGGGTTCTGGCTCAACACTCTGATCACCATGATCATCCTGCTTGGCCAATCCGTTGAAGACAGCGCAGCGGGCAAGGACGTCTACACCGCGTTCGCGGCGCGCATGGGCTTGTTCATTCTGGTGACGCTCTACAGCGGCGTGATGATGCACCTGCTCGTCGCGCACCGGGAAAGCCGTCAGGGCGTGACCTGATAACCCCGCCCCTGCAGGCAACCGGTGTAGGCACTTGAACTGGCTGAAGCATCGGTCCGCCGCTGCTCGCGCCGATCCTGCCGCTGCCGCGCACCGCCGACTACCGCACCGGCGGCAGCCGTCTCTTTGGCGCGGTTCTGGCGATAATCCTGCTTGCGGTCATCATCCACGGCTTCGTAAAACTCGTCGTGCTGACGGCCGCGCACTTCAGCTGCGGTGGCGCCGGCAGCGGCTCCCACTGCAGCGCCCTTCAACCGACCGCCGGCCTGGGGTGTCGACGTGGTTGAGGTGGACGCGATGGAATGGCAATCGTTGATGTCGATCTGGGTTTGCTGGGAAGTCTGGCCCTTGAGCGGGACGACGGATTCGGCGCTGGCCTGTGTGGCACACAGGAACGCTGCGATGAACAGTGAATGGCGGAACATGATGACCTCCGACGCGGCGGGGTTTGCCTGGGGGGCGGGGTAATCTGGGAGTGTAGTTCACGGGGGTTCACAACTCCGGGCGAACGCATCAATGGTTCATACCCCGCTTGTTGGGTACCATCCCGGCACGCCAATCTCTTTGTGTCCCCCATCCCGATGAATCTACTCAGCCGAATCATGGCTTTCGTGAAACCCGCAAGACGAAAGCTTTTTGCCGGTTACAGCGAGCAAGCGCTCAAGACCCGATTCGCCTCACCGTTACCAAGCGCCAGCCTGCCGAAACTATCGACGGTGGTATCTGTAGCAGCGTCCGGGATCAATGCTTATTACAGCTCCCTTCTGATGGTCGCCGATGACTTTTGCAAGTTTCAGCGACTGGTGGAATCACATTTCCAAAAGATCGACGAGCGCAGATTCAAAGACCTGACCGTTTTTGAATACGAAGATGTCACGAAGCAGGAGCTGTTGATTTACTTCCCCTCCACCACCGAGTTCAACGCGCTGACCATTCGTATCTTGACCAACAGCGTCGAGTTTCTGAGTAGCCTTGGAAATCAGACCTTTTGCGTGCCTCCGCCCTGGATTGCCTTCGACGATTACCCCGCCTCGTGGTGGGGCGGCAATATGCAGGGCACGCAGGGTTTCTATAACGACAACTACTTTCTTCCGTATTTCATCCGACTCGGTGACGCTGAGAAACAAGCGTACTTTGCAAGATTCCAAGCCCCTACCGAGTGGATTGAACAGTTAGCGCTGATGTATGCCGACGGATGTTGAACCCTGAAGGTGGCTATCGAAGTCCCGGTCAGACGCCCTCCCACACCCGCCGAACCTGTACCAACAACGCCGGTGCAAAGTGCAACACCACCATTCGCGCCAGATGGTGAGTCAGGATAAACACCACATTCAGCCCGCCCGCGAACGCCACAATCGCGATGGTTTCGATGGCCCCCGGCATGTAGGCCAGCCACAGTGACAACGCATCGCTGCCCAGCAACCGTGCCGCCGCCAATGCAAAAATCGCCGCGACCAGAATCATCAACCCCACCGATACCAGAGCCGTGCGACCATGACGTCCCAGCTCCGCGAGGCCGAGCCCTTGGAATCGCGAACCGATCCGCACACCGAGAATCAGCGCCGCCAGATTCAGGCTCCAGTCCGGCATATGAAAGCCCTGCAGCCATCCTGATTTCACGAACACGGCGGTGATGATGATTGCCGTCAACATGAACGGCGCCGGCACGCCAACGGCGAGCAGCAAACGCCCGACCACCACGCTCAAACCGATCACTGCCAGCACGGTCAACGCCATGCCCGTCGACAGCGGATCGACCTCGGTCACGGCAACCGGCGCCATTCCGGGAATCAGCAAACTCACCAGCACCGTGATCAGCAGCAGGCGCATCAAGTGCACGATGATCACCTTGCTCGACGCCTGATGCGATTCCAGCAAATCGAACACCGCCGCCAGCGCCCCCGGATACACCGCCAGCAAGGCATCCGTGCGATTCCACCCCGCACCGCGCGACAGCCACCACGCGGCCAGCGCCACTTGCACTGCCAGGCACAACAGCAACACGCCGAGGCTCGGCAACATCGTCGAGACGGTCGCACTGTCCCACGCTTCAAACATCAACCCGGTAGCGATGCCCAGCGTGACCTGAATGTAGCCCAGGCCATAAGGCGTTGCCGGCACGATGCCGAATCTGGTGACTACAAGCGCGGTGACAAGGATCGAGCCCAACAGCAAACCGTGGGGCACGCCTTCGAATTGCAACAGTGCGCCGAAGCCGGCAGCAATCGCCAAACACAGAATGGATTTCATGGTCGCCTTCCTGGCTATTCAATTTGAGTTACGCGCGCAACCGTCCAATCGCCCGCCGATATTTTTCGATCCGCTCCAGATCCTCCCAACTCGGTGAGGCAATCCGTGACAGGTCGCTGTTCTCTTCCAGATCCGCCAGTTTCACCACCCGCCCGATCGGGTTCTGCGCCGCGCGCTCGACGAAGTCCTCGTAGGATTCGCCCGGCACTTTGGTCACCGATTCGATGGCGGACAAAACGGCTTCGCTGAAACCTTCCTTGCGCAAATCCTCCAGGCTGATGCCGCAGTCCTCGACCACATCGTGCAGCACCGCGACGATGCGTTCTTCCAGGCTGCTCATGCGCAACATGACCTTTAGCGGATGCAAAATATACGGCGCACCGCCCTTGTCCACCTGCCCCGCGTGGGCTGTGGCGGCAATGGCGATGGCGCGTTCCAGAGTCTGAGTCATGGGTGTTACCTCGGGTCAGACGCCGTACCGGCCGCCAATATAGAAGTGACGCTTGAACCAGCGCCCAATCGCCTGTAAACGCCCGGCTGGCTGCGCCGGCTCGGCGTAGCGCTGAAGGATCAGCGAGACCAGATCAGCCTGACTCTCCCCCGAATGCTCGTCCATCAATTCGGCCACCCACGCACATCCGGCCTTCTTCAAATGCTCGCGCCACTCCCCGGGCCAGCCATCCAGCTCATCCAGCGCCAACCACCGCGCACCGCCCTGCTCGACATGCCCGCCGCCAATCGATTGCTCGAAACAGAACGGCGTCGCCGGGCGGGACAGGTCGATGCTGAAGATGTAGATGTCCTGGGTTTTGTGCTGCGGCGTGGGGGCGTTGTTGCGGCTGCCGATGTGAATCATGCGCACTGCTCCAATCCTTGGGTGCTAAGTGTGTCCGATTGTTTCTCACTCTGTGCGCCCGGCGCAAATCAAAATCCTGATGGAACCTCCCGCGCCCGCCCCATCTCGAAACCATAAGCGCCCCGCTCACGATCAAACACGGGGCCATGGGAGAGTTCCGCGATGAACATCCGACTGTTGCTCCTGATCGCCACCTTCAGCTTCATCCCCACCTGCGTCATGGCCGAGGGCTGCGACGTCAAGACCCGCTCCTCCAGCCCCTCGGTGCCCGCCGTCGAGACGCACAGCTGCTACGAATACGAAGGGATGCCGGTCAACGCCATCGACTGGTCATGCAGCAACGAAAGCAAGGACATGCTCAATAGCAGCAAAACCAAGGTCGAACACTGCGCCGACCACTATCAGGCCTCGTGTATCGCCACCCTCACCCAGGAATCCCTGGCCAACCCGCACTCCACCAGCAAGGACAAAAACGCCAAGGCCCTGAACATTCCGGACAGCGCGCAAGTGACCACCTATTACTACGACGTGGAGCATCTGGCGCAGGCGCGGATTGATTGCGAGAACGGGGGTGGGCATTGGAAGGCGAAATAGCAGCGTTCAAGCGCGCATGAAAAAGGGACACCGATGGGTGTCCCTTTTGGTTCTAGATGGCGGGTGGATTCAGCGTTTCATGGCCTCACACTGACTGCGCAGATCATGATCGCCAATTGACGAACAACTACTGCCCTTCTTCGCTTCACAAAACGCCCGCTGGTCATGATCACCAATGCTTGAACATGAACTGCCTTTCTCCGCTTCACAGGCCGCGCGCAGGTCGTGATCGCCGATGGAAGAACAACTGCTGCCCTTTTTGGCTTCGCAATAAGCGCGCTGGTCATGGTCGCCAATGCTTGAGCACGAACTGCCTTTCTCAGCTTCGCAGGCCGAACGCAAATCGTGGGCGCCGATGGAAGAACAACTGCTGCCTTCCTCCCTGGCCTGGCAGTAACTGCGTTTGTCGTGATCACTGATGCTGGAGCAACTGGCGGAAACGTAACCGCTGAACAGCAACAACATCGCAAGAATCAGTTTCATCTCACACTTCCTTGGGCTTGCCGGAAAACAGCCAGCACTGGGTGACGCAATCAAAACCAGATCAGCGCTTCATGGCCTCACACCGCGCACGCAAATCATGATTTTCGATATTCCCGCAACTACTGCCGCCCGTGGTGGCATTGCAGTAGGCACGCTGGTCATGATCATCGATGTTGCCGCAGGAACTGCCACCCTGCTCCGCGTTGCACCGCGCACGCAGGTCATGATCATCGATGTTGCCGCAACTGCTGCCGCTCTTTTTGGCATTGCAATAGGCGCGCTGGTCATGGTCGTCAATGTTGCCGCAGGAACTGCCGCCCTGCTCCGCGTTACACGCCGCCCGCAGGTCGTGATTATCGATGTTGCCGCAACTGCTGCCGCTCTCCCTTGCATTGCAATAGGCACGCTGATCGTGGTCATCAATGTTGCCGCAACTGGCAAAGCTGTAGCCGCTGAACATCAACAACATTGCGAGTAATAGTCTCATCACACACTTCCATGGTTGACCAGGAACCAGCCTGGCACTGCTTGAGCCGATGAATGAGCGTCGCGACACGCCATCAAATTGACATCGGTTTTGAGGAAAGTTCCGGGGCGGGGATGTGTGATGATTTTTTTGATCTGAAAACGCCGTAGGAAATTACTCCGCGTGGTGAGGGAGCTTGTTCTTTTGGGGCTGCGAAGAGGGCCGAAACCTGGCAAGTCGTTTTCCCCTGATACGCCGCAGCCCTTGATTTACATGGGTCACGCCCCGAACGGGAACGAACTCTCTCGCCAGACGTAGTGATTTTGCGTCCTACAGGCTGATTGCGACGCTGGGGATCGGTGCCTAGAGTGGGTCTGTCGCTGAACGAATTTGGCGATAGGGTTTCGCAGCCCTGACGATACGTGTAGTAACCTGACGCCCCCCAAAACGGTGGCGGTCGCAATCGCGTCCGACAACCACGCAATGGTGGCTGTGTGTGGGAGATCTTCGGATCTGCCGGGTTCCTCGTATCCTCGGTCTGCGAACCCGCACATGGCTACCACCCTTCGACTCGCAGCGAACGGTAGTAGCTCTTCTCACGGATACGAGGAAGCTTTACTTATGCCGATGGATAAAACGCTCCGCAATTACGCGAATATGTCCCACCCCGCCACCGATCAGCCCGTCCTGTTCATTGATGCTGATGCACCATTGCGCGACTTGCATGCATGTGCCAGTGAGCGTCTCAACGCAGTTCTCAAATACCTGGATCTGATAGCCTGCATCCACCTCCCTGACCACGCCGAACACGACATCAACACCGTCAGCACCATCGCGAGACTCATGGTGCAAGACGTAAGTGACGTGTTTCGAGTTATAGAGCAACGAGGGTTTGATGTTACTGGGTAGAACATTTGAAGGTGACAGATTCACATAAATAAATCTGTCACCTTTTCTCTTGTCACCTTTTCTCTTGCAAAGCAGACTTAGTAATCGGGAGCAAACACCACAATAATTTTCAACTTATCTGAAGCCGCGCAAAACTCCTTTTTCAAGGCAGCCGGGTTTCTTATATGACCGTCCGGATCATATACAAAAAATATAATTGTCTTGCACGCCGTGTGCGACTGATACCTGGCGATATCCAGAATCAACTCATCACCAAGCGAGCGATCAGTCATACTTTCTCGTGCCATTTTGACTTCCACCACCAGTTCCTCATCGGGAATCGAGAAGTCCACCCTTGACCCTCCACCTAGGACATTTGGCGCGATATCCTCTGATTTGACATTTGAAAAATACATTCTCAACAATGCGAAAACCAGATACTGAACATCGTACTCATCCTCCACCAAAAGTGCCGGACGCTTTTGCTTGCGTACACTCAAGTCTTTCGCGAAACGATGAAATTTCCGAAGAAGCAACTCTACACGCTCCTCCACGCTCAAGTTGCTGGGGGCGTTTTCACCCGTTTCAAAAGCAAAAAAATTCCTTAATACATCTTCTTCAAACTCAATCTGCGCCGCGGGCGGCTTCCAAAGAAGAAAATACCAGCCGAACAACAAAATACAGGCTTCAATGATCAAAAACACAACCAGGTGAACGAAGTTCAAACTCAACCTGTAAACACTCTCATACTTGTATTTATGTCCTCCTCCAGACCTTTCTTCCGACACAGGAACAAGATTAAGGTCAAACTTTACAATTACACCTTTAAAAGCCTGAACCCCATGAAGATCATACCTTACAAAATCATTTTCACTTAAAGACCCTTCATTATAAGAAGCGAGCTTTTCAAACTGCCCATTGGTGATCGATTGATACTCCTTTGAAGTCACAACACCCACCACTGCCGAATTTGTGATATCGACTTCTTCAAATACTGGATAAATCCAGAGCGAATAGGCCATCAACGTCAGAAAAAAAGAAAAACACAACAAACCTTTCGAGAAACGATTGAGTCGCCTTGTATTAAGTATGACAGCTGGAGTTGATCTGTCTTTACTCACGATCCCTAACAAACCAGCAATTTTCCCAAGCAAGACTCACCCCAATTACAAATTCAATCGAAATCCACTGACTCAACAATCCGAAAACCCGTGAAGAAGCTTTTCGTCGCTTTCATTTCAATCAATCGCCACGTCCACTTTCTCAAGACCTTACACGTGGAAGCCGCAGCAACGAGGGCAATAAATCACGCGGCTTTATCGCGAGCCTCAGCGATTATCTTCACTCTCGCCCTAAATGATGGCATATAGACATCGCCAAATTTATCACATGAACCGAAACGGGGTACTGAAAATCAGGCACAAAAAAACCGCACTTCTGCGGTTTTTTTATAGATCACTCGAAAGCGCTACGAAAAATCAGACTCAGAAATTCGCCGGCGTATTCGCACTAATAATCTCAGCCTCATCCGCCCCGATATTCCGAAACTTATGCGGCAGCGTCGTCGGAAAATAATACCCGTCCCCCGCACTCAACACGCTCACCTGCCCATCCACCGTCAACTCGACCGTGCCACGGGTCACCAACCCACACTCCTCACCTTCCGCGTGAACAATCGGCTCTTCCCCGGAACTCGCGCCCGGCGCGTATTGCTCGCGCAGCAAGCGCATCTGGCGGCTGGGGACCGAGGCGCCGATCAGCAGCAGGCGCAGGCCGTGGCGGCCGAGGTCGGGTTGTTCGTTGGCGCGGAAGACGTATTGGTGTTCGCGGGGGGGCTGGTCGAAGGTGAAGAAGTCGGCCAGGGACATCGGGATGCCTTCGAGCAGCTTTTTCAGTGAGCTGACGGAAGGACTGACACGATTCTGTTCGATCAGGGAGATGGTGGCATTGGTCACGCCGCTACGCCGGGCCAGCTCGCGCTGGGAGAGTTTGTAGCTTTCGCGTACTAGTTTGAGTCGAGAACCCGTATCCATGACAGCCTTATGTGAGAACGACTTAAGGGTAATGGGGGTGGGTGGCGGGGTGCCGCGCAGGTCGCGCGGATCACGTTGCTCCCGTGTCCCGGAACCGTGAAAGGCGGCTATTAAATCACGTTTGCTGGTGTTGCTCAGCAGGTTCGATGGACGGCACATGAAAAAGCCGGCGACGCCCTTTTTGGGGGCGCCGCCGGCGAGGTTAATCAGATGCCGAAACGGTCGCGCAGCGAGTAGTACACGGCGCCGAGGGCGGTCAGTGGCGCGGAGAAGGTGCGGCCGCCGAGCATCGGCATGTGTGGCAGGGAGGCGAAGGCGTCGAAGCGCTCGGCGTCGCCACGGATCATTTCCGAGATCAGTTTGCCGGCCAGGTGCGAGCACGTGACGCCGTGGCCGCTGTAGCCCTGCATGTAGTAAGCGTTTTTCTCGATGCGGCCGAATTGCGGCATGCGTGACATGGTCAGCAGGAAGTTGCCGGTCCAGCGGTAGTCGATTTTCACGTCCTTGAGCTGCGGGAAGGTCTTGAGGATCTTCGGGCGGATCAGGGTTTCGATGTCGTCCGGTTCACGGGCGCCGTAGACCACGCCGCCGCCGTAGAGCAGACGGTTGTCGGCGGTCAGACGGTAGTAGTCGAGCAGGTAGTTGCAATCTTCGACGCAGTAGTTGTTGGTGATCAGGCTGCGCGCCTGTTTCTCGGTCAACGGTTCGGTGACGCAGATCTGCGAGCCGCACGGCATGCTCTTGGCGGTCACGCGGTTGTCGAGGCCTTGCGGCAGGTAGGCGTTGCCGGCGATCAGCAGGTACTTGGCGCGGACCTGGCCTTTGGCGGTGCGCACGACGTTGGGCTCGCCGTATTTGATTTCGACGGCAGCGGACTGCTCGTAGATCTTGCCGCCCAGACGCACGATGGCCGCGGCTTCGCCGAGGGCCAGGTTCAGCGGGTGGATGTGACCGCCCTGCATATCCAGCAGACCGCCGACGTAGGCGTCGGAGCCGACTTCGCGGCGGATGTCCGCAGCGTCGAGCATTTTCAGGTTTTTATTGCCGTAACGTTCCCAGCTACGCTTTTGTTCGGCCAGGCCCCTCAGTTGTTTCTTGTTCATCGCTGCGAAGATACCGCCCGGGCGGTAGTCGCACTTGATGTCGTATTCCTTGATGCGCGAACGGATGATGTCGGCGCCTTCGAAGATCATGCTGCCGAGGATTTCGGCGGTCTTGTCGCCGTAGCGCTCTTCGATCACGTCGACGTCGCGGCTGTAGGAGTTGACCAGTTGGCCGCCGTTGCGACCGCTGGCGCCGTAGCCGACTTTCGCCGCTTCCAGCACCGTCACCTTGTAGCCGGCTTCGCTCAGGAACAGTGCCGAGGACAGGCCGGTGTAGCCGGCGCCGATGATGCAGACATCGCACTCCACCGACTCTTCGAGGATCGGGAAATCGATCACTTCGTTGCGGGTGGCGGCGTAGTAGCTGTTCACGTGTTGTTGTTTCATTTTTTTATTCTCCGAGGGTCGCCGGTTGCAGGCGACCACCGCTGTAAAAGAGTCAGAGCTTGATCCAGGTCGCTTTCAGCTCGGTGTACTTGTCGAACGCGTGCAGCGATTTGTCGCGACCGTTGCCCGACTGCTTGAAGCCACCGAACGGTGCGGTCATGTCGCCGCCGTCATACTGGTTGACCCACACGCTGCCGGCGCGCAGGCCACGGGCGAAGGTGTGGGCCTTGCTCAGATTGCTGGTCCAGACCCCGGCGGCGAGGCCGAAGATGCTGTCGTTGGCGATGTGCAGCGCTTCTTCAACGGTGTCGAAGGTGATCAGCGACAGCACCGGGCCGAAGATTTCTTCCTTGGCGATGGTCATCGCGTTGGTCACGCCGTCAAAAATCGTCGGCTCGATGTAGGTGCCGCCGGTTTCTTCGAGGGTGCGCTGACCGCCGGCGATCAGCTCGGCACCCTGCTCCCGACCGATGCTGATATAGCGCAGCACGTTGTCCAATTGGCGCTGATCGACCACGGCGCCGACGGTGGTGGCCGGATCCAGGGCGTGCCCCGGTTTCCAAGCTTGCAGCGCTTCCACCAGCAGCGGGATGAATTGCTCGCGGATCGAACGCTCCACCAGCAGGCGCGAGCCGGCGGTGCAGACTTCGCCCTGGTTGAACGCAATGGCGCCGGCCGCCGCTTGTGCTGCCGCGCGCAAGTCCGGTGCGTCGGCAAACACCACGTTCGGGCTCTTGCCCCCCGCTTCGAGCCAGACGCGTTTCATGTTGCTTTGGCCGGCATAAATCATCAGTTGCTTGGCAATCGCCGTGGAGCCGGTGAAGGCCAGCACGTCGACGTCCATGTGCAACGCCAACGCCTTGCCGACGGTATGGCCGAAGCCTGGCAGGACGTTGAACACGCCTTTCGGAATGCCCGCGTCCAGCGCAAGCTGCGCGATGCGGATCGCGGTCAGCGGGGATTTTTCCGAAGGTTTGAGGATGAACGAGTTACCCGCCGCCAATGCCGGGGCAAATTTCCAGCTGGCCATGATCAGCGGGAAGTTCCACGGCACGATCGCAGCAACCACGCCCGATGGTTCGCGAGTGACCAGACCGAGTTGGTCGTACGGGGTGGCGGCGACTTCGTCGTAGATCTTGTCGATCGCTTCGGCGCTCCAGCGGATCGCGTTGGCGGTCGCCGGGATGTCGATGCTCATCGAGTCGCTGATCGGTTTGCCCATGTCGAGGGTTTCGAGCAGCGCCAGTTCTTCCTGGTGTTGCAGGATCAGATCGGCGAAGCGAATCAGGATGCGCTTGCGCTCGGTCGGGGGCTTGTTGGCCCACTCGCCGGAGTTGAAGGATTGGCGCGCGGCCTCGACGGCGAGGTTGGCGTCGGCTTCATCGGTGCTGGCGACGGAGGCCAGGAAACGGCCATCGACGGGGCTCAGGCATTCGAAGGTGTCGCCGCTGATGGCCGGACGGTATTCGCCATTGATGAAGGCGCGGGATTCGAGGGTCAGGGACTGGAAGCGTTGTTCCCAGTCGTTGCGGGTCGTTGTCATGGTGGTGGCTCGACGCGGGGGAATTTGGGGGTGTCTGGTGTGTGTGTGTTCGACTTGAGATGGCTGCCCTCACCCTAGCCCTCTCCCGGGGGGAGAGGGGACCGACCGGGGGATGCTGGAGAGCTCCGCCGACCTGAAAAATCTCTACCGAATCCATAATCGACTGGATCGGTCAGGTCGCTGAATATCTCAAGACAACTCGGTCAGTCCCCTCTCCCTCCGGGAGAGGGTTAGGGTGAGGGGCTTTTGAGGACCTCACACCGTATGCAGATACCAGTTGTACTCAAGGTCAGAGATCGAGTTCTCGAACTCGGCCAGCTCGCTTTCCTTGCACGCGACAAATACGTCGATGTACATCGGATCGATGTAGCGGGCCATGACTTCGCTGTCGTCCAGCTCACGCAGGGCGTCGCGCAGGTTGTTCGGCAGGCTCTGTTCGTTCTGCTCGTAGCTGTTGCCTTCAACCGGCGCGCCCGGCTCGATTTCGTTGGTCAGGCCGTGGTGGATACCGGCCAGAACGGAAGCCATCAGCAGATACGGGTTGGCGTCGGCACCGGCGACACGGTGCTCGATGCGCACGGCATCCGGCGAGCCAGTCGGCACGCGGACGGCCACGGTGCGGTTGTCGATGCCCCAGCTCGGCGAGTTCGGCACGTAGAACTGTGCGCCGAAGCGGCGGTACGAGTTGACGTTCGGGCACAGGAAAGCCATTTGCGCAGGCAGGGTCTCCAGCACACCGCCGATCGCGTGGCGTAGCGCGGCGTTCTGCTCGGGATCCTCGCTGGCGAAGATGTTGTTGCCTTCTTTGTCCAGGATCGAAATGTGCACGTGCAGACCGTTGCCCGCCTGGCCCGGATACGGCTTGGCCATGAAGGTGGTGTCCATCTCGTGGTCGTAGGCGATGTTCTTCACCAGACGCTTGAGCAGGACGGCGTAGTCGCACGCCTTGATCGGGTCGGACACGTGATGCAGGTTGACTTCGAACTGCGCCGGGGCGCTTTCCTTGACGATGGCGTCGGCAGGAATGCCCTGCTCTTTCGCGCCTTCGAGGATGTCTTGCAGGCAGTCGACGTACTCGTCGAGGTCGTCGATCAGATAAACCTGGGTCGACACCGGACGCTTGCCCGACACCGGCGAACGCGGCGATTGCGGACGGCCGTTCACGTTGTCCTGGTCGATCAGGTAGAACTCGAGTTCGAACGCGGCGCAGATGGTCAGGCCCAGTGCGTCGAACTTGCGCACCACGTTGGCCAGTACTTCACGCGGGTCGGCGAAGAACGGCTCGCCTTCCAGCTCGTGCATGGTCATCAGCAGTTGCGCGGTCGGACGCTTCTGCCAAGGCTCGATGCTCAGAGTGCCGGGGATCGGGTAGCAGATACGGTCGGCGTCGCCGATGTCCAGGCCCAGGCCGGTGCTTTCCACCGTGGAGCCATTGATGTCGAGGGCAAAGAGCGAGGCCGGCAGGTTGATGCCTTTCTCGTAAACCTTGTGAAGACTGGTGCGCTCGATGCGCTTGCCGCGCACCACACCGTTCATGTCTGCAATCAGAAGGTCGACGTACAAAACCTCAGGATGTTTCTTAAGGAATGCGTTTGCTTCGTTGAGTTGAACGGCACGCAGAGGGACCGACATGATGCACCTATTTAGCTGTTAATTATTATGTTCACTGCTGTTTTGCCGAGCCAGTCAACCCGAACGGCAAAGTGAAGTCAATAGCGAACACAGGGCCGCTCAGCGTTTATTTTTCGGGCTTTTTTTAACACTCTCGTGCCAATGCAGGCGCCAGAGCCCCGGTCTTGATGAAGATTTGATGAACGGCGTTTAGAATTTTTTACATGGGAGTTGTTAATTAAAATCAACGAGGCTAAGCTCCGGAAAAGCTCGTTCAAGTGTCAAACTTCGAGGTGAATAAAAATGGCATTCAAGCCATTGATCGGCGTTACTGCGTGCGTCAAACAGATTGGCCTGCACCCCTATCACATCAGCGGCGACAAGTACGTTCGCGCTGTCAGCGTTGCGGCGCTGGGGTTGCCCGTCGTCATTCCTTCCCTTGGCAAACTGACTGAAATCGAAGACCTGCTGGGTCAGCTCGACGGTCTGTTGCTGACCGGCTCGCCGTCCAACGTGGAACCCTTCCACTATCAGGGCCCGGACAGCGCTCCCGGCACGGATCACGATCCGGCGCGGGATGCCACCACCCTTCCTCTATTGCGTGCAGCCATCGCGGCGGGCGTTCCGGTACTCGGCATCTGCCGGGGTTTCCAGGAAATGAACGTGGCGTTCGGCGGCAGCCTGCACCAGAAGGTGCATGAGCTGCCGGGCATGCTCGATCACCGCGAAGCCGACAGCCCGGATGTCGCCGTGCAGTACGCCCCGGCTCATGCCGTGACGGTGCTGACCGGTGGCGTGTTCGAAGCGCTGGAGCTGCCGGGTGAATTCCAGGTCAACTCGATTCACAGTCAGGGCATCGACCGCCTCGCTCCCGGCCTGCGCGCCGAAGCCGTGGCGCCGGACGGCCTGATCGAGGCGGTCTCGGTGGAGCACAGCCCGACCTTCGCCCTCGGCGTGCAATGGCACCCCGAATGGCAAGTGCTGGACAACCCGAACTACCTGCGGATTTTCCAGGCGTTCGGCGAGGCCTGCCGCCAGCGTGCGGCGCGACGCAACCAGCGCTGACGCCACCCAACGATTGCAAAACCATTTACTGCCCCCGCGGGGTCGGCGGCTGCGCGTTTGCGCATCCGTCATCCGCGATCAGCAACACACCGCGAAAACAAAAAGCACCACCCGGCAGCCAGGACGGCGGCGCCGAACAACCCGCACGGTGCGGGTCTGCAATCCACTCTTAAGCCAGGCCGCGTTGGCCCGGCGACTGAAACCTGTTGGGAGTTTCACATGGCAAACGCCTCCAGCACTTACAGGAAGGCTCTTGAAGGTCATCAGCAACCGAAAAAGGTTCTGGTGAAGGTCGATCGAGTTACCAAGAAGTTCGACGAAACCACTGCGGTGGACGATGTGTCCCTGGAGATCCATCAGGGCGAAATCTTCGCCCTGCTCGGCGGCTCCGGCTCGGGCAAATCGACCTTGCTGCGCATGCTCGCCGGTTTCGAACGGCCGACTGAAGGACGCATTCTGCTCGACGGTGTCGACATCACCGACATGCCGCCGTACGAGCGGCCGATCAACATGATGTTCCAGTCCTACGCCCTGTTCCCGCACATGACTGTTGCGCAAAACATCGCCTTCGGCCTCAAGCAGGACCGTTTGCCGGCCAGCGAAATCGACGCCCGCGTCGAAGAGATGCTGCGCCTCGTCCACATGACCCAATACGCCAAGCGCCGCCCGCATCAACTGTCCGGCGGCCAGCGTCAGCGCGTGGCCCTCGCCCGCTCCCTGGCCAAGCGTCCGAAGCTGTTGCTGCTCGACGAACCGATGGGCGCACTGGATAAAAAACTGCGTTCGCAGATGCAGCTGGAACTGGTTGAGATCATCGAGCGCGTCGGCGTGACCTGCGTGATGGTGACTCACGACCAGGAAGAGGCCATGACCATGGCCGAGCGCATCGCGATCATGCACCTGGGCTGGATCGCCCAGATCGGCAGCCCGGTCGACATCTATGAAGCGCCGGTCAGCCGCATGGTCTGCGAATTCATAGGCAACGTGAACGCCTTCGACGGCACCGTGGTCGAGGACCTTGAAGGTCACGCGATCATTCACAGCCCGGACTTGCAGCAAAAGATCTACGTCGGTCATGGCGTCAGCACGTCGGTGCAGGACAAGTCGATCACCTACGCGATCCGCCCGGAAAAAATGCTGGTCAGCACGATCAAGCCGGAGACCCGCTACAACTGGTCCGAAGGCAAGGTGCATGACATCGCCTACCTCGGCGGCCACTCGGTGTTCTACGTCGAGTTGCCGAGCGGCAAGATCGTCCAGTCGTTCATGGCCAACGCCGAACGCCGTGGCGCGCGGCCGACCTGGGACGACAAGGTCTACGTCTGGTGGGAAGACGACAGCGGCGTGGTACTGCGCTCATGAGAACCTTCAATCAGCAATTCCTGCGCCTGGTGCCCAGCGGGCGAAAGTTCGTCATCGGCATCCCGTTCATCTGGCTGTTCCTGTTCTTCATGCTGCCGTTCTTTCTGGTGATGAAGATCAGCTTCTCGGAAGCCGCGCTGTCGATCCCGCCGTACTCGGAGATCTATACCTACGCCGAACAGAAATTCCAGCTGTTCCTGAACATCGGCAACTACACCCTGCTCGGCGAAGACGAGCTGTACCTGTCGGCCTACCTCGGGTCGTTGAAGGTGGCGCTGCTCAGTACGCTGATGTGCCTGGTGATCGGTTTCCCGATGGCCTACGCGATCACCAAGACCGGCAAGGAAACGCAAAACGTCCTGCTGCTGTTGATCATGATGCCGACCTGGACTGCGATCCTGATCCGCGTCTATGCATGGATGGGCATCCTCAGCAACAACGGTTTGCTCAACGCATTTTTGATGTGGACCGGGCTCACCGATCACCCGATCGAGATCCTCAACACCAACACGGCCGTCTACATTGGGGTCGTGTATGCCTACCTGCCTTTCATGGTGCTGCCGCTCTACGCCAACCTGGTGAAGCACGACGGCAGCCTGCTGGAAGCCGCGCAGGATCTGGGTTCGAGCAACTTCAACAACTTCTGGAAAATCACTGTGCCGCTGGCCAAGAACGGCATCATCGCCGGCTGCATGCTGGTGTTCATTCCGGTGGTGGGCGAGTTCGTGATTCCGGAACTGCTGGGCGGCCCGGAGACCCTGATGATCGGTCGCGTGCTATGGCAAGAGTTCTTCAATAACCGCGACTGGCCGGTGGCGTCCGCGCTGGCGGTGGTGATGCTGTTGATCCTGATTGTGCCGATTCTGCTGTTCAACCGCAGCCAGGCCAAAGAGATGGAGGCACGGGGATGAAACGCTTCGGTTTTGCAAAGTTCATGTTGATCTTCGGCCTGACGTTCATTTATCTGCCGATGCTGATTCTGGTGATCTACTCGTTCAACGCCTCGAAACTGGTGACGGTCTGGGGCGGCTGGTCGGTGAAGTGGTACGTCGGCCTGCTCGACAACACCCAACTGATGGGCTCGGTGGTGCGCTCGCTGGAAATCGCCTGCTACACCGCGATTGCCGCCGTGGCGCTGGGTACGCTGGCAGCCTTCGTGCTGACCCGTATCACCCGCTTCAAGGGCCGCACGCTGTTCGGTGGCCTGGTCACCGCGCCGCTGGTAATGCCTGAAGTGATTACCGGTCTGTCGCTGTTGCTGCTGTTCGTGGCGATGGCGCAACTGATCGGCTGGCCGCAGGAGCGTGGCATCGTCACCATCTGGATCGCCCACACCACGTTTTGTGCCGCTTATGTGGCGGTGGTAGTCTCCGCCCGCTTGCGCGAGCTGGACCTGTCGATCGAAGAAGCGGCGATGGATCTGGGCGCGAAACCGTTCAAGGTGTTTTTCCTGATCACCATCCCGATGATCGCGCCGTCGCTGGCGGCGGGCGGCATGATGTCGTTCGCCCTGTCGCTGGACGATCTGGTGCTGGCGAGCTTCGTGTCGGGCCCGGGTTCGACGACCCTGCCGATGGAAGTGTTCTCGGCCGTGCGTCTGGGCGTGAAGCCCGAGATCAACGCCGTGGCCAGCCTGATTCTGCTGGCGGTGTCGCTGGTGACCTTCCTGGTCTGGTACTTCGGCCGCAAGGCAGAAGCCAACCGCAAGCGGGCGATTCAGGAAGCGATGGATCAGACCGCCAACGAATCGTGGCAGCAACCGCAACCTCAACGAGTGGCAGCGACGGCCTAGGGCCGTCGCGTTTTACGGCTTTGCGCTTTGGCTTAAAAGCTTTTGAATAAAAAGAATGGAGTTTCACCGATGAAAATGTTTGGCAGGACTCTGCTGACACTGTCCTTATTGGGCGCAATCGCCACGGGCGCCCAGGCCAACGACAAGGTGCTGCGCGTTTACAACTGGTCGGATTACATCGCCCCGGACACCGTCAAGAAGTTCGAGGACGAGACCGGCATCCGCGTGACCTACGATGTGTTCGACAGCAATGAAACCCTCGAAGCGCGTTTGCTCGCGGGTAAATCCGGCTACGACATCGTGGTGCCGTCCAACAGTTTCCTGGCCAAGCAGATCAAGGCCGGGGTCTATCAGACCCTGGACAAATCGAAGCTGCCAAACTGGAAAAACCTCAATCCGGTGCTGCTGAAAAACGCCTCCGCCAGTGATCCGGACAACGCCCACGCGTTCCCGTACATGTGGGGCTCGATCGGCATCGGCTTCAACCCGGACAAGGTTCGCGAAGTGCTCGGCAAGAATGCGCCGACCAATTCCTGGGACCTGCTGTTCAAACCGGAGAACGCCGAGAAGCTGAAGGCTTGCGGTATCAGCTTCCTCGATTCGCCGACCGAAATGCTCCCGGCCGCCCTGCACTACCTGGGCTACCCTGTGAACGACAAGGACGTGAAGCACATCGCCGAAGCCGAAGCGCTGTTCATGAAGATCCGGCCGTCGGTGGCGTACTTCCATTCGTCCAAGTACATCTCCGATCTGGCCAACGGCAACATCTGCGTAGCGGTCGGCTATTCGGGTGACGTGTTGCAGGCCAAGGCTCGCGCGGTCGAATCGGGCAACAAGGTCGAGATCGACTACAGCATTCCCAAAGAAGGCGCCGGCAGTTTCTATGACATGGTCGCCATCCCTCGCGATGCCGCCAACGTCGAGAACGCCTACCTGTTCATGAACTTCCTGATGCGCCCGGACATCATCGCCGAGGTCACCAACAGCATCGGCTACAGCAACGCCAACGAAGCCGCGACGCCGCTGGTGGACGAAGCGATCCGCAACGACCCGGGCTCATACCCGCCGCAAGCGGTGATGGCCACGCTGTATGCGGTGCCGGATCAGCCGATTGCCACGCAACGGATCATGACCCGGGGCTGGACACGCGTGAAACTCGGCAAGTAATGGCACCACGATCGTTCCCACGCTCCGCGTGGGAATGCCTCAAGGGACGCCTCGACGTGGGAACGATCAGTCAGTATCGATTTCCGTTCATGCAGCGCCTTACCACCGCTGCCCCCTGCTCTGAACGGCCTCACCTGGCTTCCTCGGTTCAGGTGAATTCAGGCGCCCTCGGGCGCCTTTTTTTGTGGGCTCAGATCAGTGGCCAGTCGGCCAGCGAGCGATAGCGGCCCTTGTGGGATTCGAACAGCGCAAAGCGTTCAGCCCGCAGGAAGAACTCCGGCGGCGTGGCAGATTCCGGTTCCGGCGCCCGATAGTCCCGGGCCAGTGTCAGGTGCGGACGATACTCGCGCGTTGCCTCTTCAAATCCGAACGGCAACATCGCCTGCTCCAGCGCATACACCAGCCGCAACAATCCCTGCGGCGCCTGCTCGGGCGCCAGCGACAATACCCCGGCACGGCGCCAGACCTGCAACCGATCCAGTGAAATCCTCAGCGCCTCGCCCGGCGTGCGCACTTTTGCCGCCGCCTCGCAGACTTCGCCAATCTGCGCCAACGGCACCGCACCGAGAAACAGCAGCGTCAGATGAAAGTTGTCCGCCGGCACCGGTTTGCCGGTACGCAAACCCAGTTCGCCGCGCCACTGGGCAATCGCCTTGCGCTGCGCCGGCGGGCAGTCCAGGGCGAAGAACAGCCGCTTGAACGGTTGATCCCCGCGCGTTTCGTCCGTCATGGCCACGCTCCTTCGTTCGTCGAGATCCCTGGATTCTACACGCCCGTTTCTGGCGACTCTCGGCGTGGGGTTTATAGTTCAACGATTGCCATCAACCGGAGGACATCATGCGCGAGATCCTCAGCAAAGAACCCTGGTGGGCCCGACCGCCGAATCCCGGACAGGATGAGAGCGAACTGGAATGGGGCTGGCTGGTGCATTACAGCGAAGGTGAGCCGCGTTTCGAATTTGTGCGCGAGCGGCCGACGGACGAGCAGATTCGCAACCGCAAAGGCTGCCGGATCACCCCGTCGGCGGAGTGACCCGGCAACGCGGCATCAAGGCTCGAGAATGTCCTTGAAGCCACCGAAGATCATCCGCTGCCCATCGAACGGCATCGGATTGACGTCCGGCTGCATGCGCGGGTCTTCCATCATTTTCGCCATGCCGGCGTCGCGGGTGGCCTTGTCCGGCCAGACCAGCCAGCCCGCCGATACGGTTTCGCCTTCCTTGAGTTTCACCGCCATCGGGAATGAGGTGACCTTGCCGTCCGGCACGTCATCTCCCCAGCCCTGAATCACCTCCAGCGCGCCGTATTCCTTGAACAGCTTGGCGGCGATTTCGCAGTGCTTCTTGTACTGTTCGCGATTGGCATTCGGCACGGGCGCCACGAACACATCGATGTAAGCCATGATCATTCTCCTTGCAGGGTGGGTTCGATCTGCTGAGTAGTCGACTCGGGCGGCCGCCATTCGACACGGTTGACGCCCAACCCGACCGACGGCTCATCCCGCCCGCCCAGATTGCCCTCGACCTGCGCCGCCATGTGCAGCGTGCCGGCCATCACGCCGGTGGTCGGGTTTTGCAGCAGTTTCAGCCAGGCCTTGTCGAAGGTGTTGCCCAGGCTGCTGCGAATCAGCGCTTCGCTGTCCGGGCGGTCGTTGGCCTGAATGATTGCGCGCACGCCCGCCACGCCGACCGAAATCAGCGCCCCGGCCAGTTTGCCTGCCGCTGCCGCCACCGCGCTCGCGGCGCCGCGCGGGGCCATTTCCGCCTCCATGCGCTGGCTGGCACGCTTGGCCACCGGGGCCATGGCCGACTCCGTCGAGGTCACGCCTTTGGAGCCGCCGTCGGTGTGAATCTTGTCGATCAGCGCCGCGTAGGCCGGCAGCGTGTTCAACGGTTCAGTGCTGACAACCTGATACAGCGAAGCATCCCTCGCCGACGGCGGGCCAAGGGCGATGGCGGGGATTTTCTGCAACCGCCCGTTGAGCTGGGCGATGGGCACGCCGTGGCGCTGGGCGATGACCGGCATCTGCTGCGCCATCAGTTGCGCGTAGAACGCGGTGGACTGGCCGAGGATCGCGTCCGGGTCGATCTCCACCGCCACCGGCGCCAGTACGCGTTCCTGATATTGCTCCAGCAGATAGGCCGCCAGACGCTTGGCCGAGGCATCCTGCTCGCCGCTGGCACTGATCGTGTACCAGCTGACCTTCATCGACAGCCATTCCTGGGTCCAGTAGCTGCTGAACCACGGGATGAAATTTTCTTCAGTTTGCTCATAGACCCGAATGCGCCAATGTTCCATCGAGCCACGGGCGAACAGCTTGACCTGCTCGGTGGCCTGCTTCGAGGCACTGACGATTTCCCGGTCGATCTGCTGCCAGGTGGCCGGCGAGACCACCACCGCCGGCGCGCTCACCGGGGCCCGCGCCGTGGTGGCGCAGCCGGCCAGCAACACCAGTGCGGCGACGAGCAGCGCACGCAGGTTCACGGTGGCGGTCCTTATCTGTTCTTCGGGCGGGAGACCTGAAGAATCCGGGGGAGATGACATGAGTATAGGTGCGTGCGGTACGCCGTTTATCCGCTGGTCAGGGCTGCATCAGTCCAACCATCAATGGCGTCGATATTCACCATTGCGACGATTGCCTTCCGCCGACCGCTCGTCAAAGGCACGATTAACCCATCCGAAACACACCGCACGAGGAGTTCACATCATGATCAGTACCGTCACCCTCGCCGTGAGTTTCCCGGTCTTCGGCAGCAATTACTACGATCAGCACGTCGTGTCGCGCAAGACACAAGCGCTGGTGTTCGACGAAGCCTTCGAAGATCTGTTGATGCCCGCCGCCAGCAATCATTTCAGCAATGAAGTGGTCGGTCTCAACGATCAGTTCCGTTTTCTGAGCGACATTCTCGCCACCCATTTGCTGGACATCGAGGCCTCCGTGCCTGCGCGATCCAGCGTCCGGGCGAGCGCTCATTTTTAATGCCAGAGGGCGCTCCCGCAGGGGAGCGCCCTCTTCGTTTCAGTCAGTCATCATCCCGGTCGCGGTGATAACGACGCCCGTCGCGGCGGTCGTCGTCGCGGTCGTCCCAGCGTCGGTCATGATCGTAATAACGGCCATGATCGCGGTCGTAATGCCGGCCATGGCGATGGTCATCATCGAAATCCGCCACACAGCCGCCCAGCAGTACAGCGGCGGAAACGGTCAGCAGCAGGCTTGTTGCACGCATCATTCAGAATTTCCCTAAAACCAAGGTCTTGACGACGGAAACGGCAGCGCTGCCCGCACCGAAGAGGCGCGGTGTGCGCTGCCGCAGATACGACCGGGGAAAACGACGATGATTCACAGACCGCCGATGACCGTTGATCGCCTCGCCCGCCTCGCCCGAGCGCCGGCCAAATGCCACCTATACTGCTTGCAACGCGCAAAGGATCTGCCCCTCAAGAACAACAAGCAGAGGTGCGACATGGTCTGGCAACAAGTCTATGACCCGTTCGGCAATCCGGTGATTTCCACGATCATGGCCGCCGTTCCCGTGGTGGTGATGCTGGCGGCGCTGGCCTTCTTTCACGTAAAGGCTCATCTGGCCGCACTGCTGGCGCTGGCCTCAGCGCTGTTGATCTCGATCTTCGCCTTCGGCATGCCCGCCAACATGGCCGGTTCTGCGGCGCTGTTCGGGGCGGCCAACGGGCTGCTGCCGATTGGCTGGATCGTGCTCAACATCATTTTTCTGCATCGTCTGACCACCGAGAACGGCTCGTTCAAGGTGTTGCAGGATTCGCTCGCCCGCATCACCGACGACCGGCGCCTGCAATTGCTGCTGATCGCCTTTTGTTTCGGTGCTTTCTTCGAAGGGGCCGCCGGGTTCGGTACCCCGGTGGCGGTGACCGGGGCCATTCTGATCGGTCTTGGTTTTTCGCCACTGGCAGCGTCCGGTCTGGCGCTGATCGCCAACACTGCGCCCGTGGCCTTTGGCGCCCTGGGCACGCCGATCATTACGCTGGCCAAGGTCACCGGGCTGGATGAAATGGAGTTGTCGATGATGGTGGGACGGCAATTGCCGTTCTTCTCGGTGCTGGTGCCGTTCTGGCTGATCTGGGCATTCGCCGGTTGGCGCAAGATGCTGGAAGTATGGCCGGCGATTCTGGTGGCGGGCGTCAGTTTCGCCATCCCGCAGTTTCTGGTTTCGAACTTCCACGGGCCGATGCTGGTGGATGTGATCGCCGCGCTGATTTCCATGGCCTGCCTGACGTTGTTCCTCAAGGTCTGGAGGCCGGCGACTGTTCATACCTCGGCCGCGCTGACGGGACGGCATGACGACTCGAAGGTCGAAGAAGAAAAAATCACGGCCAGCGGTGCATTCAGCGATCAGGCGCGCCCGGCAGTGATGCGCGCGTGGATGCCGTGGATCATCCTCACGGTGTTCGTGTTTGCCTGGGGCACCCAGGGTTTCAAGAACATGTTCGACACCCGTCCGGCGATTGATCCCGTCAGCCAATCGGTCAGGCTCGATCCGCAGGGCAAACCGCTGCGCGAGGCCAATCCGGTGTTCGCCCCGGCCGTGACTTTCAGCTCCCTGCATCTGCAGATCGAAAAAGTCCCGCCGGTGGTCGCCGCGCCGAAAGCTGAAGAGGCGGTGTACAAGTTCACCTGGTTCACTGCCACCGGCAGCGGCATCCTGCTCGCGGCGATTGTCGGTGGATTGCTGATGGGCTACTCGATCCCGCAACTGATCAAACAGTACCTTCGCACACTGTGGGTGGTGCGCTTCTCGCTGATTACGATTGCCGCGATGCTGGCGCTGGGATTCCTGACCCGCTACTCGGGGCTGGACGCGACCATGGGGCTGGCATTCGCTGCCACGGGGATTTTCTACCCGATGTTCGGCACCTTGCTCGGCTGGCTTGGCGTAGCGCTTACCGGGTCGGATACCGCGTCCAACGTGCTGTTTGGCGGCTTGCAACGGGTGACGTCGGAGCAGCTGGGCATCAGCCCGGTCCTGATGGCGGCGGCCAACAGCTCCGGCGGAGTGATGGGCAAAATGGTCGACGCGCAGTCGATCGTGGTCGCCTCAACCGCGACACGCTGGTACGGCCATGAAGGGGAAATCCTGCGTTACGTGTTCTTCCATTCCATCGTGCTGGCAATCCTGGTCGGCGGTCTGGTGACGTTGCAGGCGTATGTGGCGCCGTTTACGTCCATGGTGGTCGGCGCACATTGAGAATCGCGGGTGCCTCGGTTGTGAGAGTGATCTGACTCACAGCCAAGGTACCCGCGTTCCTTCTGTCGATTCATGAACCGCGCGCATGAGGCCATGCGCAAATCAAAGAAAACCTTTTCCTCTCTAGCGTGGTCACTCCTAGAACAGAGCGAGACTGGCAACCACGCCAGCGTACCCGTGCAGGTCTTTCACACCCTGCCGACCTGATAGAGGAAGCCAAGCAAATGAATGACCATCCGCCAATGGCGATCTCCCGACGCCGTTTCCTGATTCTCGGTGCCGTGACCGCAACCGCGTTCGCGATGCCCCCTTTCATCAGCCTCAAGGCCTACGCGGCCAGCCTGGAGCAACCGGCCATGGCCAAAGTAACCATCGAAGTCAACGGCAAGCCACAGGCGCTGGAGGTTGATACTCGCACCACCCTGCTCGACGCCCTGCGCGAACACCTGCACCTGACCGGCAGCAAAAAGGGCTGCGACCACGGCCAGTGCGGCGCCTGCACGGTGATCGTCGATGGCCGGCGAATCAATTCCTGCCTGACCCTGGCGGTGATGCAGGACGGTGCCAAAGTCACCACCATCGAAGGCCTCGGCATGCCGGACCACCTGCATCCGATGCAGGCGGCGTTCATCAAGCATGACGGTTACCAGTGCGGCTACTGCACGCCGGGACAGATCTGTTCGGCGGTCGCCGTGCTCCAGGAAATCCGCGACGGCATCCCCAGCCACGCCAGCGCCAGCCTCACCGAAGCACCGCAACTGATCGCCAGCGAATTGCAGGAACGCATGAGCGGCAACATCTGCCGCTGCGGCGCCTACTCGAACATCATCGAAGCCATCAGCGAAGTCGCGGAGGTGCCAGCATGAGAGCATTCAATTACAGCCGCGCCGACTCCCCTGCCGCAGCTGCTGCCCAAGCCGCGCAAATCGAAGGCGCACGTTTCATTGCCGGCGGCACCAATCTGCTGGACTTGATGAAACTCGACATCGAAACGCCCCAGCAGCTGATAGACGTCAATCACCTGGGGCTCGACCGGATCGAAGCCACCGACGACGGCGGCTTGCGCATCGGCGCACTGGTGCGCAATACCGATCTGGCCGCCGACAGCCGCGTCCGGAAAGACTACGCGCTGCTGTCCCGCGCCTTGCTTGCCGGTGCATCGGGCCAGTTGCGCAACATGGCGACCACCGCCGGCAATCTGCTCCAGCGCACGCGCTGCCCGTATTTCTACGACACCAATCAAGCCTGCAATAAACGCAATCCCGGCAGTGGCTGCGCGGCGATTGGCGGGGTCAGTCGACAACTCGGCATTATCGGCGTCAGCGATGCTTGCATCGCGACCCATCCGAGTGACATGGCGATCGCGATGCGGGCGCTGGATGCCCAGGTGGAAACGCTCAAAGCCGACGGCAGCACGCGGCGCATCGCTATGGCGGATTTCCATCAATTACCCGGCACCACGCCGAATGTCGAAACCAGCCTGACACCGGGCGAGCTGATTACTGCCGTCACCCTGCCCGCGCCGGTGGGCGGCACCCATGTCTATCACAAGGTGCGCGACCGCTCGTCGTACGCCTTCGCGCTGGTCTCCGTCGGCCTGATCCTGCAGAAGGATGGCAGCGGGCGCATCGCCGTCGGTGGCATCGCGCCGAAACCCTGGCGAGTCGAAGCGGCGGAAGCGCTGCTGCCGCAAGGCGCGAAAGCCGTCAGCGCGCGCCTGCTCGACGGCGCCACGCCTACTTCTGACAACCAGTTCAAAGTGACATTGGTCGAGCGCACGATTGCCTCGGTGCTGGCCCAAGCGAGGGACGAAGCATGAAATTCGACACGCCCGCCACGACCAACCCGATTGATCAGTTGAACGTCATCGGCAAACCCACCGACCGCATTGAAGGCCCGCTGAAGACCAGCGGCCAGGCGCCTTACGCCTACGAGCAACATGAGGCGGTCGAGAATCAGGCCTATGGCGTCATGGTCGGTTCGGCCATTGCCAAAGGTCGCATCACCCGCATCGATCTGGAGGCCGCCCGCGCCGCGCCGGGGGTGCTGACCATCGTCACCGCCGCCAATGCCGGCAAGCTCGGCAAAGGCCAATACAACGCCGCGCACCTGCTGGCCGGGCCGCAAGTGCAGCACTATCACCAGGCCGTGGCGCTGGTGGTCGCCGAAACCTTCGAACAGGCGCGGGCTGCCGCGCAGTTGGTCAACGTCGAATACGCGGCCGACAAAGGTCAATTTGATCTGGCCAGCGTGCGCGACCAGGGCGTGGAACCGAAAGACGATCTGCCGGACGTCAAGCACGGCGATTTCGCCAGCGCCTTCGCCGCCGCGCCCGTGCAGTTCGACCAGACCTACACCACGCCGGATCAATCCCACGCGATGATGGAGCCCCACGCGACCCTCGCCGCCTGGAAAGGCGATCACGTGACGCTCTGGACCTCCAACCAGATGATCGCCTGGAGCGTCGGCGATATCGCCGCCACCCTAGGCCTGCCCAAGGAAAACGTGCGGTTGATCTCGCCGTACATTGGTGGCGGTTTCGGCGGCAAGCTGTTCATTCGCGCCGACGCGATCCTCGCCGCCCTCGGCGCACGCCTGGCGAACCGACCCGTGAAGGTCGCCCTCGCCCGTCCGCAGATCGCCAACAACACTACCCACCGTCCCGCCACGATTCAGCGGATTCGCATGGGAGCGACAGCGGACGGCAAACTCACCGCCATCGCCCATGAAGGCTGGTCGGGCAACCTCGCCGACGGCAAGGTCGAAGTCGCGGCGCAACCGAGTCAATTGCTTTATGCCGCTGAAAATCGCTTGGTGACCATGCGCCTGGCGCCGCTGGATCTGCCGGAAGGCAACGCCATGCGCGCGCCGGGTGAAACGCCGGGGCTGATGGCACTGGAGATCGCCATGGACGAGATGGCCGAACAGCTCAAACTCGATCCGATCCAGTTCCGCATTCTCAACGATACGCAGGTCGATCCGGTGAAAACCGAGCGGCCGTTCTCCCAGCGGCGTCTGATCGAATGCCTGCAAACCGGCGCCGAACGTTTTGGCTGGGATAAGCGCAATGCGACGCCCGGCACCCGTCGCGAAGGTCGCTGGCTGATCGGCATGGGCGTTGCGGCGGCGATTCGCAACAACCTGCTGGTGAAGTCCGGCGCACGCGTACGGCTGGAGCGCGACGGCAAGATCAGCGTGGAAACCGACATGACGGACATCGGCACCGGCAGCTACACGATCATTGCCCAGACCGCCGCCGAAGTGATGGGCGTGCGTCTCGACGATGTGGTTGTGCATTTGGGCGATTCGAATTTTCCGGTGTCGGCAGGCTCCGGCGGCCAGTTCGGCGCCAACTGCTCGACCGCCGGGGTCTACGCAGCGTGCATGAAACTGCGCGAAGCGGTCGCGGCCAAACTGGGCATGAACGCGGGTGAAGCGCAGTTTGTCGATAGCCACGTGCGACTGGGCAGCCAGAACGTGCCGTTACGCGAGGCCGCGCAACATGCCCCGATCGAAGTCGAGGACAGCATCGAATTCGCCGACCTCGCCAAGCAATATCAGCAATCGACCTTCGGCGCGCACTTCGTCGAAGTCGCCGTCGATGCCGCCACCGGCGAAGTCCGCGTGCGGCGCATGCTCGCAGTCTGCGCCGCCGGGCGGATTCTCAATCCGAAATCAGCCCGCAGCCAGGTGATCGGCGCCATGACCATGGGCGTTGGCGCGGCATTGATGGAAGAACTTGCGGTGGACAAGCGCCAGGGCTTTTTCGTCAACCATGACCTGGCGGGCTACGAAGTGCCGGTGCATGCCGACATCCCGCATCAGGAGGTGATCTTCCTCGATGAAACCGACCCGATTTCATCGCCGATGAAAGCCAAGGGGGTCGGGGAACTGGGGATCTGCGGCGTGAGTGCGGCGGTGGCGAATGCGATCTATAACGCCACGGGCGCACGGGTGCGGGAGTATCCGATTACCCTGGACAAGATTCTCGCGTCACTGCCAGAGATGATTTGATTTGTGGAATGGCCCCACGGTGAGGACGTTCGGTCTCACCGTGGGCGACTTGTTGATTAGCGGACGTCGGGATACTCCGCCTCTCCCACCTGCTCCATCCAGTCCACCACTTTGCCATCCAGCATTTCAGCAATGGCGATATGCGTCATGGCCGTGGTCGGCGCCGCACCGTGCCAATGCTTCACGTTGGGCGCGATCCACACGGTGTCGCCTGGCCGAATCACCCGCACTGGCTGCCCCCATTCCTGCACGAAGCCTGACCCAGCGGTAACGATCAGCGTTTGCCCCAACGGATGGGTGTGCCACGCCGTACGCGCTCCCGGCTCAAAGGTCACGGTGGCGCCGCTGATCCGCGCCGCATCGCTGCCCTTGAACGGCGCATCGACCCGTACCGTCCCGGTAAACCAGTCGCTCGAGCCTTTGGCCGACGGTTGTGAGCCGTTGGGAGTAACGGTCACGCGAGATGTCTCGCTGGCCTGGACTTCGCCCGCCAGCAGGGAAAGGGTCAGCGCCGAAGCGGCGATCGGATTCATGTTGAGGCTCTCCAGAAAAGGGACAGCCTCCACTTTAACCAGCCCGACTCTTCAGATAATCGACTAGAATTCAAAAAAACTTATGCAGGGCACTCATTAATGCTTCGGGAAAATGCCAGTGATCTGCTCGCTTTCCTCGCCGTGGCGCGTGAGCGCAGTTTCACCAAAGCAGCTGCCAAACTTGGCGTTTCGCAGTCGGCGCTCAGTCATACGATCCGCAGCCTTGAAGCCCGGCTGGGCCTGCGCCTGCTGATCCGCACCACCCGCAGTGTCTCTCCCACCGAGGCTGGTGATCACTTGCTGCAAACCATCGGCCCGCGCTTCGAAGAGATCGAATCGGAACTGGCCGCCCTCAGCAACCTGCGGGAAACTCCCGCCGGCAAGATCCGTCTCAGCGCCACCGATCACTCGCTGAACTGGCTGTTGCGACCGGTCCTCAAAGAATTTCTTCTGCAATACCCGGACATCTCCGTCGAAGTCAGCTGCGACTACAGTTTCGTCGACATCGCAGGTCAGGGTTTCGATGCCGGCGTGCGGCTGGGCGAGGATGTCGCACAAGGCATGATCGCCACTCGTATCGGCCCGGACATGCGTATGGCGGTGGTCGGCTCGCCCGCCTATTTCGCCAGACGTATCGTACCGAAGACCCCGCGTGATCTGACCGACCACGCTTGCAATAACTTGCGCCTGCCTACCAACGGCGGTCTATACGCCTGGGAGTTCGAGAAGGATGGCGAACGCCTGAAGGTGCGAGTCTGCGGACAGGTAACCCTCAACGGCGTCTATCCATTACTGGACGCCGCACTCGACGGTTTCGGCCTGAGCTACATCCCGGAGAACATCGTCGCCCCCTATCTGGCTGAAGGTCGCCTGATACAAGTACTGGAGGATTGGTGCCCGGTGTTTTCCGGATATCACCTCTACTACCCGAGCCGGCGCCAGACAGCGCCGGCCTTTGCATTGTTGCTGGCGGCGCTGCGCTATCAAGGCTGAAACCGTCTAGTCCACCAACGCAATCAACTGCTGACGCTGCGCATCGGTCAGCATCAACCCGAACCCGGCGCCGGCATTGTCGGCCATGTACAACGGATTGCTGGTGCCGGGAATCACGCAGGTTACCGCCGGATGCGCCAGCAGGAATTTCAGCGCCAGTTGCGGCCAGCTCTTCGCCCCCACCTGAGCCGCCCAGCCTGGCAGCGGCTTGCCCTTGAGCCGCGCGAGCAGGTCGCCGCCGCCGAACGGCCGGTTGCAGATCACCGCCACCCCGCGTTCGCGGCACAGCGGCAGGATGCGTTTCTCGACCCCGCGATCATCCAGGGCGTAGTTGATTTGCAGGAAATCCAGCGGCTCGGCCTTGAGCACCGCTTCGACCTCCTCATAGGCCGACGGCGTGTAGTGAGTGATGCCGATGTAGCGGATGCGGCCCTGCTCTTTCCAGTCGCGCAGGGTCGGCAGGTGGGTTTGCCAGTCGAGCAGGTTGTGGATCTGCATCAGGTCGATGCGCTCGGTGCGCAGCAGGCTGAACGACTGCTCCATCTGCGCAATGCCCTCCTCGCGACCACGGGTCCAGACCTTGGTCGCCAGAAACGCCGGAGAGCGCGGTTCGTGGATCGACAGCAATTCACCGGTGGTTTCCTCGGCGCGGCCGTACATGGGGGAGCTGTCGATCAGCGTCCCGCCCTTTTTGAACAGCTCGCCGAGCACCGCCGGCAATTGTTTGTAGACCGGATCGCCGGGAGCGACGTCGAAACCGCGATAAGTGCCCAACCCCACCAGCGGCAGTGGCTCAGAGCTCGAAGGGATGGCGCGGGTCTGCATGGTCTGGGCTCCTGTGGCGTTCGGCGACGTAATGGTGGCCAGCGCCCGGTCAAAGGTGAAAACCGCTGACACGCCGGCTGCCAGTGTCAGCAACCGGCGGCGGGAATATCCCTCAGTGTGGTTCATGCTGGCGCCCTTGCCCTGTGGATCTGTTGCACCTTGTGTTTTGATGCAGCCCGCAAAACCGTTGGACTACACTGCGACAGCCAACCTGCGCGCCCGGTTAACGTTAGTCGAATGTCCAGAACCCTGTTGTCACTCGTCGCATTGATCGTCGCCGTGTACCTGATCCTGTGCGCGGCGCTGTTCGTTTTTCAGCGGGCGCTGATTTATTTTCCGCAGCCCGCCACCCTCGATTCGCCGGAGTCACGGTTGACGCTGGCCATGCCCGACGCCGAGATCCGCGTGACGGTGCGCGAGCGCGCCGGGCCCAGAGCGCTGATCTATTTCGGCGGCAATGCCGAGGACGTTTCGCGCAATCTGCCGGAGTTTTCCGAGGCGTTTCCTGACTATTCGTTGTATTTGCTGCATTACCGGGGTTTTGGTGGCAGCGGTGGCTCGCCTTCCGAAGAGGCGATCGCCGAGGATGCGCTGGCGCTGTTCGATCAGGTGTACGCCAGTCATCCGCAGGTCGCGCTGCTGGGACGCAGCCTCGGTTCCGGGGTCGCGGTGCGTCTGGCCAGCCAACGGCCGGTGGCGCGGCTGATTCTGGTCACGCCCTACAACAGCCTCGAAGAAATCGCCGCCCGTCAGTACCCGTGGGTGCCGGTGCAGTGGTTGCTCAAGGATCGTTTCCAGTCCGGTCAGTACGCGGCGCACATCCGCGTGCCGACGCTGCTGCTGGCGGCGAGCGATGACGAGGTGATTCCACGGGCCAGCACCGAACGCTTGCTGCACAGTTTTCCCGACGGCGTGGCCACGCTCAAAGTGGTGGCGGATTCGGCACACAATTCTATTTCCGAACGGCCGCAATACCTGCAATGGCTGCAAGACGTGTTGAATCGCTGAGCACTTCGTCGGCAGCCGTAGAAACCCGGCGCCGCCTCGTGAACCAAGTGCAAAAAGGCCAGTCCTACCCGCGCCGCGTTCTGCGGTTCACTTTCCTTCAGCCTTGTCTTTGTTCAGAGCTTTGCGTCCCATGCGCCACGCCGTTCGTTCGTCTCGCTTCGTTTCGCTGTGCCTGTTGATCCTTTCTCCCCTGCTTTCTCCCTCTGCCCACGCCGGCGCCGAGCGGCAACTGGTGGCTGCCATCAACGACTACCGCGCCCATCCTCAACGCTGCGACCGGCGCCCGGCCCAACGGCTGGCGCCGCTGACGCTGAAGTCGAATCTGGCGTTGCCGGTCGGCTATGGCTACGGCGGTGGATTGCGCGAACGATTGAAAGACTCCGGCTATGCCGCCGTGGCGGTGCGCAGCATCCGGATCGTCGGCGCACAGGACGCCGAAGAGGCGTTCGAAATGCTGCAAGACGATTACTGCGGCGCGTTGCTCGACGATCAATACGCCGACATCGGCATCAGCCGCGCCCGCAGCGAATGGCAAGTGGTGCTGGCTCGGCCGGTGCTCGACAGCCGCGTCGGCGACAACCGCAGCGTCGGCAAGGCCTTGCTGGCCGAGGTCAACGCCGCCCGCGCCCGACCGCGCATGTGCGGCCGCCAGCGCTTCGCCGCTGCCCGGCCCTTGAGCTGGAACCCGGCGCTCGGCGCCGCCGCTCAGGGGCACAGCAAGGCCATGGCCTACGGCAATTATTTCGCCCACCGCGACCCGGACGGCGACGGCCCGGCCGATCGCGCCCGGGCGGCCGGCTACCGTGGCCGGCAGATCGGCGAAAACATCGCCGCCGGGCAAAGCTCACCGGGCAAAGCCATGGCCGGCTGGCTGGCCAGCCCCGGACACTGTGCCAACCTGATGAACCCGATGTTCACCCAGGTCGGCGCCGGGTTTGCCAGTGAGGCGCGCAGTGATGAAGGGGTTTACTGGACGATGCTGTTCGGGGCGCCTTGATCCGGTTCCATCCGAAACCGTCGAAGAGCGCTGCAAGTCGCAACTCGACGGCTGATCGTCAGACCGGAGAAATCGTGGCAAGGACGCCAATCATGATGGTCAACACAAGAAAGCCGCCGAGGAAAATCGCCATCTTAGCCATGAAGGCCTCCTGAATACTGAATGTCCGGCGCACCGGGCACTTCGGAATGAAGCGCGTCGCGTATGGCCGAACGGCAGGGCCATTTTGGGCCCGTGGCTGAGATGGTTACAGATGCAGATTCGACAGGAAAAAGCGGATCAGATGGATCGGGCTGGCGCATGGGTCGACATTCAGGTTGGTACAGAGGGTTTCCATTGCGCCGCTTTGATCTAGAGTCATGGGCGCCGCGCCAAGAACAACAAAAAATACAGGAGTGAAACCATGTCCGACCTGAACCTGCACCCCAACGCCGCCGAATCCCTGAACCGCTGGCACGAAATGATCCGCACCGGCAATCTCAAGGCCCTGCCCGAACTGCTCGATTCCAAAGCGGTTTTCCGCTCGCCGATGGCGCATACGCCGTACCCGGGTGCCCCGGTGGTCTCGATGATCCTCAACACCGTTTTCGAGGTGTTTGAAGACTTCAAATACCACCGTGAACTGGCGACGGCCGATGGCCTGAATGTGGTGCTGGAATTCAGCGCCAAAGTGGGGACGAAAGAGCTCAAGGGCATCGACATGATCCGTTTCGATGAACAAGGCAAGATCGTCGAGTTCGAAGTGATGGTGCGGCCGTTGAGCGGGTTGCAGGCGCTGGGTGAAGAGATGGGACGGCGGCTTGGCGCCTATCTGGCGGCCGCCAAGGCCTGAAATCCGAGCACAAAAAAGCCCACTGACCGTCACCGGTTCAGTGGGCTTCGTGTGTCAGGCGTCTGGATTACAGAGCCATGTCACGTGCAGCGCTTTCTTTCGGCGCCTGGGCTTTTTCAGCCGAGGCGTCCGCCGCTGGAGCTGCAACCTGACCAATCACCGGAGGGGTTGGCAGTTGCAGGATCTTGGCGGTGTAAGCCCATTCTTCAGCCACTTTGGCTGGATCGTTGTTCAGCTGGGTGCCATAGCTTGGAACGATCTGGTGCAGCTTGGCTTGCCACTCAGGGCTGGCGACTTTGTCCTTGAAGACTTTCTGCAGCACGCTCAGCATGATCGGTGCAGCGGTCGATGCGCCTGGGGATGCGCCCAGCAGTCCGGCGATGGAGCCGTCCTTGGAAGCAACGATTTCGGTGCCCAGTTTCAGCACGCCGCCAGCGGCTTCATCACGCTTGATGATTTGCACGCGCTGGCCGGCTTGCCACAGGCGCCAGTCTTCGGCTTTGGCGTTCGGGAAGTATTCCTTCAGCGCGTTCAGACGGTCTTCATCCGACAGCATCAGTTGACCGGCCAGGTACTCGACCAGCGGGTATTCCTTGATGCCGACCCGGGTCATAGGCCAGATGTTGTGGGTGGTGGTGCTGGTCAGCAGGTCCAGGTACGAACCTTCTTTCAGGAACTTGGTGCTGAAAGTCGCGAACGGGCCAAACAGGATGACGCGCTTGCCGTCCAGGACACGGGTGTCCAGGTGCGGAACGGACATCGGAGGCGCGCCCACCGAAGCTTTACCGTAGGCCTTGGCCAGGTGTTGTTCGGCGATGGCCGGGTTATCGGTCACCAGGAACGAGCCGCCTACCGGGAAGCCAGCGTATTCCTTGGCTTCTTCGATACCGGACTTCTGCAGCAGGTGCAGGGCACCGCCGCCGGCGCCGATGAACACGAACTTGGCGTCGGTTTCAGTCTTGGTGCCGTCTTTCAGGTTTTTGTAGCTGACGCGCCAGGTGCCATCGGCATTCTTGGTGATGTCTTGCACTTCGCTCGACAGCTTCAAGTTGAAGTTAGGCTTGGTCTGCAGGTAACCGGCGAACTGGCGGGTGATTTCGCCGAAGTTCATGTCGGTACCCAGCGGGCTCCAGGTGGCCGCGATTTTCTGGTTCGGGTCACGCCCTTCCATCATCAGCGGAACCCACTTCTTGATCACAGCCGGGTCTTCGGAGTACTGCATGCCGGCGAACAGCGGGCTTGCTTGCAGGGCTTCGTAGCGCTTTTTCAGGAACTTGATGTTGTCATCGCCCCACACGAAGCTCATGTGCGGAGTGGTGTTGATGAACGAACGAGGGTCCTTCAGGACGCCTTGACGAACCTGCCAGGCCCAGAACTGACGGGAGACCTGGAACGCTTCGTTGATCTCGACCGCTTTCGGGATCGTGACGTTGCCCTTGTCGTCTTCCGGGGTGTAGTTCAGCTCGGCCAGGGCGGAGTGACCGGTACCGGCGTTGTTCCAGCCGTTGGAGCTTTCCAGGGCGACGCCGTCGAGGCGCTCGACCATTTCCATCGACCAGGTCGGTTCCAGCTCATTGATCCACACACCGAGGGTGGTGCTCATGATGCCGCCGCCGATCAGCAGGACGTCGACTTTCTTTGCTTCTTCGGCATTGGCGGAAGACATCCCCATCGCCAAAGCCAGCCCCAGCAAGGCTGTGTTCACTTTCTTAAACATCTGTTGCACCTATGATAAAACGCCTTCCGCCCGCCGCTGTTGTACGTATGAGGTCCCCTCTTTCGCGACACTCAGGCCAGCGTCGCGGGTTCCGGCACACTTCAATTTTGACGGGTGGGCACACAAGACCGACAGGCAGTGTCGACCTCAGTTATATGTCCCTTCTGAACTGACTTCTTATCATTATTGGCTTCAGCTACTTGAGCGACAGGGGTTCTGTCTGGCCCGCCGAAAAGCGCGCCAGACTGAATTAGGTCAAACCAAGTGGGGCGAAGAATATCACGTCATGGCAAACCCGCGCGTCTGTTCGCGACCGGATAGTTTTCAATAGGTTCCTCGAGCGCTTTCTAACGTTGGTGCATTCCTGATAAGTTGTACGACGACTGACAAATTCCCCAGTCGTTTTCATTACCTACAACAACAAGGAATACCCATGAACAAATCCAGACTGCTGCTCGGTCTCATCTGCCTCTTCAGCGGCTACGTCGCCGCCGCCCCGGCGGAACAGGACGTCGCCCAGGCCGTCGATCACCTGACCCAGGCAATGTTGCACAAGGACATCGCCGAACTGAACGCGCTGACTGCCGACAACCTCACCTACGGCCACTCCAGCGGCAAGATCCAGGACAAGAAAGCCTTCATTGCCGATATCGAAACCGGCAAGAGCGCGTTCAAGACCCTGGAAATGCAAAACCAGACCATCACCCTGTCCGGGGACACCGCGCTGGTGCGCCATCATTTTTCAGCACAGGCCCTCAAAGGCACCGAAGTCGTGCCGACGGAAATCGAGAACTTCCAGATCTGGCAGAAGCAGGCTGGCAAGTGGTTGCTGGTGGGGCGTCAGGCGTACAAGTTCTGAAGCATGAGCTCTGCCGCTGACAAGGCGGCAGAGCCTGCTCTCACAACCGAAACCGATCCACCGACTGCGCCAGCCGCCCCGCCAGACTCGACAGCTCATCCGTGGTATTGGCCGTCTGACCGATCACCTTGCTGTTGCCCTCCGACATCCCCGCGATCATCTCCACCTGATGGGCAATCTCGTTGCTCGCCTGGCTCTGTTCGCCGATGGTGCGGGTGATGTCGTTGACCAGTTGCGTGGTGCTGAGGGTGGCGTCGAGGATTTCGCGGATGGCGCGTTCGACGTCGGCGGTGACCGCCATGCCTTTGTCGACCTGGGCGACACCAGCCTCCATGCTGCTGACGGCCTCGCGGGTGCTGTTCTGGATGCGTGCGACCATCGCGGCGATTTCCTGGGTCGAGGCGCTGGTGCGCGCAGCGAGGCTGCGCACCTCATCGGCCACCACCGCAAAGCCCCTGCCTTGCTCGCCCGCCCGGGCGGCCTCGATGGCCGCGTTGAGCGCCAGCAGGTTGGTCTGGTCGGCGATGCTCTTGATCACCTGAATGATGTTGAAGATGCCCTCGGATTCCTGATCGAGGGTGCGGATCACCTGCGCCGATTGCTGGGCGGAACGGGCGATGTCGTCCATGTCGCTGACCACCTGATGGATCACCTGCCCGCCGTTTTTCGCCAGTGACTCGGCCTGGCTGGCCATGTTCAAAGCACGCTCGGCGTGACGGGTGATTTCCTCGATGCTGGCGGTCATCTGGCTCGCGGCGGCAGCCATGGTGCCGGCGGCGGTGCTTTGCTGCTGGCTGCTGTCGGCCACCTGATGGCAGCCGTGGCTCAGTTGTTCGCTCATGCCGCTGACGCCATGGGCGTTGCGTCGCACCACGTCGATCATGTCTCGGAGGTCGCGCTGCATGGTGGCCAACGTGCGGATCAGCGCACTGGCTTCGTCCTTGCCGGACGGTTCGGCGATCGGCTCGCTGAGGTTGCCGTGAGCAATGCTTTCGGCGATGCGGCTGGCGGATTTCAGCGGCCCCATGATGCTCAGGATCACCCACCGGCCCTGGGCCAACAGCAGCAACAGACTGGCGATCAGAACGATGCCGAGCGCGACATTGGCGTTGTGGATCGCCGCCTCGGTGCCTTCGCTGGTCTGCCGGGTATTGGTTTCGATCAGCTCGCTGAGAGCGGCCATCTGTTCTTCGAGCTGGCTGAACGCGGTATTGAAGGTCCCCAGTTGTTGCTGGGCGCTGTCCGGATTTTCCAGCGCAAGACCGACGATCTGCTCGCCGGCGCTGATGTAGGTGTCGAGGCTTGGCTTGATCTGCTCGAGCGCGGACTTGATCGTCGGGTTCACCGGAAGCTTGAGGTTTTCACCCAGCACTTCGCGAAAATGCGCCGCATGCTCTTCGACCGAACTGCGCACCTCGTCCGCCGAACTGGTGCTTTTGCCCAGCCCCACCAGCATCGCCGAATACACGTCCGCGCGCAGGGCGTCGTGCATCATGTCGGCTTCCATGTGGTTGCGCAGCGCGCTCATGCTGACCGCGTTGTCACTGACCGCCGAAGCCATCCGCTGATTGCCGACATAACTGACCAGGCTCACGATCAGCGCCGTCAGCAGGCTGGTCGCAATCAGCAACACCAAACGCAGTTTGATCGACACCGTGATTTCCTCCCAGGTCGCGCCACGCGGCGCCGTTCAACGCTTCAGTTAAGCCTATTTCCATGAACACGCTGCGTTAGAGCGTCTCAGCGTGTTTCGTTACATCCAGTAAAAATGCCGCACTGTGCGACGGTTCTCATGCCGCCCCCAACCGGCTGAGCCGACTTACGGAACTCCCGTGCCCGCCGACACCTCTCACATTATGTGGTACTTCCTTTTCGCTTTACGCTGCTGGAGGAACACCGTCATGCGTCGTTTACTACTGGTTTCGTCTCTTATGCTGTGCCTGCCTTTCGGTTCGGCTTTCGCCCGCGTGGATGCGGGGGATGTCGCCACTTCGGCCGGCGTTTCCGCCTCGCTGTATTCCACGTTCAAGGATCACAAAATGGTGATTCCGGCCCGTGACGACTTGTCGGCATTCGTCGCCAGCGGCGGAACGATCCGTGGCGTGTACCTGGAATCGGTACTGCAGCAGGTGCGTCAGGACAATCCTGGCCTGAACGCCAGCGATGAAGAGCTGGCCAACGCCATCCTGGTTCACTACGAAGGTCTGTCGCAGTAACCACAGCACGTTCGATGATGATGGTGGCTGACGGACTTGCCACCGTTACGCCCTGCCGATGGACGGCTGGCGAACGACCATGGGCAAAACCGTCGAACGGCCTCTATGATGGAGGCCATGACGATTTCCGCCTCACTCCGCTCCCCTTGCCCGCCGGGTCTGTGCATCTGCGGGCGTGATCCGCTGCTGGATACGCCCGGCGCGGATGTGCGCATCCTTTTGCTGACTCGCGAGGAAGAAAAGCGTCTGCTCGAGCGTCTGGAAAACCTCAAAGACCTCGCCGACCTCCAGCGGCTGCAAGGCAAGATGTTCGATCAGCTCGGGATTCGCGTGCTGATCGCACCGAAGTTCGGTGAAGTGCGAACCGTGCGAGGCGGCATCGAAATCGAGGTCGAAGAGCTTCCGGGGCTCTGCCGCAAAACCCGCAAAACCATCCCCGCCGCCATCCGCCGTGGTCTGGAAAAAAACCCGCAAGTCGCCTTCGATCTGCTCAACGCTCACGACTTGCTGCGCGGCACCTGATCATTTTTTCATGCCCACCCGCTTACGCATCTCGGCCGTAATGCTCTGCCGGGTTTTCTTCATGTCTGCCCAAGGTCCATCCCCCACTTCCGCCAGCCGTTCGTGAACATTGCGCACATTCCATTGATCGGCACCTTTGATCTCGCCGACCTCCTCCCGAAACAGCGGCACCGACACCGGCAACCCTTCGCGGGTACGCGCTGCGTATGCGCAAATGGTGGTGGCGCCCAGGCCGTTGCGCAGGTAATCGATGAAGATCCGCCCTACGCGATTTTTCGGCCCGGACACCGCTGAAAAACGCTCCGGCAACAACTTCGCCATGTGCGTGACGATGGCGTGGCTGAAATCCTTGACCTCATCCCAGCCATGCTTGCGGGTCAGCGGCACCACCAGATGAATGCCCTTGCCGCCGCTGGTCTTGAGAAACGCCTTGAGGCCCAACTCGTCCAGCACGGTCAGGGTCAGCGCCGTGGCTTCGACCATGCTTTTCCAGGGCAGCGCCGGATCCGGGTCGAGGTCGAGGACAAAGCGGTCGGGCTTGTCCAGATCGGTGGTGGTAGCGTTCCAGGTGTGCAGTTCGACCGTGCTCATCTGCACCGCGCCGATCAAGGCTTCGGCGTTGTTGATCAGCATCACCGGCTGGCCGGTCAGCTCCTTGTCGAGCGTGCGGATGCCGGGGATCGCCAGGTTCTCGGCGTTCTTCTGGAAGAACAGCTCACCGGCGATGCCGTCCGGCGCACGTACCAGCGCCACGGGGCGGTCCTTGAGCTGCGGCAGAATCCATTCGGCGACGCTGGCGTAATACTCGGCCAGCTGCATTTTGGTGGTGCCACTGCTGGCGTCGATCACCCGGTCGGGGTGAGTGATCCGCACCTTGCCGTCGGCCAGATCGGTTTGGGACGGCGCGGTAGATTGAGCCTTTGAAGTCTTCATCGGTTTGGCGCGCTCCTCGGTGATGTCCTTGGCCGGTTTGTCCTCGCGCAAGCCATGAAAAACGGCGTGACGCACCGAGCCGTCCTGGGTCATTTCGGCGAACGCCACTTCCGCCAGCAGACTCGGTTTGAGCCAGTGCACACCCTTGGCCTCGAAACCGCTGGGCGGATTGATCACCGCCGGTTTCTTCACCTTCAATGGCTTGAGCTGCGCGAGGATGCTCTTGAGGGTGGTTTCATTGAATCCGGTGCCGACCTTGCCGGCGTACCGCAACTCGCCACTGTCACGATCATGCAACCCAAGCAGCAACGCTCCGAATGAACTGCGCGCGCCTTTCGGATCGGTATAGCCGACGATCACGAATTCCTGGCGATGCTTGCACTTGAGCTTGATCCAGTCGCTACTGCGGCGCGACACGTAAGACGAGCCGAGGCGTTTACCGATCAGGCCTTCCATGCGCATCTGGCAGGCGCTGTTGAGCAACGCCTGCGGGCTTTCGTCGAACGCTTCGGAAAAGCGCAAAAGCGGATCTTCGTGGGCTTTCAGCACCGTGGCCAGCGCTGCGCGCCGCTCCTGCACCGGTACCTCGCGCAGGTCGACACCGTTCAGATACGGCAGATCAAACAGGTAGTAGACGATGTTTTCGCTGCGTCCCGAATCGAACGCGTTTTGCAGGGCCTGAAAGTCCGGCACGCCGTCCGCGTCGGCGACGACCATCTCACCATCCAGCCACGCCGACTCCAGGCCCAGCGTCGCCAGGGCTTGCGCCTGTTTCGGCAATTTGTGCGTCCAGTCATGGCCATTGCGGGTGAACAACTGCACCTCGTCCTGATCGATACGCGCCATGATCCGATAGCCGTCGAACTTGATCTCGTATTGCCAATCCCCTTCCGGCGCACTCTCCACCAGGGTGGCCAGTTGCGGTTTGAGTTGCGCGGGAATCCTGGCCTTGTGCGCCCCGGCAAGTTTGCCCGAAGCCGGCTTGCGCGGCGCTTTCGACGAAGCCTTCAGCGGCTTGACCTGCTTCGCACTGAGGCTGGGTTTGTCGACGATCGTGCGTTCACTGAGCACGCTGTCGGGCTCGGCGACCAGCACGTCGTAATCGCTTTGCGGGCGCGCGGCGCTGTCCTGATGCTTGATCAGAAACCACTGCTCTTTTTTGCCTGGCATGTGGGTGCGCACCAGATTCCACACCCCGGCGAGCTTCTCGCCTTGCAGTTCGAATTTGAGCTTGCCCTTGGCGTAGGCTTTCTCCGGGTCTTCCAGCGGAATCCACACGCCGCGATCCCAGACGATCACATCGCCGGCACCGTAATGCCCTTCGGGAATGCTGCCCTCGAACGTCGCGTAATCCAGCGGGTGATCCTCGACGTGCACCGCCAGCCGCTTGACCTTGGGATCCAGCGACGGGCCCTTGGGCACCGCCCAGCTCTTGAGCGCGCCGTCGAGTTCCAGGCGAAAGTCATAGTGCAGGTGCGAGGCATCGTGTTTTTGAATGCAGAACTGCAGGGCATGGTCGCCTGCGGATTTCTTGCCCCGACGGCGTTCTGCCGCCGGTTCAGAGGTGGCCGAAAAGTCGCGCATCCGGTTGTAGTCGTCGAGATTCCTGCTCATCCTGCACCTGCCTTGTTTCAGCCTGTTCGAGTCACCGTCAGCGCGACCACGGCGATCCGGTCGACGCGCTGATAGCCGGGGTTCAACAACTCTTCGCCGAACACATCGGGATCGAGTTCGCGGTAGGTCCAGCCGAAGCGCTTTTCATCCAGCCGTGGCACTACGGTATCGAGGAAGGGATCGCGGCCATCGACCATCGCCACACCGGTATAAAGCACCAGCGAGCCGCCGAGAGTCAGGCGATTGAGCGCCTGTTCGACGATCCGCAACGACAGGCCCGCCCCCAGCGTCCCGCCACCGTGGCGGTAAGCTCGCCCGGCCGGATCGGCCATGTAGGGCGGGTTGGCGACGATCAGGTCGAATTCGCCGTCGACGCCCTGCAATACATCACTGGCGCGCACTTCGACATTGGCTACTTCGGCCAACGCCGCGTTGATCGTGGTCAGGCGCAATGCGGCGGGGTTGATATCCACCGCCAGCACTTGCGCTTCTCGCCGGGCACGGCCGATCAGGATCGCGCCGACTCCGGCGCCACAACCGATGTCCACCGCCCGATGGATGGGCGCAAAGTTCTGCTGCAAATGGCTGTGGATCAGTTGAGCAAAGCGATAGGTGTCCGGGCCGAAGAACACTGAGTCGGCTGCATCGGTGGGAAACCCGGAATGCACAAACAACAGGTCATCCAGGCTCGACCAGCGCACCCGGCTCTTCAAGCGCCCGTCGAACTCATCGATCACCTGAGCGTCCTGCAATTGCCGCTGTTCATCGGCAGACAGGAGGCCCGTTTCGAAAGGACGCGACCATCCGAACACATCCCGCAGGCAATCGGCGGCCTGCCCTTCGTCGCGCTGGTTGACCCGTTGGTGGGTCAGCGGCGTCGGGGTGATGAAACGATAGCCGTCGGCCTGCAGGCGCCGCCCCAGCTGCAGCAGCACCAGGTCGTTGGCGGACAGTTGTTCTTCCTGATTCATTGAATGATTTCCTTAACGCTGGCCGGATTTGAGTTGGATGAATCGGCGAGTGGCGAGCAGCCCGGCCGGATGCGCATGGCGTGCCGGCGCGAGCCAAGGGATCAACGTTGCGATTTGGGTGTGAGCGTCCTGCCCTTGCAGTGCCGCATTCAGGCGTTGCACATCGGGGTCCTGCTCGGGCACCTCAATCGGCGCGGGGACTGAGGGGCGGCGGCGGAACGCGACGGGTTTATCCGCAGAAATCCAGTCACCGGCAATCCAGTCGTGCACCAGTTGTTTTTCATAGGCGCTGAACACGCCGAACATCGCCGCACCATCGCCATCGATCAATTGCCAGAAGCGGCTGCCCTGTGGATCTTCGTGGCGCTTGATCCAGCCCTTGTCCTGCATGGCCTGGAGGAACCCGGACAGCTGCTGCGGATCGGCCAGCCACTGATTGACGGTCTTGCCTTCGAAGCGGCAATAGTCGGAGTGCATGTGTTGAGCGAACGGACACTTGCGCTCAAGCATCGCCAACAGTTCACGCTCCAGATCGAACTCCTCGATGATTGCGCGACTGCCCTGTCCCAGGTCATTAAGCCGATAGCCCAGCGAGACCCGGCGCAGGAAATCGCTGCGATCGGCTTCCAGAGGCAACAGATCAAGAACGGCCTGAACGGCTTTTTGCGCATGGCCGGTGCTGGCGTTGTCGATGGTCACGTGCAGGGTGAAATAGTAGGGATCGATCCCCAACTCACTGAGCTCGTAACTGCTGATCAACAGGTGCAAGGGCAGCTGTTCGTAACCAAGGTTGTAACCGATCACCTCCGGGAGAAAATCCATGCCGCCGGCACCCAGGGCCAATTGCAGCGCGCCTTGCAGGTAGCGTTCGTCGGGCAGAGGACTGCTGGGCTCGAGGCCTTGTTCGGCGAGCAGTTGACGGTAGATCACGACGTGATTCTGCGCCGGATTGCCATCGCCCAGCTCTTCCAGATAGGTGCTGAGCAGGCTGCTGAAGCGCGGATCGCGCCACTGTCCCAGCAGACCATAGAGCCAGGCGCCATCAACCAGCTTGGTCGGCGCCACCGCTTGCAGGAAATACAGCGCATGAGCCTTGCAACTGAAGAACTGCCGTGCGCCTCCAGCCTTGCGTTGTTGCAGGTAGTCGGCGTATTGCCGGGCGACATCGGCACAGTGCTCTGCCACCCAGGCATACCACTGCGCGGGGTCCGATGGCAGCTCATCCTTCAACTGCGCGGCCTGCAGCAGTTGATCTTCCAGAAAGGCGCGCGCCAGCGGCTGCGGATGTTCGTCGGATAAAAGCGCTTCATGGATACGCCGCAACTCACCCGAAGAGTCGAGCGGTCGCGATTGGGCGGGGGCAGCTTGCAGGTGAGTCAGGACAGTCATGGCAATATTCTCGATCAATTGGCAGGACGCTCAGTCACTCGCCTCTAATGCAGCAGAGAGGCGGCGCCTGCCGAAAATTCAATCGACGTTAAATTTGCCCGGACGGACGGAGCCCCCGACACGTTCCTGGTTTGAACAGACGCGGTCGAAGGCTGCGAGGTTTTGCTGTCAGGCCGTACCCTTGGCCTGCTGCTCCAGGTGAACCTGCAACTCGGGGTCGATCTGCAACGCCGCCGCCAGTTCATCCAGATAATTGCGCTCGGCGTCCTGCTGATCGTCCACCAGCATCACGCTGGCCAGATACATTTCGGCGGCCATGGCCGGATCGTTCTGCGCCGCCTGAGCCACTTCGGTGGGGTCCAGCGGCTTGGCGACTTCATCGTCGAGCCATTGCTGCAGGTTCGGGTCATCGATGTGCTTGCCGATTTCGCTGCTGATCAGGTGTTTTTCCGACTCATCGATCCGCCCGTCAGCCTTGGCCGCCGCGATCAATGCACGCAGGACGGCGTGGCTGTGTTCTTCGACCTGCGGGCCGGACAGCAGATCCGCGGTTTGCGGGGTTTGCTGCGGCGCAGCAGAAGCCTGACTGCGTTGCCAGGCCTGATACGCCTGGAACGCCATCATGCCCAGCGAGGCCAGCGCCGCGTAGTTGGTACCGCCGGAACGACGCTGCGTCCCGCCGCCCAGCGCTCCGCCACCGGCGAGCAATCCGCCAAGCAGCCCACCCAAGCCACCCAGCCCTCCGGCAGGAG
>NZ_POHV01000188.1:0-265 GCF_002884345.1 Pseudomonas sp. GW456-12-10-14-LB2
CGGCTGGGCCGTCGAGCGGAAACTGGCCGGTGCGACAGACATGCCCCAGCTCAATCGCATCTATGAAAACTCGCTGGCCGACGGATTGCGATCGATGGCCTTGTCCGGCCTCGGCGTTGCCTGGCTGCCGCTGACCACGACCCATCAGGACATTCTCCGCGGCCGTCTCGTCCGCACCGGCTCGCCGGACCTCGACGTCGATCTCGACATCCGGATCCATCGGCCGCAGCGGCGCCTCAGCCGGCGCGCAGAAGAACTCTGGTCA
>NZ_POHV01000189.1:0-265 GCF_002884345.1 Pseudomonas sp. GW456-12-10-14-LB2
CCTTCACGTCGTCGGGCAGTCCGTCGACGGCGAAGGTCTTGACGGTCGCGGCGGGGGCGGTCTCTTCCGCGTAGAGACGCGCGGGTTCCTGCCAGGGGAGGAGGCAGGATATGAGGAATAGGCGGACGAGCCTCTGGAGGCGGGACGCGGGGGGCCTCACCTCCGAAGTATACCCCCCGTCATGCCCTTGTCAATGCTTGATTTGCGAAACGCCGGCGGCGTTTTTCCGGCCCCCCATTGACAGGACAAGGCGCCGGGTCTACAC
>NZ_POHV01000190.1:0-265 GCF_002884345.1 Pseudomonas sp. GW456-12-10-14-LB2
GACGCGGATCGCGCGCTGGGCCTCGCCGCCGTCGGTATGAGTGTAGCCGGGAAAGGTGTCGGTCGAGGCGCGCACGATCGCCTGGCTCATCGAGAACTGGATGTAGGGGCCCATCAGGTCGAGGATGAGGTCGAACACGCGCGGCCGGTCGATCAGGTCGATGAAGGCCTGGTGATAGGAGAGCAGGTCACGCCGATCCATGAAGGCTTGCGGATCGGGATCGGCATGATCGACCCAGGCATAGTGGCCGCGCGGCAGCTTGCCC
>NZ_POHV01000191.1:0-264 GCF_002884345.1 Pseudomonas sp. GW456-12-10-14-LB2
CTTTTATGAAGCGTCGGTCGATCGGTCGGCGGGCGGATCGGGCATCCCGATCCTGTGGGGGATCGATGCCGTCCACGGCCATAGCAACATCATCGGCGCGACGCTGTTTCCGCAGAATATCGGGCTGGGGGCGATGCGCGACCCCGCCTTGATCGAGCGGATCGGTGCCGCGACCGCCGCTGAAATTCGCACCACCGGCCAGGAATGGACCTTCGCCCCGACCATTACCGTGCCGCAGGACTATCGCTGGGGGCGGGCCTATGA
>NZ_POHV01000192.1:0-264 GCF_002884345.1 Pseudomonas sp. GW456-12-10-14-LB2
ACCAGGTGCTGTTCGCCGACGTCGGCACCGAGAAGGCCGAGACCTTGGCCTTCGTGCCGCTGTTCCGCGCCTGGCTCGCCGACCATGGCGTGCCCTCGGAGGTGGTCCGCTACCAGCCGAAGAACTTCAAGAACTGGCCGCCCTATCGGACCCTGACCGAGAACCTGCTGACCAACGGCGCCTTGCCGGGCATCGCCTTCGGCCGCGGCACCTGTTCTCAGAAGTGGAAGGCGGCCCCGCAGCACGCCTGGGCCCAGGCATGGC
>NZ_POHV01000193.1:0-264 GCF_002884345.1 Pseudomonas sp. GW456-12-10-14-LB2
CCTCCAGCAGAGCGTCGAACTGGGTGAGCGCAGTGAGTGTGACGGGCACATCGTCGGGAAGATCTCGTTGGCGCGGTTCCAGCCGCGCCTTCAGATCGTGGGCGCTTGGCAGGAGCCCGGCCGCGAGACCCTCGGCGAGGAGCGCCGCCAGCTCGGCCTCGCAGCCCTCGTCATGGGCGAGCCAGAGCAGCTCGACCATGCGGCGGCAGGCGTCGCGCTGGGACAGCGCGCCGGACAGGGCCGCCCAGGTTGCGGCGTACTCAC
>NZ_POHV01000194.1:0-264 GCF_002884345.1 Pseudomonas sp. GW456-12-10-14-LB2
CCATTCATAGGCACCGAAGGCATCGGCCGACTGGAAGTTGACGTTGGGGAGCTTGGCGATTGCTTTCAGCGGGCTGGTGCCGGCGGCGAGGATCGCAATGTCGGCCTGGTTGAGCTGCTGCACCTGGCGCGTCTGGCCCTTGCCGACGATGATGATGTCGTTGCCCGCGTCATCAGTGACGGGAGGAGCCTCCGGGACCGGGGCATCGGGTGCCGGAACGGCCGACGTGTCTCGGGCGGAGGCAGCGAGCGGCCACGCCAGGGC
>NZ_POHV01000195.1:0-264 GCF_002884345.1 Pseudomonas sp. GW456-12-10-14-LB2
CGCCGGGCGCTTCCGTCCGGAACGAGACGTAGAAATGGTGCTCGCCCATCAGCCCCTCGCGGGCCGCGTCGGTCAGCACCTTGCGCACCACGCCGCGCAGGGCGTCCTGTACCAGGAGGTCGTAGCGGATCAGGTCGTCTGCCATCTGCGGTCGCGCTCTAGCCCGGTCTGCCCGGCGCCCCGCCGCGGATGGCCGGACCGAGGACTTGAAGTGGAGGCTTCTGTTGCCAGGTGCCTCCGAACCCCGCCTATGCGGTGCTACCC
>NZ_POHV01000196.1:0-264 GCF_002884345.1 Pseudomonas sp. GW456-12-10-14-LB2
GTATTGCATTGAAATAATTCTTCTACCAGCGTTTGCATTTCTTTTTGTGATAAAGTTTGTCCGGCTTTAATAGCATGTTGCCTGCTCATGCAACGTACCAGTTTTTCCCGCTTCGAAAATTTTAAATCGCTGCTAAAATGTTTAAACTGCTCGATCAGTAATTCAATAGAATGTTTTTCGTTGCCCGGTTCAACATCTGCCGGTGTTCCCTGGATGACGAAACTATTGCTGCCAAAAGGTTCTACGCTATAACCAATATCAGCC
>NZ_POHV01000197.1:0-263 GCF_002884345.1 Pseudomonas sp. GW456-12-10-14-LB2
ATAGACCAGCCGCGCGATCTTGGGATGGTTCGCCAGCACGTCGGCAATGCGTGCAGCCGTGTCGGTCTGCGCGCGCACGCGTACGCCGAGCGTCTCGAGGCCCTTGAGCAGCACCCAGGCGTTGAACGGCGAGATCGAAGGGCCGGTCTGGCGCATAAAATTGTGGATGTGCTCGGCGATGAAGGCTTCCGAGGACAGGATGATGCCGCCCAGACATCGGCCCTGGCCGTCGATGTGCTTGGTTGCGGAGTAGACGACGACGT
>NZ_POHV01000019.1:0-125202 GCF_002884345.1 Pseudomonas sp. GW456-12-10-14-LB2
CCACCCCCACCACCGCAAGCCTCCAGCGACGAACTATTCAGCCAACTCGATGCAGACGGCGACGGCACGGTTACCGCCACCGAACTGAACAGCGCGTTGCAGACCAGCGACAGCACCTCCTCAAACAACACCGACACCGCCACCGCCCTGCTCAAGGTTCTGGACAGCGACAGCAGCGGAGGCGTCAGCAGCGACGAACTGAAAGCTGCACTGCATGCAGGTCGCGAACGCCCGGATGACGAACAGACCGCCAGCAATACTCAAACCACAACCGAAGCGCTGAACCGCATGATTGCCAATCTGAGCAAGCAGTACTCGCTAGAAAGCACCGCGTCGGTGGGCAAGTATTTGAATGTGGCGACTTGAGATTGGGTGAAGAGGATCGCTCTCGGGTCAAGACTTGAGGGGCGATTAACTCTGGCTGGGTGAGTGGTTTGCTTTGGCTCTGCGGTGTGTCATCAAAGCGGCCCTCACCCTAGCCCTCTCCCAGAGGGAGAGGGGACTGACCGAGGTGTTTAAGCGAACTACACCGACGTGAAATACCGAGGTGAACTCAGGTTTCAAAGCACATACAACCCCACTCCTGCTTTCGCTTTGGCTTTGGCCTCCCACCACTCAACACAATGAGCGTTAGCTCGAGTACCGCTTTTGACGTGCCGGCCCCATCGGAAGGCTGAGTGGAGGGATTTATCCGGGGGTGGGAGCGCAGCGACCGTGCGGCGCAGCCGCATGCATCGAGAGGAGGTGCAGCGAAGCAAACCGTAGGCGATGCCCCCGGATGAATCCCGGAGCGAAGGAACGCCGAGCCACAGCGAGGCGCCGAACGCAGGGGCCAAGACCTTTGCTTCCTTTGGGGCGTTTGCCAAAGGGAGTCGCTGTAAAAGCGAAACCGCCAGCGGCAACACCCGAAGAAACGGATATTCACCCAATCCCAAAGAGCCTGGTCGGCCCAAAGGCCGCCAAGTCAAAAGCCTCAAACCCGAGCCTGACTCTTACTCCAATCCGTCAACAAACTATAAGCAACAGCCAAAAGCGTAGGCCCAATAAACAACCCGATAAACCCAAACGCAATCAACCCGCCAAACACCCCAAGCAACACAATCACCAACGGCAGATTCCCACCCCGGCTGATCAGATACGGCTTGAGCACGTTATCCACGCCACTGATGATGAACGTCCCCCAGATCCCGAGAAACACCGCCATCCCGTACTCGCCCTTCCAGGCCAGCCACGCCGTGGCCGGAATCCACACCAGCGGCGGCCCCATCGGAATCAGACTGAGCAAGAACGTCACGATCCCCAGCACCAGCGCCCCCGGCACCCCGGCAATCAGGAACCCGATCAGCGCCAGCACCGCTTGCGCCGCCGCCGTACCGATCACCCCGTTGACCACCCGCTGCACCGTACCGGCCACCAGATCGATGTAGTAACCAGCCCGATCACCGATCAGGCGTTCCAGCAGACTGTGCACGAACGCCGCCAGTCGCGGCCCGTCACGGTAGAAAAAGAACACGAAGACAATGCTCAGGGTCAGCTCGAGGATCCCGCTGCCGATCTGCGCACTGCGCGCCAGCAACCAGTTGCCGACCTGCCCCAGATAAGGTTTGACCGTCACCATCAGGGCCGCGCCCTGCTGATCGATGCTGTTCCAGATCCCGACAAGCCGTTCGCCCACCACCGGTACGCCACCCAGCCAGCTCGGCGCCTCGGGCAATCCGTCGACCTGCACATCCTTGATAAACGCCGTGGCATCACGCACGTGATCGGCCAGGTTAAAGCCGAGCCACACCAGCGGCCCCGCCACGAGCAGCATCCAGCCCATGGTCAGCAACAGCGCCGCGAGGGATTCCCGGCCATTGAGCCAGCGGGTCAGCAAACGCATCAGCGGCCAACTGGCGAACGCCAGCACCGCGCCCCAGAACAGCGCCGACCAGAACGGCGCCATCACCCAGAAACTGGCACCAAACAACACCAGCAACAGGATCTGCACCAGCAGACGATCATTATTGGGCATGTGAAATCTCGAAAAAAATCAGTCAGGCAAAGAGTAGGCGAACACGTCGAGCGTGTCCGCCAAAGACACCTTATCGCAACAGATCGATGCGCAGACCTTCGCCGTCGACACTGCCGGTTTCCATTCGCGCGGCGCGCACGCCCTGCCCGATCAGCGCCTGCCGCCAGGCCTCGGCCTTGGGTCCGGACACCGTCACCCGCAACGTGGTGTCGAGGTTCAAGCCACGGGACAGCAAGCGCAGCCAGGTGTCATCCGGATCGCCGGCCAGTTTTGGAAAATCCAGTTCGCCGGTGCTTTTCAGTTCCCGCAACAGCGTGGCCGAGGTCGGCAGCAGCTCACCGAGCGGTGCCAGTGCTTCAAACTGTTCAACGTGCAGATAAGCTTTGCGATTGCCGCGGGTGATGCTGTACAGCGCCACCAGCGTGTTGTCGCGCGGGGCCGCGAGCCTCAGCAGCAGATAGGCCTGCTGCTCGTCGGCACCGTACAGCTTGGCGTTGCCGAACACCTCATTGGCCCACAGACTGCTCTCGCCGCAATCCCGGGCCTGGCACCAGAACAACAGCTGGGCATCCTGCTTTTGCAGGGCTTCGCGGGCAAGGGTAAAGGCTTCGGTGGCGGAATGCTCCGGCGGTAATTCATAGGTCACCGAGGTGGTCTGCCCCCGGGCGCTGACCTGGCCGTCGAAACGCAATTGACCGCTGATCTTGCGGATCGAGCCGAGCGGGTAGATCCGCTCCAGCTCCACGGCGGGGCGATAGTCGACGATCTGCGCATCGGCCACACGCGGCACGATCGGCAAGTCCTGACTGCCCGGCAGGTCGGCAGCGAATAGAAAGGGACTGAAACAGCACAGCGCCAGCAGACTGATAGATCGCATGGACAGGCTCATCGCAGGGGCATGGCCAGGGTGCCTTGAGGGCAGTTCGAAGTCGCAGCGGTGTAGAAATCCATCTTGGTTGTCTCCCATTTCAACCTGCCCAGCCTCGACAGTTGCCGGGAGCAAGTCAAGGAATGGCGAAGAACCGATTGAAACAGTCTGCGACAAGGTCGGCCCCGGCCTCATCGTTCAGGTGCAGATGATGCCCGCCCGGCAGCTGTTCCCGGTCAAAGGGTAGACGTTCCAGCAGCTCCGGATGTTTGGCCAGCATGCCATCGGCGGCGACCACCAATTGTGCAGGGCAGGCAATGCGCTGCACGAACGCCATCGCCTGTTCCTGGGTCAGACGCAGCGGCGAAGGCAAAGTCAGGCGGTTGTCGGTGCGCCAGGTGTAACCGCCGGGCACCGGCATCAGACCGCGCTGGGCCAGCAGTTCGGCGGCTTCGCGACTGACCGCCACCAGCCCTTTCATCCGTGCTTCGATCGCCCGGTCGAGGGTGTTGTAGACCGGTTTGCGCTTTTCCCGAAGATCGAGTTGCGCCTGCAGGGCCATGCCCATGCGCTCGGCGGCGTTCTCGCCTTTGTCGGTAGGAGGAATTATCCCGTCGATCAACGCCAGATGGGTGATGCGTTCGGGCAACGACCCGGCCAACACCAGCGAAACAATGGCGCCCATGGAATGCCCGAGCAACCCGAAACGTTTCCAGCCCAGTTGTTCGGCGACCTGCAGCACGTCATGGGCGTAATCCCACAGTGCGTAACCGGCGCCGTTCGGCCGGTGCCCGGAATGTCCGTGGCCGGCCATGTCCAGCGCGACGATGCGCAAGCCTTTGAGCTTCGGCGCCAGTCGGGCGAAGCTGTTGGCGTTGTCCAGCCAGCCGTGAAGGGCGATCACCGGTAACCCGTCTTCCGGGCCGAACAGGTGCGCTGCCAGTTCGATATGCGGCAGGCTCAGGCGCACTTCTTCGACGCCGGGGTTCATGCGCAATCCTTGTCTTGCCGGCGCTCCCAGCGATCGAACAGGTTTTTCAGTAATTGCGCGGTGTCCTGCGGGCGCTCAAGCGGAAACATGTGCCCGCCGGGCACGGTCAGCGCCTCGCCCTGAGGCAGGCGTCCGACGAAGCGGGTGTGGTGGTTCATCACCACGCGGCTCTTGTGTCCACGTACCACCGCCAGCGGCACTTTCAATTGCCGGGTATGCGCAGGACTGGTGTGCGGCACGCCGCGATAGATGCTGATCTCGGTCGCAGGATCGAAGCGCAGGCGCAACTTGTCGCCGACCTTGTGCAGGCCGTGCTGCAAGTAGGCATCGAAACATTCCGGATCAAAGCTGCGGAACAGGGTTTTGCCGGCAAAATAACCTCGGGCGCTGTCCAGATCGGCAAACTCTTCGCGGCGTCCCAGCGTGCGACCGGCCGGGGTCAGTTTGTCGATGAAACCAAAGCGCTTGGCGGCGCGGATCACCCATTGATCGGTGCGGGTCAGCACCGGCGAGTCGAGCATCACCACGCCCCGATACAGTTCAGGGCAACGCAGTGCAGCGTGCAAATGCAACATGCCGCCGAAGGAATGGCCGACGCCCCACACCGGCTCATCTTGCTGTTGCAGGTGATGGATGAGTTCGTCGACCAGGTGGTACCAGTTGTCACCCGCCGGGAAACGCGGGTCATGGGCGTGTTGTTCCAGATGCGCGACCCGGTACTCGGGCGCCAGCGCCGCGAACAGTTTGCCGTAGGTACCCGAAGGGAAACCATTGGCGTGGGCGAAGAAGATCGGTTGCGACATACCGGCAAATCCATGAGCGGAAAACAGGCGTTGATTGTCCGTAAGACCGCGTCCTTCAGCAATGACCGTAACTGCCAGGAATGATGACAGTCCGGTCAGGGCTATGACGCTTCGGCCATCAACGCGCCGGCGGTTGTTCCCCAAGTGGAACAACCGCCATGGTCAGGCGCGACACGCAACTGGCCTTGCCTTCATCGCTGGTCAGACGGATGTCCCAGACGTGGGTGGTGCGGCCGATGTGAATCGGTTTGGCCACAGCCGTCACCCGTCCGCTGCGCAGGCCGCGCAAGTGGTTGGCGTTGATTTCCAGGCCCACGCAATAGAACTTGCTGGCGTCGATGCACAGGTAACTGGCCATCGAGCCGACGCTCTCGGCCAGCACCACCGAGGCGCCGCCGTGCAGCAGGCCGTAAGGCTGATGGGTGCGATGGTCGATGACCATGCTGGCCGTCAGGGATTCTTCGTCGAAGGACTCGAAGCGGATGTCCAGCACTTCGCCGATGGTGTTTTTCTGGATTGCGTTCAACTGCTCGATGTTCGGAGTGGTGCGCCACAAGGTCATCGCAGGCTTCCTTTGTTGTTTTGATCGACGCTCAATCCTGCCACAGCACCGCCTCGCTGCGCTCGCTCCATTCTTCGAAACGTGCTCCGTAGGTGTCTTCGATGATGTTGCGTTTGATCTTCAAAGTCGGCGTGAGGAAGCCGTTCTCCACCGCCCAGCTGTCCTTGACCACCACCAGCCGGCGCAGGCGCTCGTGCTTGTCGAGCACGGCGTTGACCTCCTCCAGCAGTTTTTCCAGGCTCGAATGCAGCGGCGCGCGGGGCTCTTCCCGGCCCACCGCCGAGAGCACGCACAACCCCAGCGGCGCACTCAGGCCATCGCCGACCACGCAGACTTGTTCGATCCGCGAATGCACCGCCAGCCGATTTTCGATCGGCGCCGGGGCGACGTACTTGCCCTTGCTGGTCTTGAAGATTTCCTTGAGCCGCCCGGTCAGGCGCAAGCGCCCTTCGGCGTCCTGTTCGCCCTTGTCGCCGGTGCGCAGGAAGCCGTCTTCGGTGAGGGTCTCGGCGGTTTTCTGCGGTTCCTTGAAATAGCCGAGCATGTTCGCCTGGCTGCGCACCTGCACTTCGCCGGACTCATCGATCCGCACTTCCACGTCGGGGCATGGCCGGCCGATCCAGCCTTCCTTGTATTGCCCCGGCAGGCAGATGTGCGAATACCCGCAGCTTTCGGTCATGCCGTAGACCTCCAGCACGTCGAGCCCGAGTTTCTGATACCAGCGCAACAGGGTCAGCGGCACCGGCGCCGCACCGGACAGCGCCACGCGCAACGCATCCAGCCCCAACCCCGCCAATACCTTGTGGCCGATCCGTTTGCCGATAAAGGGCAGACCGAGCAGGAAATCCAGACGTTTTGCCGGGATCTTGCTGTAGACGCCCATCTGGAACTTGGTCCAGATCCGCGGCACCCCGAACATCGCCGTCGGCCGCGCCCGCTTGAGATCGGCGAGAAAGGTATCGAGGCTCTCGGCGAAAAACACAGTCTGCCCGGTGTAGATCGACGCCAGTTCGACGAACATCCGTTCAGCCACATGGCATAGCGGCAGATACGACAGCAGCCGGTCGTGCTCATTGAGACCGAACAGTTGCGTGCCGCGCGTCGTCGCAAACCCGAGATTGGCGAAGCTGTGCATCACGCCCTTGGGCAGGCCGGTGGTGCCGGAGGTGTAAATGATCGTCGCCAGTTGCTCGGCGGCGGGACGCGGATCGTCCTGGATCGGCGAGCTGCGTTGCAGGTCATCCCAGTTGAAATCGAACGTGCCCGGCGGATGCAGCGGCAAGCTGACGGTGGTCAGGCCGGCTGGCACACCTGGCGACATGCCCGGCCAGTCATCGAGCTTGCCAATGAACGCCAGCACGCTTTCCGAGTGGGTGAGCACCTGATTCACCGATTCGGCGGTGAGGTTCGGATAAAGCGGCACAGAGACATGCCCGGCCATCCAGATCGCCAGATCAGCGATGATCCAGTGCGCGCAGTTTTTCGAGATCAGCGCGATGTGGCTGCCTTGCGGCAATTCCCGGGAGCGCAGCCAGTGCGCGGCGCAGCGGGCCTGATGGCCGACGTCGGCCCAGGTCAGTGTCTCGACCTGCCCGCCGCCAATCGGCTGCACCAGAAAACGCTGACGCGGGTGCCGGGCCTCACGTTCGTAAAACACGTCCAGCGGCAAACGGAAGGCGGAAGACATTCGACTCGCTCCTGTTTTTTGGTCTGGAGCAAGCGTAGTCAACCAAGCAAGTGCTTGGTTGACTATTTCGTACAAAAAATTTCAGGGATGTTTAAGGCTGTTGAGCGTCATCGAACCGATCAGCAATTCGCTGTGCTCGAGCTCGGCCAGCCCGGCGGTGCTGACTTTCTCCGGCGGATAGCCCGCACCGTGTTGCAGGTAGCTGAGCAGGTTTCCCACCAGCGGATTGTGGCTGACCAGCAGCACGTTGCTCACCGACACCAGTTGCTCGGCAACGCGGTCCGGGTCAACTTCCGGGGTCAGCCACTCGACCGTGCGGATCTCCGGCTCGAAGCCCAGAGCTTCGCGCACCAGTTGCGCCGTCTGTTGCGCCCGCAGGTACGGGCTGGCGTAGATCGCCGTCAGCGGCTGGCCCATCAAACGGGCTGCGCTGCTCAACACTTCCTTGCGACCGTGGGCAGTCAGTTCCCGCTCGGAGTCGGGGCGCGAGCCATAGGGCTCGGCCTCACCGTGACGCAATACCCAGAGTTTCATAGCTTGGGTTCCTCATCCCGGGCCGGATGCGGTGCCGGCGCAACAACGTGTGGCGCTTCACCTTCCGGCGTACGCGGCGCCGGCCAGTCGGCGAACGGCCAGGGTTTCTGGTCGCTGTGGAAGCTGCCGAAACGGCCGATCTGCGCCAGAAACTGGCTCAGGCTGTCGCCGAAATTCATCAGGCTGGCGCTCGGGGCGCCATAGATCAAACGATAGATCAACTGCACCAGCACCACCGCGCCGAGGATGAACTGCGCCACCTGCCAGACCAGGATGTAAACAATCATCCACAACACCCGCAGGAGGATGGATTCATATTTGGCTTCGGTTTTCGGATCGTTCATGGCCTGCTCCCTGCTGAATCAGTTGAAACCACTGGTGGAAATAAAGTCGACATCGGTTTTCGGCTCGGCGCGCATCAGCAGACCGATCACCTGCTCAAGCGTGCGCCCTTCGAAGAGGATTGCATGCAGTCCGGCGACCAGCGGCATGTAGACGCCAACCTCCTGAGCCTTGGCCTTGAGCACTTTCAGGGTATTGACCCCTTCGGCCACCTCACCCAGGCGCGACACCGCTTCGTCGAGGCTCAAGCCCTGACCGAGGGCAAAACCGACCTGGTAGTTGCGGCTTTTCGGCGACGAGCAGGTAACGATCAGATCGCCGACCCCGGCCAGACCGAGGAAGGTCATCGGGTTGGCGCCCTGATTCACCGCAAACCGGGTCATCTCGGCCAGGGCGCGAGTGATCAGCATGCTCTTGGTGTTCTCGCCCATCTCCAGCGCCACCGCCATGCCGGCAATGATTGCGTAGACGTTTTTCAGGGCACCGCCCAGCTCCACGCCGAAACGGTCGGCGCTGGCGTAGACGCGGAAAGTGCGGCCATGCAATGCGGCCTGCACGGCTTTGCAGAGTTCTTCGTCTTCACTGGCAACCACGGTGGCAGTCAGCGCGTGGTCGGCGATTTCCCGCGCAAGGTTCGGCCCGGACAGCACGCCGATACGTGCCTGCGGGGCGATCTCTTCGAGAATCTGGCTCATCAGTTTGAAGGTGTGGGCTTCGATGCCCTTGGTCAGGCTGACCAGCATCTTGCCGCTCAGGCGCTCGGCATGAGGCGCCAAAACCGTGCGCAGCGCGCTGGACGGCAACGCGACGAAACACAAATCGCAGGCGTCGAGGGTTTCCTGCAGGTCGGTGACCGCGGTCACGCCCGGCAGAATCTTGATGCCTTTGAGGTAACGCGGGTTCTCGCGATTGACCCGGATGGCCTCGGCCTGTTCGGGGTCACGCATCCACTGCCGGACTTGATGGCCGTTCTCGGCCAACAGATTGGCCACGGCGGTACCGAAACTTCCGCCTCCCAGGACCGCAATCGGGCGCTGTTCAGTCATATGTAATCCGTTAATCCATACCAGTGGCGATGCCGGCATTATACGGAGCGTCCCCTTCTCGGACAGCCCCGGCGTCAATTACCCGCACTTGTAGGAAGAAGACCAATAAAACCGAGGAAAATGCCTGCAACGTGACTGGAAAAGTCGTCGACCTCAGTTAACATGCGCGCCAATTCTTTGCTATCAAGGCTGCGTCGTGTTTTCTGGCCCCCCTTCCCCGCGTTCGTCCCTGCTGCTGGCGCTGCTGTTCAGCCCGGTGCTGCTGGCGGACGACCTGTTTGTCGACAGTGAGGCCTTGCCGCAGATCCTGACCGCCACGCGCCTGAAACAGTCGCCGGCGGAAGTCCCGGGCAGCATGACCGTACTGGACAGCGAACTGATCGCCGCCAGCGGTGCCCGGGACATCAGCGAACTGTTGCGGCTGGTGCCGGGGATGATGGTCGGCAACATCAGCGGCAATCAGGCGGCGGTGAACTACCACGGGACCAACGCGACTGAAGCCCGACGCATGCAGGTGCTGATCGACGGACGCTCGGTGTACCGCGCCGGTCTCGCAACCGTGGACTGGAGCGACATTCCGGTGGCGATGGAAGACATCGAGCGCATCGAAGTCTTTCGCGGCCCGAACACCGTCAGCTACGGCGCCAACGCGCTGATGGCAGTGGTCAACATCATCACCCGCAACCCGGCGGACAGCCACGGCACGCGGCTGAAGCTGACGCGCGGCCAACGCGGCATCAACGACTTCTATGCCAGCCAGAGCACCGGCTGGAATGACGGCGACTTGCGTCTTTCTCTGTCCGGCCAGGAAGACGACGGCTTTGACAGCGACCGCACCGGCGCCGATTACCGCGACAGCCGCCGCTTGAACCGCTTCAGTCTCGCCGTCAGCCAGACCCTGAGCGACAACCAGAGCCTGGACTGGCAGATCAACGCCAAGGACGGGGCCAATCAACGGCCCTATACCTACCGTCCGGTGTTCTCCGGGATTACGGCTGCCGGGAACAATTCCGACGTGGTTGCCAAGGACTATGCCGGTTCGGTGCGCTGGAATCTGGACCTCAACCCCGATCACAGTCTTTATGTGCAGGGCTCGGCGCAACACTGGGATCGCCAGCAAACCTGGCGCGCCTGTGACGCCGAGGTGTCGTTCAGCCCGCAGCTCACGGAGCTGTGGCAACTCAACCCGAACTACACCGAACGCCTGGCCCGCAACATGACCCTGTTCACCGGCCCCGGCGCACCCGCCGGCACGCCGCAGGAAATGGCCCTGGCCAATCAGGTGCTGGACCAGTGGCGCAACGGCGCGCGCCAGACCCTGTGCGGCGACATCGACCAGAGTGCCCGGGAATCGCGTTACGACCTGGAATTGCAGGACACCCTCAGCCTGTCCGATAGCCTGCGTCTGGTCAGCGGCCTGAACTATCGTTACGACCGTGCCGATTCCGAGACCTATTTCAACGGCACGCTGGACGACACCACCTGGCGCGCCTTCGGCCAGCTGGAATGGCGCGCCAGCGAACACTGGCTGTTGCAGGGCGGCGCCATGTTCGAAGACACGCAATTGATCGGCAGCTCCCTGACGCCCCGGTTTGCGGTCAACTACCTGTTCAATCCGCGCCACAGCCTGCGCGCGGTGTATTCGGAAGCCATCCGCTCGCCGGACATGTTCGAGAACAACGTCAACTGGAGTTATCAGGTGACCAACCTGCGGCCCGCCGCCTATGGCCAGTCTTCGGCCCGCTACTTCGTCAAGACCCGGGGCCCCGGCGATCTGGACCAGGAACACATGCGCTCGCGGGAACTGGGCTACAACGGCTTTTTCCCGGAATGGGGCCTGGCGCTGGACGTGAAGCTGTTCTACGACGAAATCACCGGGATGATCAGTGAGCCGCTGCGCAACAATCAATACATCGCCAGCAACGCCAACGATTCGCGCTTTCGCGGCACCGAGACGCAACTGGACTGGCGCCTGAGTGCGGCCGACCGCCTGCGCCTGACCTACGCCTTCGTCGACGCCGAGGCGAGCAACCCACTGGACCAGCAATTCACCGCGCGCAACAGCGGCTCGGCGGGCTGGCTGCGCGATTGGGGCCACGGCTGGAACAGCGCCCTCTTCTATTACGGTGACAACGCGCTCAACGGTTACCGCTTCGAGCGGGTCGACACGCGCATCGCCAAACGCATCGCCTTGGGCAAGGCCCAACTGCAACTGGCCGGCGTGCTGCAACAACGCCTCGACCATGAACCGACCACCTTCGTCGACAACAATTACGACGAACGCCGCGTGGTGTATTTCAGCGCCGAGCTGGAGTTCTAGATGCGCTACGCCATGTCACGGAAGATGCCAACACTCGGTCAATGGCTGGCCGGGCTTTGTCTGTTCCTGACAGCGTGGCTGCATGGCGTGGCGGTGCAGGCGGCCGACATTTTGCTGACCGGCGCCGAGGAAAGCCCTGGCGTGCAGTCCTTCGTTCAGGCCCTGAGCGAACTGCGCCCGACCGACCGCGTGCATTTCCAGCCGCTGGCCAGTTTGCCGGCGCCGGGCAAGTTGCCGTCGAGCCTGCGCCTGATCCTGCTGGATCTGCCGAGCCTCGACTGGCGCATGCAGGAAAGCCAGGGCCCCGCGACGTTGGTCCTGCGCATCAGCCGCCTGCAAGCTCGACAGCGCTTCGGCGACGTGCAACCGCCCCACTTGAGCCTGCTGTGGGCCGATCCGCCGCTGAGTCGTCAGTTGCAACTGATCCGCCGGATCCTGCCCCAGGCCGGGCGAGTCGGCGTGCTGTTCGATCAGCACAGCGAGTTCCTGCTCAAGGAGCTGCAATCGGCCGCCCAGCCGCTGAATCTGCAAATTGTCCCGCAGCGCTGGGACAACACCCACGACAGCCGCCCCTTGCAGACTGTGCTGAAAAATAGCGACGTGCTGCTGGGCCTCGACGACCCAGACCTGTACAACCCGAAAACCGCGAAGAACCTGTTGCTCAGCAGTTACTCTCGGCAACTGGCGCTGGTCGGGCCGAATGTCGCTTTCGTTCGCGCCGGCAGCCTGGCCAGCACGTACAGCGATCAGAACGACTGGCTGGCCGTTCTCGACGAATTGCTGGACCGGCCACCGGCCACCTGGCCGCGCACGCTCTATCCCGGGCGTTTTAAAGTCTCAAGTAATGCGCAGGTGGCTCGTTCCTTAGGGATAGAACCGATGAATGAAGCGTCTGTCGCCGCAGAGCTGGCCGAAGGAGAGCGCCGCCCATGATTTTCCGCCGTTGGGACATCAACACCCGCACCCAGTTGATCAGCCTGGGCCCTGCGCTGTTGCTGACCTTGCTGCTGATCAGCTTTTTCACCTTCGTGCGCATTCAGGATTTGCGTCAGGAGCTGAACCACACCGGCCAGTTGATCGCCAACCAGCTCGCACCGGCCACCGAGTACGGGGTGATTTCCGGCAACAACGAAGTGCTGGAAAGCCTGCTCAAAGCCACGCTGGCCACGCCGAACGTGCGGTTTCTGGAAGTGCAGGACAGCGCCAACCGGATTCTGGCCTACGTCGAACAGCCGGCGGATGCGCACAATCGTCCGCATCAGGTCGAGGTGTTCCAGGCGCCGGTGCGGCTGCAACGCATTGCCCTGCACAACGATTTCTTCCAGGACGGCAAGAGCAGCCCCGGCGTGGCCAGCGAGGACTATCTGGGACGGGTGATCGTCGGTCTGTCGAATGACGCGTTCAGTCAGCGCCAACAGGAAATTTTGCTCAAGGCCGGGATTCTCGCGCTGTTCGCTCTGCTCTTCACGTTCGTCCTGGCGCGGCGGCTGGCCGGTAGTCTGTCGCAGCCGATTCGCGACATCGGCAATGCGGTCAAGGCGATTCAGGACGGCGATTACAAGACCCCACTGCCGATTGTCGATGACACCGAGCTGGGCGCCCTGTCCCAGCACATCAACAACCTGGCCCAGGCGCTGGAGCAGGCCAGCCGCGAGCAGCATCAGGCGATGGCGCAACTGATCCAGACCCGCGAAGAGGCGGAGAAAGCCAACAATGCCAAATCGGATTTCCTGGCGATGATGAGCCATGAACTGCGCACGCCGATGAACGGCGTGCTGGGCATGCTGCAATTGCTGGAAACCACCGACATGACCGAGGAGCAGGTCGAGTACGCGGCGCTGGCTTCCGAGTCGACCGAGCATTTGCTCAAGGTGATCAACGACATTCTGGATTTTTCGCGCATCGAGCGTTCGGAACTGGAGCTGGAGCATATTCCGTTCAACCTCGCCGAAGTGATCGGCGCCTGCGCCCAGTCGTTCCAGCACAGCGCGGCGCAACGCGGGCTGGCCCTGCAACTGCGGATTCCCGACGACATGCGCGACTTGCAGGTACAGGGCGATCCGACGCGGATCCGGCAGATTCTGGTCAACCTGGTCGGCAATGCGCTGAAGTTCACCGAACAGGGGCGCGTCAGCATCGAGGCGCAGTGGCAGTCGCTGGATCACGAATTGCTGTGGTTCACCTGCGCGGTACGTGACAGTGGCATCGGCATTTCGCCGGAGAGCCTGGAGCTGATGTTCAACGCGTTCCAGCAGGCCGACAGTTCGATTTCCCGTCGATATGGCGGCACCGGCCTGGGCCTGCCGATTGCCCGCACCCTCGCCGAACGGATGGGCGGCACCTTGCGCGCTCAGAGCGAAGAAGGTCGCGGATCGGTATTCACTCTGGAAATACCATTGGCTTTATATAAGCAGGCACTGCCCGCGCTGGCGGCACCGCGCACACTGAACGGCGACGGTCACGGCGAAGGACGCAATGTGCTGCTGGTGGAGGACAACCCGGTCAACCAGACGGTGATCGAAGCGATGTTGCGCAGTCTGGGATTTACCGTCAGCGTCGCCACCGATGGTGTGCAGGCGGTGCGCAGCGCCGGGGACAACCGTTTCGAAGCGATCCTGATGGATTGCCGCTTGCCGCTGATTGACGGTTACGAGGCAACCCGACAGATCCGCCGCCTGCCCGGCTGCGGCCATGTGCCGATCATCGCCCTGACCGCCAATGCGTTGCAGGGCGACCGCGAAAACTGCTTGTCGGCGGGGATGAACGATTACCTGGCCAAGCCATTCAAACGCAATGATCTGCAGCAGATTCTGCAGCGATGGGTGCAGTAACGGGGCCCTTTCGAGCATCTGCGACTGGCGTGAAAAGCGAAAGTGCGGCAGTCTTAGGCACCCGAACGAGCCTCAAAAGGGGCTTGATTAAAAATTTCAGTGCACAAGTGTACATTCATGTCCTTGGTGCTGTGACTTTCACCACAACGCAATAGTCTATGAGTAGGCTGCCGGTTCGAGGCATGAACGCGTCGATCGGCCGGGAAGATTTGCCCCACCTGCCGCATGGGATTATTGAGGAGCTCGCATGACCAAACAAAACGCCTTTACTCGGGAAGACCTGCTGCGCTGCAGTCGCGGTGAGCTGTTCGGCCCAGGTAACGCGCAACTGCCCGCCCCGAACATGCTGATGGTGGATCGCATCACCCTGATCAGCGAAGAAGGCGGCAAGTACGGCAAAGGTGAATTGGTCGCCGAGCTGGATATCAACCCTGACCTGTGGTTCTTCGCGTGCCACTTCGAAGGCGATCCGGTGATGCCGGGCTGCCTGGGTCTGGACGCCATGTGGCAACTGGTCGGCTTCTTCCTGGGCTGGCAAGGCCTGCCGGGCCGTGGCCGTGCGCTGGGTTCGGGCGAAGTGAAATTCTTCGGCCAGGTCCTGCCGACCGCCAAGAAAGTCACCTACAACATTCATATCAAGCGCGTCCTCAAGGGCAAGCTGAACCTGGCCATTGCCGACGGTTCGGTGACTGTCGACGGTCGCGAAATCTACACCGCCGAAGGCCTTCGCGTCGGCGTGTTCACCTCCACTGACAACTTCTAAGGGTTATTCGCATGCGCCGCGTCGTTATCACTGGTCTGGGCATCGTTTCGTGCCTGGGCAATGACAAAGAGACCGTCTCCGCTAACCTGCGTGCAAGCCGCCCTGGCATCCGGTTCAACCCGGAATACGCCGAAATGGGTCTGCGTAGCCAGGTTTCCGGCTCCATCGACCTCAACCTTGAAGAGCTGATCGATCGCAAGATTTATCGCTTCGTCGGCCACGCAGCGGCTTACGCCTACCTGGCCATGAAAGACGCCATCGCTGACTCCGGTCTGACCGAAGAGCAGGTGTCCAACCCGCGTACCGGCCTGATCGCAGGTTCCGGCGGCGCGTCGACCCTGAACCAGATGGAAGCGCTGGACATCCTGCGCGAGAAAGGCGTGAAGCGCGTCGGCCCATACCGTGTAACGCGGACCATGAGCAGCACCGTTTCGGCTTGCCTGGCCACCCCGTTCAAGATCAAGGGCCTGAACTACTCCATCGCATCTGCCTGCGCCACCAGTGCTCACTGCATCGGTACCGCCATGGAACAGATCCAGATGGGCAAGCAGGACATCGTGTTCGCCGGCGGCGGTGAAGAGGAGCACTGGAGCCAGTCGTTCCTGTTCGACGCGATGGGCGCCCTGTCCAGCAAGCGTAATGACACCCCGGAACAAGCTTCCCGCGCCTACGACGCCGACCGTGACGGTTTCGTCATCGCCGGCGGTGGCGGCATGGTAGTGGTCGAGGAGCTGGAACACGCTCTGGCCCGTGGCGCGAAGATCTACGCGGAAATCGTTGGCTACGGCGCGACTTCCGACGGCTACGACATGGTGGCACCAAGCGGCGAAGGCGCAATCCGCTGCATGCAGCAGGCGCTGTCCACCGTCGATACCCCGATCGACTACCTGAACACCCACGGCACTTCGACTCCGGTCGGCGACGTCGCGGAAATGAAAGGTGTGCGTGAAGTGTTCGGCGACAAGGCCCCGGCCATCAGCTCCACCAAGAGCCTGTCGGGTCACTCCCTGGGCGCCGCCGGCGTTCACGAAGCGATCTACTGCATGCTGATGATGGAAGGCAACTTCATCGCCGGTTCCGCCAACATCGACGAACTGGACCCTGAAGTGGCCGATCTGCCGGTGCTGACCAAGACCCGCGAGAACGCCACCATCAACACCGTGATGAGCAACAGCTTCGGCTTCGGTGGCACCAACGCCACCCTCGTGCTGAAGCGCTGGGAAGGCAAGTAATTCCCTCCCGCTGAGCCGCACATGAAAACGCCCCGACTGGTTCGGGGCGTTTTTTTTCGCCTGGAGAAAGGCATTTTCAGCGGTGCCAAGATGAAACGTTTGTCATGCAACTTACCGCCCTGCGACTCAATGTCGCGGATTCAGCGGGCTCCAGCCCTGTTGCAGATTTCGCAAGAATACATTGCACGAATCGGGCGTTTACTTAGCAGGCTAACAAAATCTATAACAGAGTCCTGCACACGCCTTGCTGCAGATAACTTGAGATTTGGAGCTAGCAGATGACTGTAAAAGTAACTGAACGCGACGATTCACACATGTCCCATGAAGGCGTAGCCGCCGGCGTACGGATCTGGGATGTGCATCAACAAGACTTGCTGGTCGGCATGTTCCACAACGAGATCGACGCCCACAACTACAAGGCCGAACTGGAACTGCAGGAACAGCAGCGGGATCGGAAATCCGCCTGAAACAAAACCACAGCATTGAAAACGACAAACCCCGCCATGAGCGGGGTTTGTCGTTTTGGGGATTTCAGGGCCGCTTCGCAGCCCGGCGGAACCCGCTTACCACATCAGATCATCAGGGATCACATAGGCCGCGTACGGATCGTCCTCGGCATTGACCTCTTCGACCTTCTCGTTGAGCTGCACGATGCGCTGTGGATCGCGCTCCTGAATCTTCAGGGCCGCCTCACGAGGAATCACTTCGTAACCGCCGGCATGGTGCACGATCGCCAGCGAGCCGCTGCTGAGCTTGTTGCGCATCAGCGTGTTGACCGAGATGCGCTTGACCTTCTTGTCGTCAACGAAGTTGTAGTAGTCCTCGGTCGTCAGCTTCGGCAGACGCGAGACTTCGATCAACTGCTTGACCTGGGCGGCGCGGGCCTTGGCTTCCGCCTTCTCCTGCTGCTGACGGTTCAGCTCCTGGTCGCGCTTGACCTTCTCGGCCTGGGCTTCCTGGGCAGCACGCTGCTGGGAGTCGTCCAGTTCGATCTGGCCTTTGTGGGCCAGGCGCTGTTGTTTCTGTTTGTCTTTGCTGACCTGCTTGGCCTGCTTTTGGTTGACCAGTCCTGCCTTGAGCAACTGGTCGCGAAGGGAAAGGCTCATTGATGCTTACTCACTTGGGCAACGGCTCAGCCACAGCTGGGCGAATTCTTTTCCTGACGTTTGGCTTCGCCCCACAGGGCGTCCAACTCTTCGAGGGTGCAATATTCCATGGGTCGGTGGGTGTCGCGCAATGCCTGTTCGATAAAACGGAAACGTCGCTCGAACTTGGCGTTGGCGCCACGCAATGCGGTTTCCGGATCGACCTTCAGGTGCCGGGCCAGATTGACCACGGAAAACAGCAGGTCACCGATCTCGTCGGCCACCGCTTGCGGGTCATTTTCGGACATGGCTTCGAGTACTTCATCGAGCTCTTCACGGACCTTATCCAGCACCGGCAAGGCATCCGGCCAGTCAAAACCGACCTGCCCGGCGCGCTTCTGCAACTTGGCCGAGCGGGACAGGGCCGGCAATGCAGCCGGCACATCGTCGAGCAGTGACAGTTGCTGCGGCTCGGCGGATTTCTCGGCGCGCTCTTCGGCCTTGATCTCCTCCCAGCGCTGTTTGACCTGCTCTTCGTTCAGGCGCGGCACATCCAGCGGCGCATACAGATCACCGGTGGGAAACACATGCGGATGGCGACGGATCAGCTTGCGGGTGATGCTGTCGACCACGCCGGCGAATTCGAACCGCCCCTCCTCCCGTGCCAGCTGGCTGTAATACACCACCTGAAACAGCAGATCGCCCAACTCGCCCTGCAGGTGGTCGAAGTCGCCGCGCTCGATGGCGTCGGCGACTTCGTAGGCCTCTTCAAGGGTGTGCGGGACGATGGTCGCGTAAGTCTGCTTGATGTCCCACGGGCAACCGTACTGCGGGTCGCGCAGACGGTTCATCAGGTGCAGCAGGTCTTCAAGGCTGTAGATCGGTTTCATGGAGTCCGGTTACGCCGCGTTTCGATGATGTTCGGCAACTGGGAAATCCGCCCCAGCAACCGCCCCAGCGCGTCCAGACCCGGAATCTCGATGGTCAGGGACATCAGCGCGGTGTTGTCCTCCTTGTTCGAGCGGGTGTTGACCGCCAGCACGTTGATCCGCTCGTTGAGCAGCACCTGCGAAACGTCACGCAGCAGACCGGAACGGTCGTAGGCGCGGATGACGATGTCCACCGGATAGGTGAGCACCGGCACCGGGCCCCAGCTGACCTGAATGATCCGCTCCGGCTCCCGCCCGGCCAGTTGCAGCACCGAGGCGCAGTCCTGACGGTGAATGCTCACGCCACGGCCCTGGGTGATGTAGCCGACGATCGCATCGCCCGGCAACGGCTGGCAGCAGCCGGCCATCTGGGTCATCAGGTTGCCGACACCCTGGATCTGGATGTCGCCGCGCTTGCCCGGTTTGTAGCCGGTCGCCTTGCGCGGAATCAGTTCCAGCTGTTCGTTGCCGCGTTCCGGCTCGACCAGTTGTTGCGCCAGATTCACCAGTTGCGCCAGACGCAGGTCGCCGGCGCCAAGGGCGGCGAACATGTCCTCGGCGGTTTTCATGTTGGCCTTGTCGGCCAGCTTGTCGAAATCCACCGCCGGCAGGCCGAGGCGACTGAGTTCGCGTTCGAGCAGGGTCTTGCCCGCCGCGACGTTCTGATCGCGCGCCTGCAACTTGAACCAGTGCACGATCTTCGCCCGCGCCCGGGACGTGGTGACGTAACCGAGGTTCGGGTTCAGCCAGTCACGGCTCGGCGTGCCGTGCTTGCTGGTGATGATCTCGACCTGCTCGCCGGTCTGCAGGCTGTAGTTGAGCGGAACGATGCGCCCGTTGATCTTCGCGCCACGGCAGTTGTGCCCGATTTCGGTGTGCACGCGGTAGGCGAAGTCCAGCGGTGTCGCGCCCTTCGGCAAGTCGATGGCGTGACCGTCCGGGGTGAAGATGTAGACCCGGTCCGGCTCGATATCGACCCGCAGCTGTTCGGCGAGACCACCGATGTCGCCCAGCTCTTCGTGCCACTCGAGGACCTGACGCAGCCAGGAGATTTTCTCTTCGTAGTGGTTCGAGCCGGACTTGACGTCGGTGCCCTTGTAGCGCCAGTGCGCGCAGACGCCGAGCTCGGCCTCTTCGTGCATCGAATGGGTCCGGATCTGGACCTCCAGCACCTTGCCTTCCGGGCCGATCACCGCCGTGTGCAACGAGCGGTAGCCGTTCTCTTTCGGGTTGGCGATGTAGTCGTCGAACTCTTTCGGGATGTGCCGCCACAGGGTGTGGACGATGCCGAGCGCGGTGTAGCAGTCGCGCATTTCCGGCACCAGCACGCGCACCGCACGCACGTCGTAGATCTGGCTGAATTCCAGACCCTTGCGCTGCATTTTGCGCCAGATCGAATAGATGTGTTTGGCCCGGCCGCTGATGTCGGCTTCGACGCCGGTGGCCTGCAATTCGTCCTTGAGCTGGGTCATCACGTCGGCGATGAAACGCTCGCGGTCGAGCCGCCGCTCGTGCAGCAGCTTGGCAATCTGTTTGTATTGATCGGGTTCCAGGTAACGGAAGGACAAGTCCTCCAGTTCCCATTTGATATGACCGATGCCGAGTCGATGCGCGAGCGGCGCATAGATATCGAATACTTCCCGGGCGACCCGGTTACGTTTTTCGTCGTCGGCGGTTTTCACCGCACGGATCGCGCAGGTGCGTTCGGCGAGCTTGATCAGCGCGACACGCACGTCGTCGACCATCGCCACCAGCATCTTGCGCAGGTTTTCCACCTGGCCCTGGGTGCCGAGGACCATCGACTGGCGAGGGCTGAGGCTGGCACTGATCGCCGCCATGCGCAGCACGCCGTCGATCAGCTTGGCGACCACCGGGCCGAAGCGCTGGCTGACCGCCGCGAGTTCGATCTGGCCTTCGCGCACGCCGCGATAGAGAACCGCAGCCACCAGCGAATCCTGATCGAGCTTGAGGTCGGCGAGGATCTCGGCGATCTCGAGGCCCGTGCTGAAACTGCCGCTGCCTTCGGACCAGAGATTCTTCGCCGCATTGGATTGTTGCTCGGCCTGGCGAGCGTACTCGCAGGCCTCTTTCAAGGCTTCGCGATCCAGTGCCAGATCGACACTGACCGCATGATCGAGCCAAGCCTCGAGATTGATACTGCCGTCAGTGTTGATCGGCTGGTGTGCTCTCACCTGTACCATCTTGCTTTACCTTCCCTACGACGCAGATTCAATGCGTCAAATCACTGACCGTCAATGCCCGTTCGCGCTCGCGGGGCCAATGCGAGCGCTACGGACGACCAGTCGGATCAGACGAGCCATCCTGGCTCGCTTCAAATAACGCCATGGCCTCGACATGTGCCGTCTGAGGAAACATATCGAGAATCCCGGCACGTTTTAACCGGTAGCCCTGCTTGATCAATTCGACCGTATCGCGCGCCAGAGTTGCAGGGTTGCACGACACGTACACCAACCGTTTGGCGCCCAGGGTCGCCAGCTTGCGCACCACCTCGAAAGCACCGTCGCGCGGTGGGTCCAAGAGTACCGCAGAAAAGCCGTTTCCGATCCACTGGGCATCGGTCAAAGGCTGGGATAAATCGGCCTGAAAAAACTTTGTGTTATGCAAATTGTTGCTAGCGGCATTGGCCGCCGCGCGATCGACCATGGTCTGCACGCCTTCGACCGCCACCACTTCACGCGCGGCTTTCGCCAGCGGCAGGGCGAAGTTGCCCAGACCGCAAAACAGGTCGAGCACGCGCTCATCGCTCGTCGGTTTCAACCAGTCCAGCGCTTGCGCAACCATGGCCTCGTTGACCCCGGCGTTGACCTGAATGAAATCCCCCGGCCGGTAGGCCAGTTGCAGATCCCATTGTTCCAGGCGATAGCCGAGCGACAGTGCATCATCCACCGGCTGCGGCTCGCCTTCGCCATGCAGCCAGAGTTGCGCTTCATGGAACGCGCAGAAATCCTTGAGGATCGTCAGGTCGGCCTCGGACAGCGGCGCCATGTGACGCAGCAGAACGGCGAGTGACGAGCCACTGAACAATTCGACATGCCCCAGCGCCTGAGGTTTGCTCAAGCGACGAAGCATCTCCGGCAAGCGGGTCATGATCGGCTGCAAGGGCTGTACCAGCACCGGGCATTCGCTGATCGCGACGATGTCCTGACTGCCGGCGGCACGGAAACCGACTTCAAGCTTTTTGGCCTTGCTGTCCAAGCGTACGGCGATCCGGGCGCGGCGACGGTAGCCGAATTCTGGACCGGTCAACGGCGCCGCCCACTCCTCGGGTTCGGCACCGGCAACTCGCGACAACTGCTCGGCGAGCATGCGCTGTTTCAGGGCAAGCTGTTCGTTGTGGGGCAGATGCTGAACGCTGCAACCGCCGCAACGGCCGGCGTGCTGGCAAGGTGCGGGACGGCGCAATTCACTGGCGGTGAATACGCGCTCGGTGCGCGCCTCGACCACTTTGCCGTGGGCGCCAAGCACCCGCGCTTCGACCTCTTCACCCGCGAGGGCGCCGAGGACGAACCAGGTTTTGCCTTCAAAAAACGCGATGCCGCGACCGTCATTGGCCAGGCGCTCGATGCTCAAACGCTGCTTTTTGCCGGTCGGGATTTGCGGGGCCTTGCTGCCGCCGGTGGGCTGGAAGCGCAGGCCTCTCTCGTGCTTGGCCATCAGTTGGGCGCGTCGAAAATGCCGGTCGACAGGTAACGGTCGCCACGGTCGCAGATGATCGCAACGATCACCGCGTTTTCAACTTCTTTGGACAGGCGCAGCATCGCTGCCACCGCACCGCCCGAGGACACGCCACAGAAGATGCCTTCTTCGCGGGCCAGACGACGAGTGACGTCTTCGGCTTCACTTTGCGCCATGTCGACGATGCGGTCGACACGCTCGGCCTGATAGATCTTCGGCAGGTATTCCTGCGGCCAGCGGCGGATGCCGGGAATGGCCGAGCCTTCCATCGGTTGCAGGCCGACGATCTGCACCTTGTCGTTCTGCTCCTTGAGGTAGCGCGACACGCCCATGATGGTGCCGGTGGTGCCCATGGAGCTGACGAAATGAGTGATGGAGCCCTGGGTCTGACGCCAGATTTCCGGGCCGGTGGTGGTGTAGTGCGCTTCAGGATTGTCGCCGTTGGCGAACTGATCCAGCACCTTGCCACGGCCTTCGGCTTCCATCCGCTGGGCGAGATCGCGAGCGCCTTCCATGCCCTCTTCCTGGCTGACCAGAATCAGCTGCGCGCCGTACGCGGTCATCGCCGCTTTACGTTCGGCACTGGAGTTGTCCGGCATGATCAGGATCATCTTGTAACCCTTGATCGCGGCGGCCATCGCCAGGGCGATCCCGGTGTTGCCCGAGGTCGCTTCGATCAGCGTATCGCCTTCGTGGATCTGCCCGCGCAACTCGGCGCGAGTAATCATCGACAACGCCGGACGATCCTTGACCGAACCCGCCGGGTTGTTCCCTTCGAGCTTGAGCAAAAGGGTGTTGCTGGTGACACCGGGCAGGCGCTGCAAACGCACCAGCGGCGTGTTGCCGACGCAATCGGCGATGGTTGGGTACTGCAAGGTCATGGCGTTTTTCGCAATCCGGACAGCGGGGGCGCCTATCATACCGGCAAACCTGCGCAGGCCATATCACGCAAAGTGTGGTGCTTATGGTTTCTTGGAATAAGCAATAAAAGTCGCGCCAGTGGTGCGACTTTTAAATAGTGTCAGCAGCGCTGACACTTTCTTGTGCAGCTCAAACTATCTGCGGGCGGCTCATGTCCACGGTGGGAGCTGGCTTGCCAGCGAAGACGTCGGGACTGACAGCACTGTCATCCGCCACCAACCGCAGATTCAGTCGCAATCCCGACGGGCCGTTCTCGGCCCACAGGGTTCCGCCCTGGCGTTGCACCGCGTTCCTCGCGATGCTCAGTCCCAGACCAAATCCACCGTCCCCCGGCCGCGAGCCGTCGAGGCGAATGAAGGGCGAGAAGATCCGTTCCAGATCCGCCTCGTCCACGCCGCCGCCCTCGTCCTCCAGCCACAGGTGCCAGTAATCGCCATCTCGCCGACCATCGAGCCGCACGATGCCTCCCGGTGGCGAATGGCGAATCGCATTGCGCAGGATGTTTTCCAGAGCCTGGGCCAGGGTGTTGAGATTGCCGCGCACCCAGCAGGAAGCTTCAACCCCGCACTGCAACTGCCTGATCGGGCAGCAACTTTCGTAGCAGGCGTTTTCGGTGAGCATTTCCCATAGCGCCTGAATCTGAATCGCTTCGTCCGGCAACGGTGCGCGTTCGGTGTCGAGCCAGGCCAGTTGCAGGGTGTCTTCCACCAACCGCTGCATCACGTCGACTTCGCGACCGATGCGCTCGCGCAACGGTTGCAGTTGCTGCTCGCTTTCGCTGGCGACCCGCAACCGGCTCAGAGGCGTACGCAGTTCGTGGGACAAATCGCGCAGCAGCTGCTGTTGCAGGGCGACGGTGGATTGCAGGCGTTCGGACATCGAGTCGAAGGCGCGGGCCAGTTCACCGAGCTCATCGGGGCGCTGGGTGATGCCGCTCGACAACCGCACATTCAATTGATCGGCGCGCCAGGCATTGGCCTGCTCGCGAAGATTGTTCAGCGGCACCACCAGCAGGCGATACAGGCCGACGCACAGCAGCAAGGTGAACAGACCGGGAATCACACCGTTGGTGATGACGCGCCAGAACACCCGGTATTTCCCCGGCAGGAATCGCTCGGGCAACTCGATCACCAGACTGCCGGCAGTCGGGTCAGTGGGGAACGGGACCCGCAGCCACGGCCGGCCCTTTTTGTGAATCGGCCAGTCAAGGCCTCGCAGGAAAGTCAGGTGCTGAAGCTCTTGAGTGCTCAACGGCTGGCTGCCCAGCGACTGCAGGTTGCCACCGATCACGCCGACCCAGCCGGCTTCGCGCAGCTCCATGCTTTGCAACCAGCTATCAATGCCATCGCGCTCGCCCTGCTGCCAGGCGCGTTCGGCCTCGGCGGCATAACGGCTCAGCGTGCGGCGGGCGTCGTCGGAGAGGAACTGGTTGCGCTGTTCCATGTACCGGCCCCAGGACCAGCTCAGCCAGATCATCAGCAGACAGAACGCCATCAGCAGGCAGGCGAGTTTCCAGAACAGCGAGTGCCGGCCCGGCAGGTCATACACTTTCATCGACGGCACTCAGGACGTAACCCTTGCCCCACACCGTGCGCACTTCCCGCTCGGTGTAGCCGACCGACTTGAGTTTGCGGCGGATCTGGCTGATGTGCATGTCGAGGCTGCGGTCGTGGGCGGCATAACCGCGCTGAAGAACGTGCTGATAAAGGAAGGCCTTGCTCAGCACTTCCTCGTCGTTGCGGTTGAGGGTTTCCAGCAGGCGGTATTCGCTGCGGGTCAGGCCGGCGGGTTGGTCGCGGTAGAACACGTCGCACTGCTCATCGTCGAAACGCAGCCCGCCCGCCGGCACCACCGGGGCGATGGCCGCCGGACGACGGTCGAGGGCGACCCGGCGCAGGATCGCTTCGATCCGCACATGCAGCTCGGCCATGCTGAAGGGTTTGGGCAGATAGTCGTCGGCGCCGAGGCGAAACCCGCTGATACGGTCGGCTTCGGCACCGAGGGCTGACATCAGCAGCACCGGGGTGGAATGGCTCTGACGCAGCTGGGTCAGGACGTTCAGACCGTCCAGCCCCGGCAACAGAATGTCCATCAGCACCACATCGAACGGCTGGCGCCGGGCAATGCTCAGGCCTTCGCTGCCGTTCTGGCACCAGGTGACCTGGAAGCCGCTGCGACCCAGTTGTTCATGGACATAGGCACCGAGGACGGGATCGTCTTCGATGGAAAGAATGCGGGGTTGGCCAATAGAGACAGGAGTCATGACTATCTGCAAATAATTCTCAGTTGGGCGATTATTCAAGATTGCCCGGCGCCCGGCAACCCAAGCTTGACCTGTCGGACAGATGACCGGCCTGCGAGTGAACAACCACGACATCATTTTTCCCAAGATTGCCCGCAAGCAAATCGCTACACTGCGCCGATACCGCGTGCCGGACGCACGTGTGAGTCAACGATCAGCGGGATGCAGGAGAAAGGCGTGCTCAAGAAACTGGGAATCAAAGGTCGCGTGTTGCTGCTGACCCTGTTGCCGACCAGCCTGATGGCACTGGTGCTGGGCGGGTATTTCACCTGGACGCAGCAGTCCGACCTGCAAGCCCAATTGATGCAGCGCGGCGAAATGATCGCCGAGCAACTGGCCCCGCTGGTAGCACCGGCCATGGGCCACGGCGATGCCGAACTGCTCGAGCGCATCGCCACCCAGTCTCTCGAACAACCGGACGTGCGCGCCGTGACCTTCCTCGCGCCCGACCGCTCGCCACTCGCCCACGCCGGCCCGACCATGCTCAATCAGGCGCCCAGCGGCGACAGCGCGCATTTGCTGCGACGCAGCGGCAACGACGCCACGCGCTATCTGCTGCCGGTTTTCGGTAAACACCGCAACCTCGCCGGCGAACTGATCCCGCAAGAGTCCGACCGCCTGCTCGGCTGGGTCGAACTGGAGCTGTCGCACAACGGCATGCTGTTGCGCGGCTATCGAAGCCTGTTCGCCAGCCTGCTGCTGATCGGCGCGGGTCTGGCCGGCGCCGCCTTGCTGGCCTTGCGCATGGGCCGCACGATCAACCGCCCGCTGAGCCAGATCAAACAGGCCGTCGCGCAGCTCAAGGACGGTCACCTGGAAACCCGTCTGCCGCCATTGGGCAGTCAGGAGCTGGATGAACTGGCGTCCGGCATCAACCGCATGGCCGGCACCCTGCAAAACGCCCGCGAAGAATTGCAGCACAGCGTCGATCAGGCCACCGAAGACGTGCGCCAGAACCTGGAAACCATCGAGATCCAGAACATCGAGCTGGACCTGGCCCGCAAGGAAGCGCTGGAAGCGAGCCGGATCAAATCCGAATTCCTCGCCAACATGAGCCACGAGATCCGTACACCGCTCAACGGCATTCTCGGTTTCACCCACCTGTTGCAGAAAAGCGAGCTGACCCCGCGCCAGCTCGACTACCTGGGCACCATCGAAAAATCCGCCGACAGCCTGCTGGGGATCATCAACGAGATCCTCGATTTCTCGAAGATCGAGGCCGGCAAACTGGTGCTCGACCATATTCCGTTCAACCTGCGCGACCTGTTGCAGGACACCCTGACCATCCTCGCCCCCGCTGCTCACGCCAAGCAGCTGGAACTGGTGAGTCTGGTGTACCGCGACACGCCGTTGTCGCTGGTCGGCGATCCGCTGCGCCTCAAGCAGATCCTGACGAATCTGGTGAGCAACGCGATCAAGTTCACCCGCGAAGGCACCATCGTCGCCCGCGCCATGCTCGAAGAAGAAAACGACGACAGCGTGCAGTTGCGCATCAGCATTCAGGACACCGGCATCGGTTTGTCGAACGAGGACGTGCGCGCGTTGTTCCAGGCCTTCAGCCAGGCGGACAACTCGCTGTCGCGCCAACCCGGCGGCACCGGTCTGGGGCTGGTGATTTCCAAGCGTCTGATCGAGCAGATGGGCGGCGAGATCGGCGTCGACAGCACGCCGGGCGAAGGTTCGGAATTCTGGATCAGCCTGAACCTGCCCAAGACCCGCGACGACGCCGAAGACCTGCCCTGCGCGCCGTTGCTCGGGCGCCGGGTGGCGGTACTGGAAAACCACGAACTGGCGCGTCAGGCCCTGCAGCATCAACTGGAAGATTGCGGGCTCGATGTCACGCCGTTCAATACCCTGGAAAGCCTGACCAATGGCGTTACCGGCGCCCATCAGACCGATCAGGCGATCGATCTGGCGGTGCTCGGCATCACCAGCAACGACATGCCGCCGGAGCGTCTCAACCAACACATCTGGGACCTTGAGCACCTCGGTTGCCGGGTGCTGGTGTTGTGCCCGACCACCGAACTGACGCTGTATCACCTTTCGGTGCCCAACCCTCACAGCCAGCTGCAATCGAAACCGGCCTGCACCCGCAAACTGCGCCGGGCCTTGTCGGACATGGTCAACCCGCGCCAGCCGCGCAGCGAACCGGGCGAACCGTTGTCGAGCCGCGCGCCGAAAGTGCTGTGCGTCGACGACAACCCGGCCAACCTGTTGCTGGTGCAGACGCTGCTCGAAGACATGGGCGCCAAGGTGCTGGCCGTGGAAAGCGGTTACGCCGCGGTCAAGGCAGTACAGAACGAAACCTTCGATCTGGTGCTGATGGACGTGCAGATGCCCGGCATGGACGGACGCCAGAGCACCGAAACCATCCGCCAGTGGGAAAGCGAGCGACACTGCACGCCGCTGCCGATCGTCGCCCTCACCGCCCACGCCATGGCCAATGAAAAACGCGCGCTGCTGCAAAGCGGCATGGACGACTACCTGACCAAGCCGATCAGCGAGCGGCAACTGGCGCAGGTGGTGCTGAAGTGGACCGGCCTTGCGTTGCGCAATCAGGCGCCGGACCGTGGCGGCGAAAGCCTGCTGGGCAATCAGGAACTGCCGATACTCGATCACGAGGAAGGTCTGCGCCTGGCTGCCGGCAAAGCGGATCTGGCGGCGGACATGTTGGCGATGCTGCTGGCCTCGCTCGAGGCCGACCGCGAAGCCATCCGCACCGCCCGCGACAGTCAGGATCAGAACAGTCTGCTCGAACGGGTGCACCGCCTGCACGGCGCCACCCGTTACTGCGGTGTGCCGCAATTGCGCGCCGCCTGCCAGCGCAGCGAAACCCTGCTCAAGCAGCAGGATCCCAAAGCCTCGACCGCGCTGGACGAGCTGGAACGGGCGATCAATCGTCTGGCGGCCCAGGCGAAGATCAGCGCCTGATCCACGGCAATGCCGGTCAACGTCGACGCAGCTAAAGTTGTCGCGGGTGATTTGCGCCCGCGTCGATGCTCCAGGAGGATTTCATGCGCACGATCGTTTTCAGCAGCCAGACCTACGACCGCGACAGCTTCCTCGCCGCCGACTGCCCGGCCGGGATCGAACTGCACTTCCAGCCAGCCCGGCTCAGTCTCGATACCGCAGCGCTGGCCGAACATCACGAAGTAGTCTGCGCGTTCATCAACGATGACCTCAGCGCCCCGGTGCTGGAGCGTCTGGCCGCGGGCGGCACTCGCCTGATCGCCTTGCGTTCGGCCGGCTACAACCATGTGGATCTGGCCGTCGCCAAACGTCTGGGGCTGGCCGTCGTGCGCGTACCGGCCTACTCGCCCCATGCGGTGGCCGAACATGCGGTGGCGTTGATCCTCGCCCTCAACCGGCGCTTGCATCGCGCCTACAACCGCACCCGCGAAGGTGATTTCAGCCTGCACGGGCTCACCGGTTTCGATCTGGTGGGCAAAACCGTCGGCATCGTCGGCACCGGACAGATCGGCGCGACCTTCGCGAAGATCATGCACGGCTTCGGCTGCGAATTGCTGGCCTACGACCCTTACCCGAACCCTGCCGTCGAAGCGTTGGGCGCGCGCTACCTCAGCCTGCCGGACCTGCTGGCGCAAGCACGGATCATCAGCCTGCACTGCCCGCTCAACGAACAGAGCAAACACCTGATCAACCGCGATTCGCTGGCGCACATGCAACCGGGGGCGATGCTGATCAACACCGGGCGCGGCGGTCTGGTGGACACGCCGGCGCTGATCGACGCCCTGAAGGACGGCCAGCTCGGTTATCTGGGACTGGATGTGTATGAAGAGGAGGCGCAGCTGTTCTTCGAAGATCGCTCCGATCTGCCGCTACAGGACGACGTGCTGGCGCGGCTGCTGACGTTCCCGAATGTGATCGTCACCGCGCATCAGGCATTCCTGACCCATGAGGCGCTGGGCGCGATTGCCGCGACCACCTTGCACAACATCGCGACCTGGGCGGCGGGTACGCCGCAGAACCAGGTCGAAGGCTGAACGATCAGACTCAGACCGGAGGCGGCGTCGGGGTAATCGCCACGCACAGGATCAACAGCGCCAGCCAGCCGAACCCCAGCAAACGTTGCTTGAGGGAGTGGCCGCTGCGCAGCAGGAACCAGACAAACACCAGCGGCATCAGAAACGCCATGATCTTCAGCCAGCCTTCCACCGGGCGCGAACCGTCCGGGTTCAACACCGGTTCGACAGGCTGCGAACGACGGCGTCGCCCCGCCGCGGCCGGCATGATCTTCGGCCGCTCGGGGGCCGGCGGCGGAACGAAGGCCTCGGGCACTGCCTTGTTACGCGGCAGGCTGCCAAAGGAAATCGTCGACGCGCCCTTTTCGGCGTGAGGAGCCTGTGCATCTGCCAGTGGAGCCCCGCAATGAATGCACGCCGTGGCTTCTGAGCTGATGCTCCGCTTGCATTCATAACATTCGATCAGCGCCATGTTCCGTTCCTTGAAAATGAAGGCGGCAGTTTGCCACGACTGCGGTGTCGATTTGAACCGGATCGAAGGTCGCACGCGCGCATCATTCTGCAATCAAGCCCGTGCTAGCATGTCGCGCATATTTGGAGGACCCATGGTCGAACACGATTTCCGCTACACCCTGATGAACCCGCAACATACCCTCACCGAATGCCGCGCCCTGGTTCCGGGCCGCTATCAGGTCACCGGCAACGGTGGCTCGATCCGCATCGGCGACGTGCTGGTCGTGACCCTCAAAGGCAGCAAGGACTTGTCCATGCGCCTGACCGTCGACACCGTCCGCCACCTGATCAACCCGCCGGGTCAATGGACTGCCATGACCACCGGCCCGGTGTTCGGTGAACTGGCGATCCACACCTGGCAGGTCAACTGCGACAGCTGCGCCAAGGAGCTGAGCTTCGAATTCGCCGTGGACGCCAAGCTGGGCAAGCCTGCGGAAAAACCGGCCGCCACGGCACGTATTGCGGAGCTGGGCTGGAAAGCCGTCGGCGACAAGCACCTGTGCCCGAAATGCCAGGAGCCGGCGTGATGAAACACCTGGCCCTGACCGCCGTTGTCGGCGCCGGCCTGATGGGTTGCGCCGCGGAACCTGTGCAACTGCAACAGAACCGCAGCTACATTCTGGAATGGATCGGCGAGCGTCCGCTGATGGACTACAGCCACCTGACAGTGACCCTCGGCGATGATGGCCGGGCGTACGGTAATGGCGGCTGCAACCACTGGTTCGCGCCGTACACTCTGGAAGGCGACAAGCTGAGCTTCGGCAAGATCGGCAAAACCCGCAAACTGTGTGCCCCGGCGCTGATGGAGCAGGAGCAACGCTTCCTCCAGGCCCTGGAACACGTGGAACGCTGGGATATCTCGCCGATCGAGCAGATGCGCTTCTGGCCGGCTGAAGGCAAGCCGTTGCGCTGGTGGCTGGAAGAAGGTTGATGCTTTAGATCGCCAAGCCCCTCACCCTAACCCTCCCGAAACGTCGGACCGCCCAAAGGGAGAGGGGACTGATTGGGGGATATTGGAGAGATACGCCGACCTGAAAGACCTTCACCGAATCCATAACCAACCGGATTCCACTCTGACGAATCTTCAGTCGACCTGATCTTCCAGGTCGATGGAAATCGCCAGACACCTCGGTCGGCCCCCTCTCCCTTCGGGAGAGGGCTGGGGTGAGGGATGCTTTTTAGCGGCAACTCAATTTGTAGCCTGCAACGCCTCAAGCTTCGCCATCACCCCCGCCGCCGTCTGCTCGCCCATCAACTGTTCCCGCACCTTGCCCTTGTTGTCGATGATGTAAGTCACCGGCAAGGCTTCACTGCGCGGCAGCTCGAACAGTTCCGCCGGGTCCTGCGCCAGCACGGTGAACTTGATGCCCAGCTTCTCGCTGGCGCTCTTCAGCTCTTCACCCTGCACGTTGTCGAAATTGACCCCGAACACGCCGATCTTCTTGCCCTTGAGTTCGTCCGCCAGGTGATTGAGTTCCGGGATTTCCGTGCGGCACGGGCCGCACCATTCGGCCCAGTAATTGAGCACGACCCATTGTTTGTCGAGGCGCTCGGACGCCACTTTCTGCCCGTTCTGGTCGATGCCATAGTCGTTACCGCAGCCCCCCAGCATCAACGCCCCGATGATCGTCAATGCCGCTGCCAGTGCCCGTGTCATGTCGTGTTCCTTGTGAAAAATTGAATGCGCCTGCGACCCATCGCCTCCCAAGGTTCTGGATTGCGCGCTGCACAGTTAGAATAGCCGCCACTCTACGCAAGAAGCGACCCGCCCATGACCGATCTGACGCTTTATCACAACCCGCGCTGCTCGAAATCCCGCGGTGCGCTCGAACTGCTCGAAGCCCGTGGCCTGACGCCGAACGTGGTGCGCTACCTCGAAACCCCGCTGGACGTCGCGCAGATCAAGGCCTTGCTCGGCAAGCTGGGAATCAGCGCACGGCAACTGCTGCGCACCGGTGAAGACGAATACAAGACCCTGAACCTGGCCGACGCCAGTCTCACCGAGAAACAATTGATTGAAGCGATCGCGGCCCATCCGAAGCTGATGGAGCGACCGATTCTCGAAGCCGGCGACAAAGCCGTCATCGGCCGTCCACCGGAGCAGATCCTGGAGCTGCTGCCGTGAGTGCGCCGTACATTCTGGTTCTGTATTACAGCCGCAGCGGCTCGACCAACGAGATGGCCCGGCAGATCGCTCGTGGCGTCGAGCAGGCCGGCCTCGAAGCGCGCCTGCGCACCGTGCCGGCGATCTCCACCGAGTGCGAAGCCGTGGCACCGGACATTCCGGATGAAGGCGCGCTGTACGCCACTTTGGATGACCTGAAGAACTGCGCCGGCCTGGCCCTCGGCAGCCCGACCCGTTTCGGCAACATGGCCGCGCCGCTCAAGTACTTCCTCGACGGCACCAGCAACCTGTGGCTGACCGGCGCACTGGTCGGCAAGCCGGCCGGAGTGTTCACGTCCACCGCCAGCCTGCACGGCGGTCAGGAAACCACCCTGCTGTCGATGATGCTGCCGCTGCTGCACCACGGCATGCTGATCACCGGCCTGCCCTACAGCGAATCGGCGCTGCTGGAAACCCAGGGCGGCGGCACGCCGTACGGCGCCAGCCATCACGCCGGGGCCGACGGTAAAAGCGGTCTCGATCAGCACGAAGTGGCGCTGTGCCGCGCCCTCGGCGCACGTCTGGCCAAGACGGCCCGGAAACTGGGGAACTGAGATGGCCAGAAAGCCGAAAGTCCTGCCCGCCGTCGAGTGGCTGGAGCCGCGGGTGCGGGCGATGCGGGTGATCAGTCTGCTGTGCTTTTTCGGCCTGGCCGGACTGCTCGCCGCTTATTACCTGATGTTCGCCGACCTGCACGGCGCGCGGCCGTGGGTGATTCTGCTGATCGAGCTGATCCCGTGGATCGTGCTCGCACCGGGCATGATCATGGGCAGCGCACGCGGGCATTCGTGGATGTGCTTTGTGGTGAATCTGTATTTCATCAAGGGCGCACTGGCCGCGTATGACCCGAGCCGGCAGCTGTTCGGTGTGCTGGAGATGATCGCCAGTCTGGCGGTGTTTTGCTCGGCACTGCTGTATGTGCGGTGGCGGTATCAGTTGAATCGCAAACTGGCGGGCGAAGGCGAAGTCTCCGTCGCCTGACTGCTCGCCAGATCGCCGAGCTAACCGAGTTCACCGAGTCTGCCGGGATCGTTCCCACGCTCTGCGTGGGAATGCCGCCCGGGACGCTCTGCGTCCCTGAGACGCGGAGCGTCTCTTTATGCATTCCCACGCGGACGGTTCGACGCCTCGACGTGGGAACGATCGCTTTGAACTCAATGATTGACGGTGTACGCCAGCATCATCGAGATCTGGCTCATCGGCCGTCCACCGCTCTCTTCATGCCACTGGTTGAACGCGTTCTGCACCGTCGCCAGATCCCGCAGACTGCTCGGCACCTTGTCGACGATCTTCTGAGCATTCAACGCCGCGACCACGTCGTAGCTCGGCACGAACGTATCCTTGCCAACCATCCGCAAAAACCGAGGCGCCGACAGCCCGCCCAATTGATGACCGTGCTTTTTCAGGTAGGTCCACAAACCGACGATATCGGTCACCGGCCAGTCGGCGAGCAACGCACCGAAACTGCCCTTCTCTTTCTCGACGTCCAGAATGAACTGCGCATTGCGCGGCACGCTCTTGAGCTTGCCCAGGTGACGGATGATCCGCGCATCCTGCATCAGCCGCTCAAGGTGTTCGGCGCTCATCAGCACGACCTTTTCCGGGTCGAACTTGAAGAACACTTCTTCGAAGGCCGGCCACTTGGCGTCCACCAGGCTGTGCTTGAGCCCGGCGCGAAACACCCGCAGGGCCATGGTCGAGAGGTAACGGTCGTCGCTGATCTTGCGCAGTTGCGCCGGGGTCTTGGGAACGGGCAGATGGGCTTCCAGTTCAGCCGCCGAACCGAAGCGGTTCAGACAGTATTCGTGCAGCCACTTGTAGTCGCGCATGCCCTCTCCTAAAAAATGAATTGAAAACGGCGCCCGCGAGCGCCGTTTCTTTCGAGCGATCAGATCACTTACAGGTTCACCACATTGACGAAACGCGAAGCCGCCGTCTCGTCGATCTTCAGGCTGGTGAAGTCAAACAGGTTACGGTCAGCCAGTTGCGACGGGATCACGTTCTGCAGGCTGCGGAAGATGCTTTCGGTACGGCCCGGGGTCTTGCGCTCCCAGTCCACCAGCATTTCCTTGACCACCTGACGCTGCAGGTTTTCCTGGGAACCGCAGAGGTTGCACGGGATGATCGGGAATTGCTTGAAGTCCGAGTAGGCCTGGATGTCTTTCTCGTTGCAGTAGGCCAGCGGACGGATGACCACGTTGCGGCCGTCGTCGGCGCGCAGCTTCGGCGGCATGGCCTTGAGGCTGCCGTTGAAGAACATGTTGAGGAAGAACGTCTCTACGATGTCGTCGCGGTGATGACCGAGGGCCATTTTGGTCGCGCCGATTTCGTCGGCGAAGGTGTACAGCGTGCCGCGACGCAGGCGCGAGCACAGCGAGCAGGTGGTCTTGCCTTCCGGGATCAGCTCCTTGACCACCGAGTAGGTGTCCTTCTCGACGATGTGGTACTCGATGCCCAGCTCTTTCAGGTAGGCCGGCAGCACGTGCTCGGGGAAACCCGGCTGCTTCTGGTCCATGTTCACGGCGACGATCTCGAACTTGATCGGTGCAACCTTCTGCAGGTGCATCAGCACGTCGAGCATGGTGTAGCTGTCCTTGCCCCCGGACAGGCAGACCATGACCTTGTCGCCGTCTTCGATCATGTTGAAGTCGGTGACGGCTTCGCCGGCCAGGCGGCGCAGGCGCTTTTGCAGTTTGTTCTGGTTGACCGTAAGAGTGCCCATGACGCGAAATCCGTGAGGTGTGACGAAAGGCGGGCATTTTACGCAAAAACACTTGGCTTGTGGCCACAGGTTGTCGCCCCTCAAGTGCCTGCTTACACAGACCCCGACGCGATTACCCCGCGGTTTTACAGCGCGATTTGCTCTAAGCCCCCATCACCTGTGCGGTTAAGACCTTTCTATACTGCGACATAAGGTCGCACACAATCTGAAGACCTGTATTTGCTCGGCCGCATTGGCCCGTAGGCGCTCCGCTGGGGGGCGATGGCAATAACGAGAGGAGTGACTGGCATGATCCATCACGTAGTGGGACTTTTTACCCACCCCGATCAGGAATGGAAGGAAATCCGTGGCGACCAGGAAGAAAGCATCAGCCACATGTACCTGACGCACACGCTGATTCTGGCGGCGATCCCCGCTGTTTCGGCATTTATCGGCACGACTCAGGTCGGCTGGGTGATCGGCAACCGCGCACCGGTGATGCTCACCGTCGAAAGCGCGTTGTGGATGACGATCATGTCTTACCTGGCAATGCTCGGCGGAGTCGCGGTCATGGGTGCCTTCGTGCACTGGATGGCCCGCACCTATGACGCCAACCCGAGCCTGGCCCGTTGCGTGGCATTTGCCACCTACACCGCGACACCGTTGTTCGTCGGCGGGCTGGCGGCGCTCTATCCACACATGTGGCTGGGGATGATCGTCGGCACGGCGGCCATCTGCTACACGGTTTACCTGTTGTATGTGGGGCTGCCGACCTTCATGAACATTCCGTCCGACGAGGGTTTCCTGTTTTCCAGCTCGGTGCTGGCGGTGGGTCTGGTGGTGCTGGTCGCCATCATGGCGTTTACCGTGATTGTCTGGGGTCTGGGCGTGGGGCCTGTCTACACCAATTAGCGACCGGTTCCTCCCGAGAAGAACAAGATCCGCCAACACAGGCCGCCGCAAGGCGGCCTTCTCATGCCTGGAATGAACGTCGCGACCATTCGGCAGTTTGGCGATACGCAACGCCGAAAGGTTGCGGCATACTCCAAATCTCTGGAGATCCATCAAGCATGCCCGAGCAACTCAATACCCGCGTCGAAGACTGTTTCCAACTCGCTGAATCCTTTTTCAAACGTCCCTTCAAACGCCCCGTGGTGAGCCTCAAGCTGCGCGGGCAAAAAGCCGGGGTCGCGCATCTGCACGAGAATCTGCTGCGCTTCAATCCGCAGCTGTACCGGGAAAACACCGAACATTTCCTCAAGCAGACCGTGGCCCACGAAGTCGCGCACCTGATCGCCCATCAACTGTTCGGCGACCGCATCCAGCCCCACGGCGAGGAGTGGCAACTGATCATGCGCGGCGTTTACGAATTGCCGCCGGACCGCTGCCATACCTATGAAGTCAAACGCCGCAGCGTGACCCGCTACATCTATAAATGCCCGTGTGCCGATAGCGATTTTCCGTTTTCGGCGCAGCGCCATAGCCTGGTCAGGCAGGGTCGGCGCTATCTGTGCCGGCGCTGTCGCAACACATTGGTGTTCAGTGGCGAGATGCGGGTCGAGTAACCCACGAGCTACGCGATGACTTTCGCGGCGCGTAATTCGGCAATCCGCTCAGGACTCAACCCCAACTCCGTCAACACCTGATCTGTATGCTGCCCCAGCGCTGCCCCCACATGCCGCGGCGCCGGCAACGCCTCGGAAAACTTCAGCGGACAGGCGATCTGCGCCTGCACCGTGCCATCACCGCGGGGCACCTGGGTCACCAGTTCCCGCGCCTGCAATTGCGGATGCTGCACCGCCTCGCCCAGGTTCAACACCGGCTCGACGCAGGCATCGATCCCGGCGAACAGCTCGCACAGTTCGGCAAAGTCATGCTTCTCGAACTCGACCTTCAAGGCGTCCTTGAGCGCCCGCTGCTGCTCGGGTTTGGGCGACAAGCCCTGCGCCGCCAGTTCCGGCCGGCCCAGCGCCGCACACAGTTGCTGCATGAAGGCCGGTTCCAGACTGCCCACCGACATCCAGCGCCCGTCGCGGGAGCGGTAGTAATCGTAGAAGCTGCCGCCATTGAGCATCTGATCCTCCCAGCCCGGCTCCTCGCCGCAGGCCAGATACCCGGCACCGGCCATGGCGTTCAGGCTGAACGCGCAATCGGTCATGCTCACATCCAGATGGGTGCCCTGCCCGGTCTGCTGGCGGGAAATCACCGCCGCCAACAAGCCGATCACCCCGTGCAGCGAGCCGCCGGCGACATCCGCCACCTGCATGCCCAGCGGCAACGGCCCGCTGTCGGCGCGGCCGGTGTAGCTGGAGAGCCCGGCCAGCGCCAAATAGTTGATGTCGTGGCCGGCGCGATCCTTGTACGGTCCGGTCTGGCCGTAACCGGTGATCGACACATAAATCAGCTTCGGATTGATCGCCTTCAGCGCCTCGTAACCCAGCCCCAGCCGCTCCATCACACCGGGGCGAAACTGTTCCAGCACGATGTCGTAATTCACCAGCAACTGCTTCACCAGCTCCAACGCCTCGGGCTGCTTGAGGTCCAGCGCCAGGCTGCGCTTGTTGCGGTTGAGATAAGCGTGACTGGCCGAGACGCCGTGATCGTGAGGCGGCAACACCCGCACCAAGTCGAGGCGGGTCGGCGATTCGATGCGCAGCACTTCGGCGCCCATATCCGCCAGCAGCAGCGAGGCAAACGGCCCCGGCAGCAGGGTCGAGAAATCCAGAATCTTCAGTGAGGCCAGCGGTGCAGACATGGGCAATCTCCATCAACGATGCATGCAGCCTAGGCAGCCATCGGCGATGGGGCAATTACCGGATCCATCAGTTGCGCTGACCGTTGCGCTCAAACAGCAGGCAAGAAAAAACCCGCCGAAGCGGGTTTTTCCATTCAAGCAATGCTTACTTCACATTGCTCGGGGTCGGGCCTTCGGCCACGCCCAGGTCATCTTCCTCACGCTCGTCGGAGATACCACGACCGCCCGAGGCCAGCTCGGATTGCAGCACATCGGTGTCCAGCTCCTTGACCCACTTGGCCACGACGATGGTCGCTACGGCGTTACCGACCAGGTTGGTCAGGGCGCGGGCTTCGGACATGAAGCGGTCGATACCGAGGATCAGTGCCAGACCGGCCACCGGCAGGTGACCTACCGCCGACAGGGTGGCCGCCAGTACGATGAAGCCCGAACCGGTCACACCGGCTGCGCCTTTGGAGGACAGCAGCAACACTACCAGCAGAGTGATCTGGTGAGTGATGTCCATGTGGGTGTCGGTCGCCTGAGCGATGAACACGGCCGCCATGGTCAGGTAGATCGCGGTGCCGTCGAGGTTGAACGAGTAGCCGGTCGGGATCACCAGACCTACCACCGATTTCTTCGCGCCCAGACGCTCCATCTTGATCAGCATGCGTGGCAGTACCGATTCCGAAGAGGAAGTACCCAGCACGATCAGCAGCTCTTCACGGATGTAGCGGATCATCTTCAGCACGCTGAAGCCGTGCATGCGGGCGATACCGCCGAGCACGATCAGGATGAACGCCAGGCAGGTGATGTAGAAGCAGATCATCAGTTGACCCAGCTGCACCAGCGAGCCGACGCCGTAGGCACCGATGGTGAACGCCATCGCACCGAAGGCACCGATTGGCGCGAGCTTCATGATCATGTTGATGATGTTGAACATCACGTGGGCGAAGCGATCGATGAAGTCCAGGATCGGCTTGCCGTAGGCACCCAGGCGATGCAGGGCGAAACCGAAGATCACCGAGAACATCAGCACTTGCAGAATGTCACCGGTGGCGAACGCGCCGACGATGGTGGTCGGGATCACGTTGAGCAGGAAGCCGACAACGCTCTGGTCTGCGCCTTGAGCAACATAGGTCGCGACTTTCGAGGCATCGAGGGTGCTGACGTCGATGTGCATCCCGTTGCCCGGTTGCACGATGTTGACCACGATCAGGCCGACCAGCAGGGCGATGGTCGAAACGATTTCGAAGTACAGGAGTGCGTAACCGCCGGTCTTGCCGACCGATTTCATGTTCTGCATGCCGGCGATGCCGCTGACCACGGTGCAGAAGATGATCGGGGCGATGATCATTTTGATCAGTTTGATGAACCCGTCACCCAGCGGCTTTACGGCCACGCCGAACTGCGGGTAGTAGTGGCCGAGCGCAATACCGATACAGATTGCGACGATCACCTGGAAATACAGGGATTTGTACAGTGGCTGACGAGTCGTCATTGCAAAGTTCCTCAAGAGTCCCGCGTGGCAACATCCATCTGTTGAACGCGAAACCTGAATTGCGAACCCTCCTGCACTGGAGGGATTTGTTGTGTCGAACGGCGCTTTCCGGACCGGCTCGGCGCACGCTTCTGTCGCTCTTATCGCAAACGTCGTGCCACTTTGGTGCAAATCGCTGCAAGCCTTTTGATATCAGGGGATCCGGCTTTTTCTGTGTCACCGTTCGGTTACTCAAGTGTGGCGGATTTCCGCCAACTCGCCCGACCTCGTCCTACAATTTGGCGGAAATCCGCCTTGTTACCGATCAAAGGCAGCCGCTACCATCGGTCGCCAGAGGAAGGATCTGCCGCTCATGCGCGAACGCACCATCGCCAGTCACTTTGCCCGCGCCGCCCTCGGTGGCGCGCGGCGCTCGGGTTACGACTACTCGGACCTGCTGCAGCAACTGGGCATCAGCCCCGAACTGCTCGACGAGCCGCGCGCGCGGATCGCCCCGGAACAATTCACCCAACTGATCCAGAACCTGTGGCTGGCCCTGGACGACGAATACCTGGGTTTTGGCAACGCTCCGAGCAAACCTGGCAGCTTCGCCATGATGTGCCACGCCATCATCCATTGCCGCAGCCTGGAGAAGGCTCTGCAACGCGGCTTATTGTTTTATAGCCTATTCCCCGAAGCCCCGTGCCTGACCCTGAGCCATGAAGACGAATGGGTACGCCTGAGCCTCGACGATGCGCAGTTGTGGGACCCGGATCACTTTCTCAGCGAGAGCCTGCTGGTGATCTGGCATCGCCTCGGCAGCTGGCTGATCGGCCAGCGGATTCGTCTGGAACAGGCGAGCTTCAGCTACCCGAAACCGGCGCACGGGGCGGAATACGATCTGCTGTTTTCCTGCCCGCTGGAATTTTCGGCAACGCAAAGCAGCCTGGTGTTTCACAGCCGTTATCTGCACATGCCGCTGTTGCAGGATGAACGCACCCTCAAGCATTTCCTCGAACGCTCCCCCGCCGACCTGCTGTCCCGCCCGGACGACGGCAACAGCCTGAGCAGCCGGCTGCGCCGTTTGCTCAGCCACGACAGCGCACGCTGGCCGGACCTCGAAGCAGTTGCCGCGCACCTGCACATCAGCCCGCAAACCTTGCGCCGGCATCTGCGCGAGGAAGGCACCAGTTTTCAGGAATTGAAGGATCAGTTGCGCCGGGACATCGCAATTTATCACCTGGGGCGGGCCGATCTGTCGTTGCAACAGATCGCCGAACAGCTCGGGTTTTCCGAGCCGTCGGCGTTTCACCGGGCGTTCAAGAAGTGGACGGGGCTGACGCCGGGGGCTTATCGGGCGCAGGAGCAGTGAGGCCAAAGATCAAAAGCCCCCTCACCCTAACCCTCCCGAAACGTCGGACCGCCCAGAGGGAGAGGGGACTGATTGGGGGATGCTCAATAAATACGCCGACCTGGAAGCTTGCTGTTGAATCCATATTCGATGCAAATCGCTCAGGTCGATCATTTTCTAGAGACACTTCGATCAGTTCCCTCTCCCTCTGGGAGAGGGTTAGGGTGAGGGCCGATCGTTTTCACACCGCAGGAAAATGAATCCTGAACGCCGCCCCGCCCATCGGCGAATCGCCCAGGGTCAGCTTGGCGCTGTAGCTCTCGATGATGTCCTTGACCACCGCCAGCCCGATCCCCTGCCCCGGGTGCTGGCGATCCAGGCGTTCGCCGCGTTCGAGAATCCGTGCGCGCTGATCCGGTGGTACGCCGGGGCCGTCGTCTTCGATGCACAGCTCCATTCCGGAATGGCTTTCGCGCACGCTGATGCGCACTTCGCCCAGACACAGGCGATAGGCGTTTTCCAGCAGGTTGCCCATCATTTCCAGCAAGGCGCCCTGCTCGATCGGCACGTAACAGTGCTCCGGCAGATCGAAGGCGACGCGCACGTGTTTGTCGCGGTAGACCTTGTCCAGCGTGTCGCACAGGCTTTGCAGCACCGGGCGCAGGCGCACCTGATGGCGCACCAGACCGCTTTTGCGCAGGCTGGCGCGTTGCAACTGATAGCCGATCTGCTGGCTCATGCGTTCGATCTGGGTTTGCAGCACCCACGCCTGATCGCGGTCTTCGGGGCGCTGGGCCATGTCTTCGCTGACGCCTTGCAATACCGCCAGCGGGGTTTTCAGGCTGTGGGCCAGATCGTCGAGGGAATCGCGGTACCGGCTGCGCTGCTGGCGTTCGCTGTGCAGCAAGCGGTTGAGGGAACCGGTCAGGCGCAGCAGTTCACGCGGGTGCTGTTCGCTGAGGCTTTCGAGGGTTCCGCCTTCGATTTCGTCGAGTTCCTGACTGAGCCGGCGCAAGGCTTTCAGGCCCCAGGTCAGGCCGATCCACAGCAGCGCCAGCAGCACCAGCAATGCCGCGCCAAAACCGAGGTAGAGATTTTCCCGCAGGCCTTCGAGGGTGGTTTCGTATTCGCGCACCGGTTGCAGGGCCACGATACTGAAGGCTGCACTTTTGCCGCCAAGCAGTTTGACTTCGACGTCGTAGACGAAGAATTCCTGGCCGTTGGCTTCACGGATCCGCGCGAACTCGTTGCCGAGGCCGTCGTAGCGCGGCGTGTAGTTGATCTTCTCTTCCTGGGTGCCCTTCGAGCGCCAGACCAGATGCCCTTCGCGGTCATAGATGTAGCCGAGCAGGCGATTGTCCGTGAGGTTGAAGCGCTCGTCGGGCAACTGTGCCGGCATCATCAGGCGGTTGTTTTCAACCCGCGCGGCGGAGATCAGCGTGGTGACGTCGGACGCCAGCCGCTGTTCGATCGAGTCCTGCAGCGCCAGGCTGAACGCGCCCTGCATCGCCGGGAGCAACGCGAGCATGAACAACACCGCCAGGGTCGTGGCGGCAAGCATCAGCCGGACGCGAAGGGAACGGATCAAGTGCAGCGCTCATTGAACAGGTAACCGAGGCCGCGCACGGTGTCGATCGGCTTGAATCCGGCCGGGCCTTCGAGCTTGCGGCGCAAACGGCCGACCAGCACTTCGATCACGTTTGGATCGCGCTCGTCGTCATCCGGGTACAACTGCTCCATCAACCGATCCTTGGGCACCACCTGCTGGTGATGGCGCATGAGGTATTCGAGGATCCGGTACTCGTAGGCGGTCAGCGCCAGCGGTTGCTCGTCGAGGGTCGCCTGCTTGCGATTGAGGTCCAGCAACAGCGGGCCGGCGACGATGGTCGACTGAGTGAAACCGCTGGAGCGGCGCAGCAACGCATTGAGCCGCGCTTCGAGTTCTTCGAACTGGAACGGCTTGACCAGATAATCGTCAGCCCCGGCTGCCAGACCTTCGACCTTGTCCTGCCAGTTGCCGCGCGCGGTGAGGATCAGGATCGGAAACGTCTTGGCGCCCGAGCGCAGCTGGCGGATCAGGTCGAGGCCACTCATGCCCGGCAGTCCAAGGTCGATCACCGCCAGGTCAAAGTTGAATTGCCCGGTCTGGTACAACGCCTCTTCGGCATTGGCCACGGACTCGACCACGTGACCGCTCTCCGTCAGGCGGGTTTGCAGGTGATGGCGCAACAGCGCTTCATCTTCGACGACCAACAGTTTCATGACGCTCTCCCGGGTAAATCGACAACTCCAAAGGCTTTCGCCTCACATGGCTGCGCCGGGTCGCCCCTCGAAGGACGACCCGGCGCGGGCCTGACGCCAATCGCTTAGAAAGCGTAGTTGGCCGACAGGTAAGTCTGGGCGCTGCTGGTCAAATCCAGCGAGCCTTGCTTGCTGCCGCCGCTCTCTTTCATCTCAGTGCTGGCGTTGCTGCGCAGGTAACGGTAACCGAGTTCGACCGAGGTGTTCTGCGAGACTTGCTGCAACACACCGAACTGGCCGCCGACGGCGTAACCGATGTCGCTGTCACGGCTGTAGCTCGGCGAATCCTGGGTCAACTTGGTCAGACCGGCCGTGGCACCGCCGAACAGCTTGGTGCTGCTACCCACCGGGTAAAACAGATCGTAGCTGCCCAGCAGGTTTTCCTGGCGCAGTTTAATGCCATTGTGCGAGCCGGACACGTTGTCGTAGGTGGCGTAGTAGCGACCCTGGCTGTTTTGCTGACCCAGGCGCAGGCCGTAGGTGTTGTTGCCGTCGATGGCCGCGGTGGCATCCGGATGGCCGAGGTTGTCGTTCAGGGCGTTGGATTTTTTGATCTTGTCGCTGGTCTGGCCAAAGGTCAGGCCGGCGAAGTTGGTGGTGGTGTCGGCGTGGGCCGCGATACTGGCGCTCATTACGGTAAAAGCCAGCAGCAGTTTATTTAAACGAGTCATGGAGTTTCCTCTTTCACAGTGCTGTTTGGGTATGGCGCAAGGTTACTGACCCTCCCCTGTACCGCCCCTGAACGCTCTCTGAACCTGGCCTGAATGAAATGAACTAGGCTGTTTTGACCACTTTATTGTCCGGAGACCCGATCATGCGCCTGCTTCTAACCCTCGCCCTCCTTGTCTTTAGCGGCCTCAGCCAGGCTGCGATCAAGACCGAGGAAATCCCCTATCAGAGTGCTGACGGCACCAAGCTGATCGGTTACTACGCCTACGACGATGCAATAAAGGGCCCGCGCCCCGGCGTGGTGGTGGTGCATGAGTGGTGGGGCCTGAACGACTACGCCAAGCGCCGCGCCCGGGATCTCGCCGGGCTCGGCTACAGCGCGCTGGCCATCGACATGTACGGTGAAGGCAAGAACACCGAGCACCCGAAAGACGCAATGGCGTTCATGCAAGCCGCCACGCAAAACGCCGATGCGGCCAGCAAGCGCTTTCAGGCCGGGCTGGATCTGTTGAAGAAACAGCCACAGACCGACAAGGATAAAATCGCCGCCATCGGTTACTGCTTCGGCGGTGGCGTGGTGCTGAATGCGGCGCGTCAGGGGGTGCCGCTGGCCGGTGTGGTGAGCTTCCACGGTGCGCTGGCCACCAAGACTCCGGCTACGCCGGGCAGCGTGAAGGCGAAAGTCCTCGTCGAACACGGCGCGCTGGACAGCATGGTCACGCCGGACAACGTCGCGGCGTTCAAGTCGGAAATGGACAAGGCCGGCGCCGACTATCAATTCGTCAGCCTCGACGGTGCCAAGCACGGGTTCAGCAATCCCGACGCGGATCGCCTGAGCCACGGCGATCACGGTGGCCCGGATATCGGCTACAACAAGGCCGCCGATGAAAAATCCTGGGCGGACATGCAGGCGTTCTTCAAGAAGATTTTTGGCTGAACCCGGTCGCCCCCTCACGCTGATGCTGATCGTTCCCACGCTCCGCGTGGGAACGATCATGTCGGCACTATCCAGCCGGAGGACAACCCGGCAAAATGCCGACATGACTGCCAGCCCTTTCCTCCCCGCCTGCTGCACCCCGCTCGATGCCCATTGGCCGCTGCCGACGGTATTGCCCGACACCGTGCTGCTGAGCACCCATTTCGATCCGTCGCAATTGCTCGGTGATGACTTCCGCCGCAGCGCCATCGAGTCGCCGCCGAGCATTCAGCGTTCGGTGGCGAAGCGGCAGGCGGAATTCCTTGCCGGGCGGATTTGTGCACGGGCGGCGTTGCAGCAGCTGGAAGGCTCAAGCACTGTTCCGGCGATCGGCGAGGATCGCGCGCCGATTTGGCCGGCACACATCTGCGGCTCGATCACCCACAGCACCGGCCGTGCGGCGGCGATTGTCGCCAACAAACAGCACTGGCGCGGGCTGGGCATGGACCTGGAAAACCTGCTCAACGCCGAACGCGCCGAGCGGCTGGCTGGAGAGATCCTGACCCCGCCGGAAATGCAGCGCATGGCCGCCGGCTCCCGGGATCAGATCGCGCTCTGGGTGACCCTGACCTTTTCGGTGAAAGAAAGCCTGTTCAAGGCGCTGTACCCGATCGTGCAGCAGCGCTTCTACTTCGAACACGCCGAGGTTCTGGAGTGGAATGAACAGGGTCAGGTGCGGCTGCGGTTGCTGACGGATCTGTCCAGTGAATGGCGCAACGGCACGGAGCTCGATGCGCAATTCGGCGTGCAGGACGGGCAGTTGCTGAGCCTGGTCAGCATCCAGGCGTAAGCGGCTTCAGCGCCGCTCCTGATTCCTCGGCCAGCTCAGGCTGAAGCACGCTCCGCCCAGACTCTTGCTCTTGCCGATCAGCGCCCGGCCGTCGTGCCAGTGGATGATCCGCCGCACGATCGACAGGCCCAGCCCGTGCCCGCCGGACGCTCGGGTGCGGCTGTCGTCCAGGCGCAGGAACGGCGTGAAGATTTTCTCCCAAGCGGTTTCCGGCACGCCGGGGCCGTCGTCCTCGACATCCACCCGGCAACGCATCTGCCCGACCTGATAACTGACCGTGACCTTCGAGCGTGCATGGCGCATGGCGTTGCTCACCAGATTCTGCAAGGCACGGTGCAGGTAACGCGGCTCGGCCTCGACCCAGGCGTCATCGCAATCCGCCGCCGACAGGCACAAACCGCGCTGTACCGTGACTTCGGCGCGCAGAGGCGCCAGCTCTTCGATCACCTGATTGACCAGTGCATCCAGGTCGATGCGCTGGAAGGTCAGCGCCGGCGAGCCCTGCTCCAGCCGGGCGTACGTGAGCATTTCGTCGACCAGCTTGTCGAGGTCCTCGATGTCGTGGTCCATACCCTCGCGGTATTTCTCCAGCGCCTGCGGGGTGGTGGCCGAGCCGATCATCTCCAGGCCGAAACGCAGGCGCGCCACCGGCGTGCGCAATTCGTGGGACACCGCGCGCACCAGTTCACGCTGGATGGCCAGCAACTGCTGCAAGTGCTCGGCCATGCCGTTGAACGCCGCCGCCAGCTTGCCCACCGAGTCGGCACCCCGGGCCGGAACGCGAGTTTCCAGACTGCCTTTGGCGATGCGCGTGGCGGCAGCTTCGAGCCCGCGCAAACGCCGTTCGAGCTGACGCACCAATAAATAGACGATCAGGCCGATCAGGGTCAGGCCGAGAGCGGCGATCAAAACCAGCCATTCCGGCGGGTACGGATTCATCTGATACAGCGGCCCGATTTCCAGCACCCACGGCGTGCCGACCATGCCGGCGAACACCCGGATCGAATCGCCGCCCTTGCCCAGCGCCATCACCGTATCGCCTTCGGACACTCGACGACTCTGGTCTTCGTCCATGTCGGCATCGCTGACGGTGACCAGCCGCAAATCGAAGCCGAAGCCTTTGTCTTCTTTCAACTGCGCCAGTCGTTTGGGCTGTTCGCCCACGGGCACCCGCACCAGCTCATCGGCCAACAGGTAGATGGTCGCCCGGGCCAGTTGCTCGCTGATCTGCTGCACCTCGCCCACCAGCACCAGTTGATCCTTGTCACTGACCAGCCGATAGACCTTGGCCGCGTGCGGGCCGGTCTGTTCGACCAGCGCCTGGCCGCGCTGCACCCGAGTGCGCTGGGTCAGATCGAGATCGGTCTGGGCAAAGGTCTTCAGCGCCAGCGGAATCCCGAGCAGCCGCTCCCACACCAGCAAGGCGCGATGGCGCTCGGTTTCATTCATCGGTTGCAGGTTGTCGGCCATCAGCGAAAACGTGCCGTGGGCCAGACGCTCGCGGTATTGCTCGCTGCGCACCTGGTTGAGCAGGTGCAGCGCCAGCACGCCGAGCACCGCCACCAGAATCAGCGCCGCGCACATGCCGCCATAGATGCGCAGGAAGATCGAATTCACAGCGGCAGTTCTACGCAGGCTTCCGGCACGAACAGATAACCTTTGCTGCGCACGGTCTTGATCAGGCGCGGGTGATCGGGGTCGTCGCCGATTTTCGGGCGGATGCGCGAGATGCGTACATCGATCGAGCGGTCCTGGCCGTCGTAGCCAATGCCGCGCAGTGCGGTGAAGATTTCTTCCCGGGACAGGATCCGCCCGGCGTTGGATACCAGCAGCCAGAGCAGATCGAATTCGGCGCTGGTCAGCTCGATGCCGCTGTCACTGAGCCAGGCTTCGCGCAAGGCGTTGTCCACCACCAGCGGACCGAACTGCAGACGACGCGGATTGCCCGCTGGCGCCTCCGGTGTGTCACTGCGTCGCAGCAGCGCCTGGATACGCGCCAGCAACAGTCGCGGGCGCACCGGTTTGCAGACGTAGTCGTCGGCACCCAAGTCGAGCCCGAGGATCTGGTCGGCGTCATCGGTGCGCGCGGTGAGCATCAGGATCGGGCCGTCGTAACGGTCACGCACCTTGCGGCAGATGCTCAGGCCGTCTTCGCCGGGGAGCATCAGGTCGAGGATCACCAGGTCCGGCTGTTCCTTGATGATCCGCGCCGCCGCCAGCGCACCGTTGCCTTCGATCTCCACGCGCAATCCGTTGGCTTGCAGGTATTCACGGGTCAGTTCGGCCAGACGCTGGTCGTCCTCGACTATCAATACCTGCCAGGCTTCTTGCTCCACGGGTGACCTCTGCTTGCCGATGCTGCTTATAAAGGAAGGATCCTCCCGTCTTTTTGTCATCTTTAAGGAGGATAAGAATGCGTGCGCATGGCCCGATTGTATAAACGGCGTACAGCCAGAACACAAGTCGGTAAATGCGTTCGGACAAGGCGGATTTTTGTGATAGGGTTCGCGCCCTTAAAAATCCGCTGAAGCGTTTTTCCCGACTGAAAAACAGTGACAAACGGTCTAGCTCAGCAGGTTAGCGGCCTACACGGGAATTCCTGGTTTCTTACACAATTTACGCACAGGTTTATCCACAGCTCGTACGTTGCAAGCCCCCTCGAAACGCATTATCTTGTAGCACGGCGCGAGGACAGACCCTACATATAGGGTTTTCCATTCAAGAGCCCAACCACATTTCGGACCTGAAACTCAAGTGCTTTATTGCCAGTTTCCGGTTGAACCAAGCAAGTTTTTCAAAGCCCAAACCGCACTTGCGGATGGCACCGTTTTTCAGGTTGGCAACGACCGGAACGGTACGGGTGTTGCAGTCGTTACTGCCACCCTGGAAGTAATCCGGCTCGAGCCTTGGCTCGCGGCCGAAAACTTCGGCAAGGATGCGGCGTCATTAGCCTTTTTCCTACTGGTCCGAAGTTGTTATGCCCGACACCCGTCGGTTGTAGTGCTTCGGACCAGAACGGTGAGCACCATGATGGTGCCCAAACAAACATAGAGAATGTGGAGATCACCCCCCATGCAAACCGACACAACTCGCGAGAACCCGCAGGGCACCTTGCCGCAGGCCGCCGATTCGAATTCGGATCTGGCTGCCACCGCGCCTGGCCAACTGCGCGTGATCAAGCGTAATGGCACTGTCGTTCCTTACACCGATGACAAGATCACCGTCGCTATCACCAAAGCGTTTCTCGCAGTTGAGGGCGGCACCGCTGCCGCTTCGTCGCGAATCCACGACACCGTTGCCCGCCTGACCGAACAGGTCACCGCGACCTTCAAGCGTCGCATGCCGTCGGGCGGCACCATCCACATCGAAGAAATCCAGGACCAGGTCGAACTGGCCCTGATGCGTGCCGGCGAGCAGAAAGTGGCTCGCGACTACGTGATCTACCGTGATGCCCGTTCCAAGGAACGCGCCGTTCGCACCACCGCCGAAGCACCGGTACAGGCGCACCCGTCGATCCGCATCACCCGCGCCGACGGCACTCTCGCGCCACTGGACATGGGTCGCCTGAACACCATCGTCACCGAAGCCTGCGAAGGTCTGGCTGAAGTCGACGGCGACCTGATCCAGCGCGAAACCCTGAAGAACCTGTACGACGGCGTGGCCCTGAACGACGTCAACACCGCTCTGGTGATGACCGCGCGTACCCTGGTCGAGCGCGAGCCGAACTACTCGTTCGTGACCGCCCGCCTGCTGATGGACACCCTGCGTGCCGAAGGCCTGGGCTTCCTGGGCGTGGCCGAGAGCGCCACTCACCACGAGATGGCCGACCTGTACGCCAAGGCACTGCCGGCCTACGTCGCCAAAGGTATCGAGTTCGAACTGCTGAACCCTGTTCTGGCCTCCTTCGACCTGGAAAAACTGGGCAAGGCGATCAACCACGAGCGCGACCAGCAATTCACCTACCTGGGCCTGCAGACCCTGTACGACCGTTACTTCATCCACAAGGATGGCGTGCGTTTCGAACTGCCGCAGATCTTCTTCATGCGCGTGGCCATGGGGCTGGCGATCGAAGAGAAGCAGAAAGAAGACCGTGCGATCGAGTTCTACAACCTGCTGTCCTCGTTCGACTACATGGCTTCGACCCCGACCCTGTTCAACGCCGGTACCCTGCGTCCACAGCTGTCGAGCTGCTACCTGACCACCGTGCCGGATGACCTGTCGGGCATCTACCACGCGATCCACGACAACGCCATGCTGTCGAAATTCGCCGGCGGTCTGGGCAACGACTGGACGCCGGTGCGTGCACTGGGTTCGTACATCAAGGGCACCAACGGCAAGTCGCAAGGCGTGGTTCCGTTCCTGAAAGTGGTGAACGACACCGCCGTCGCCGTTAACCAGGGTGGCAAGCGCAAAGGCGCTGTCTGTGCCTACCTGGAAACCTGGCACATGGACATCGAAGAGTTCATCGAGCTGCGCAAGAACACCGGTGATGACCGTCGTCGTACCCACGACATGAACACCGCCAACTGGATCCCTGACCTGTTCATGAAGCGCGTCTTCGATGACGGCAAATGGACCCTGTTCTCGCCGTCCGAAGTACCGGATCTGCACGACCTGACCGGCAAGGCCTTCGAAGAGCGCTACGAGTACTACGAAGCCCTGACCGAGTACCCGGGCAAGGTTAAGCTGTTCAAGACCATCCAGGCCAAAGACCTGTGGCGCAAGATGCTGTCGATGCTGTTCGAAACCGGCCACCCATGGCTGACTTTCAAAGACCCGTGCAACCTGCGTAGCCCGCAGCAGCACGTCGGCGTTGTTCACAGCTCGAACCTGTGCACCGAGATCACCTTGAACACCAACAAGGACGAGATCGCGGTCTGCAACCTGGGCTCGATCAACCTGCCGAACCACATCGTCGACGGCAAGCTGGACACCGCCAAGCTCAAGCGCACCATCGACGTCGCCGTGCGCATGCTCGACAACGTGATCGACATCAACTACTACTCGGTACCGCAGGCGAAGAACTCCAACTTCCGTCACCGTCCGGTCGGCCTGGGCATCATGGGCTTCCAGGACGCGCTGTACCTGCAGCACATCCCTTACGGTTCCGACGCTGCCGTCGAGTTCGCCGACAAGTCGATGGAAGCGGTCAGCTACTACGCGATCCAGGCTTCCTGCGACCTGGCCGACGAGCGCGGCTCGTACGAGACGTTCCAGGGTTCGCTGTGGTCCAAAGGCGTACTGCCGCTGGATTCGCAACAGATCCTGATCGAAGCACGCGGCCAGAAGTACATCGACGTCGACCTGACCGAATCCCTGGACTGGGCACCGGTTCGCGCCCGTGTACAGAAAGGCATCCGCAACTCGAACATCATGGCCATCGCACCGACCGCGACCATCGCCAACATCACCGGCGTATCGCAGTCGATCGAACCGACCTACCAGAACCTGTATGTGAAATCGAACCTGTCGGGCGAATTCACCGTGATCAACCCCTACCTGGTTCGCGACCTGAAGGCTCGCGGTCTGTGGGACTCGGTCATGATCAACGACCTGAAGTACTACGACGGTTCGGTTCAGCAGATCGAGCGCATCCCGCAAGAACTCAAAGAGCTCTACGCGACCGCATTCGAAGTGGACACCAAGTGGATCGTTGACGCCGCCAGCCGTCGTCAGAAGTGGATCGACCAGGCCCAGTCGCTGAACCTGTACATCGCCGGCGCATCGGGCAAGAAGCTGGACGTGACCTACCGCATGGCCTGGTACCGTGGTCTGAAAACCACCTACTACCTCCGCGCCCTGGCCGCGACCAGCACCGAGAAGTCGACCATCAACACCGGCAAGCTGAACGCTGTATCCAGCGGCGGCAACCACGGCGACGACTCGGTCCTGGCAGCCCCTGCCGGCCCGGCTCCAGTACCGAAGGCTTGCGCCATCGACGAGCCGGATTGCGAAGCTTGCCAATAAGCTGAGCTGAATCGGGCGTTGCGAAACGCCTGATCCGAGAAACCCCCGACAGACTTCTGGTTTGTCGGGGGTTTTCTTTTGCCCGCGATAAAAGCAAAAGCCGCCCTCACCCTAGCCCTCTCCCGGAGGGAGAGGGGACTGACCGAGGTGTTTGGGAGAGATACGCCGACGTGAAATACCGATGTGAACTTGGGTTTTGAAACGCATCCAACTCAACTCCCGCATCTTCCTCTCCAAAGCCCCCTCACCCTAACCCTCTCCCGAGGGAGAGGGGACTGACCGAGTTGTTTGGGAGAGATACGCCGACGTGAAAGACCGAGTTGAACTAAAGCAAACATCCCTGCTTCCACCACTCAATACGATGAGCGTTAGCTCGAGTAAGGCTTTTGACGTGCCGGCCCCATCGGAAGGCTGAGTGGAGGGATTTATCCGGGGGTGGAAGCGCAGCGACCGTGCGGCGCAGCCGCATGCATCGAGAGGAGGTGCAGCGAAGCAAACCGTAGGCGATGCCCCCGGATGAATCCCGTAACGAAGGAACACCGAGCCAAAGCGAGGTGCCGAACGCCGGGGCCCAGCGTTTTGGTTCCTTTTGGGCGTTTGCAAAAGGGACTCGCCGTAAGGGCGAAACCGCCAGCGGCAACACCCGCAGAAACGGATAAACACCCCAAACCGCAGCCAAAAAAAAGCCCCTCAAAAAGAGGGGCTCCCATACAAAACCAAACCCAGAAATCAGGTCATCTGAATAATGGTCTGCATAATGGTGCTCTGAGTCGAAATGGTCTTGGCATTCGCCTGATAGTTACTCTGACCCTTGATCAGATCAACCAGCTCATTGGTCAGGTTAACGTTCGACTCCTCCAGCGAGTTCGAAACAACCGAACCCAACGTACCGGTCTCCGGCGCATCGTAGCCCGGAATGCCCGAAGCGTAAGTCTCTTTCCAGCTGGTACCACCAATCGGCTGCAGACCCTGCTCGTTGGTGAAGCTCGCCAGCGCAACCTGGCCGATGGCCTTGCTCTGGTTATTGCTGAAGTTGGCAAACAGCGTACCGGTACCGTCGATGGTCAGGTTGGTGATCTGGCCAGTCGCGTAACCATCCTGAGTCGGGATCGAACGCGCGGTGTCAGCGTTGAACTGAGTGGTCTTGGCCATCGAAATGGTGATGCCAGCCGGGTTCGCCGAAGCACCGTTGGCCTTCCACACGCCGTTGGTGACAGTACCCGGTACCCAGCCAGTGAGTTTCAGGTCGCTGCTGATCACGGCAGGCGGCGTGCTGACCTGAGTCAGTTGACCGGTGGAGTCGAAGGTCATGGTCGAAGCGACAGGTGCGGTGACTTTCGGATCGCTGCCGGTAGCATCCGGGTTACGACCGTCTACCAGGGTGTAGACCTTCCAGGTGTTGGCACCGGTTTTCACCATGTATTGGTCCATGACGTGGGAGTTACCCTGGCTGTCATAGATCGGGGTGCTGAACGACTTGGTGTAGGTCTCGGTCTTGCTAGGGTCGAACTTGCCGGCCGCCACTGTGTCGTCGATCACCGGAGCGGTCGAGTTCAGGTTGATGGTCGAGGTCACCAGCGAGGTGGACTTCGGCGCGAGGTTCGAGGTGTCGATCTTCAGGTCGGTCAACACGCCGTTGATGACCTTGCCGTTGGAGTCCACACCATAGCCTTGCAGACGCGAGGTGTAGTCGGTGTTGGTGATGAAGCCGTCCTTGTCGACCTTGAACGTACCGGCACGGGTGTAGGAGATCGAGCCGTTGTTGCTCAGGGTGAAGAAGCCCGAACCGTTGATGCCCATGTCCAGCACGTTGCCGGTGTTGTTGATGTCGCCTTGGGTGAACTGCTGGGAAACGTTGGCCAGGCGCACACCGTTGCCGATGACCTTGCTGCCGCTACCCAGGCGAGTGGCCGAGTAGACGTCTTCGAATTCTGCACGGGACGATTTGAAACCGGCGGTCGCAACGTTGGCGATGTTGTTGCCGGTCACGTCCAGTTGCTTGTTGGCTGCATAGAGACCGCTAAGGCCGATATTGAAAGACATATTCCACTCCTTTGTGCCGGTTAGTCGGCTCTATATACCAATGGTTTGTACTTTGGACAGGGCAACGGTGCCCTTGCCGGACAGGTTGAGCATCAGCTCGCCACCGGTCTGGCTGATCGTCACGCTGGTGACCGTGGCTGGCAGGTAGGTCGCCATATCGGTCGAGGTACCGTTGATCGAGGCGTTCGCCTTGACGGTGTAGGTACCGGTTTTCACCAGGTTGCCGTCCTTGTCCTTGCCGTCCCATGTGAAGCTCGCATTGCCGGCGGCGCGGCTGCCCAGGTCGATGGTGCGAACAACGGTGCCGCTGCTGTCGGTGATGGAGACGGTGCCGCCGGCAATCGACGACGGAACGGTGACCGAACCGGTCATGCCTTTGCTCGGATCGTCGAGCTGTACCGAGTTGGTCTGCACGATCACGTTGCGGCCGACCAGCGACGAAGCCTGCAGGGCTTGCGACGAGTTGTAGTTGCCGGCCAGCGAGCTGACGGTGCTGTTGAGGGTGGTGATCCCCTCAAGGCTGCTGAACTGCGCCAACTGGGCAACGAATGCGCTGTTGTCCTGCGGGTCGAGCGGGTTCTGGTTCTTCAGCTGGGTTACCAGCAGTTGCAGGAACGCGTCCTTGCCCAGGGCCTGGCCGCCGGTCGAGCTGTTGGTGGCCGAAGCGATGCCGCCGGTGGTCGTGCTACTGGTCTTCTTCGAAGAGTTGGCCAGTATGTCGTTCATCGTCAGGCTGCTGGTGGTATCGGTAACACTCATGGCAGTCGCCCCTTATTACTGACCGAGGGTCAGTACCTTCTGCATCATGGTCTTGGCGGTGTTCATCATTTCGGCGTTGGTCTGGAACGACCGGCTCGCGGAAATCATGTCAGCCATTTCTTCCACCACGTTGACGTTCGGGTAGTAGACGTAGCCCTTTGCGTCGGCTGCCGGATGGTTCGGCTCGTAGCGCGCTTCGAGGTTGCTCTGGTCTTCGACCACGCCCATGACCTGCACGCCCTGGCCCGCAGCATCCTGGTTCTGGAACAGCGAATTGCTGCCGCCGCTCTGGCCGCCCTGGAACATGGTGGCGAATACCGGGTGACGGGCACGGTAGGTCTGATCGATGCTCGACGAGACGGTCTCGGCGTTGGCGATGTTCGAAGCCACGGTGTTGAGGCGGGTGGTCTGGGCGCTCATGCCGCTGCCGGCAATGTTGAAAACGCTGGACAGGGACATGGATTACTCTCCGCGCAGGGCTGATACCAGCCCTTTGAATTTGCTGTTGAGCAGGGTGAAGCTGGCCTGGAAGCCGACCGCGTTTTCCGCGTAGTTCGACTGTTCCAGCTGGGCGTCCACGGTGTTCTGGTCGATCGACGGCTGCATCGGCGTGCGATACATCAGCGACTCGTCGCCATTGCCCAGCCCTTCAGCTTCGATGTGACGGCTGTTGGTCATGTTCAGGGCGATGGTGCCGTTGGCGTTCTTCTGGCTCTGTGCTTCGAGCACTTTGGAGAACTCCAGATCCCGCGCCTTGTAGTTCGGGGTATCGGCGTTGGCGATGTTGTTGGCCAGCACTTCGGCACGCTGGGCGCGGAAGCCCAGAGCCTTTTCGTGAATGCCGAGCGCTTTATCGAAGCTGATGCTCATGTCGGGAACCTTCAGGTGACCGGATTTTTCGTAACAGGGTTATAGCAAGCGGCGTGCCAGTTTGAGAAAGCCCCGGATTACGGGGCTTTGCGCGGAACCGGCAACGCGGCAATGCCAGAAAAGCGGCAACCGGTTTCCGCCGGATGCCGCTTTTCTGCCGCCGCCTGCCACCGGCAAAACCTTCAGGCATAAAAAAACGGGAGCCCCTGAGGACTCCCGTTTCTTGTGTTGCCGGTCTTGATCACTTCGCCTGGTAGATGATCCCCGGGCTGCACTGAACCATCTGGTAATGATCCGGCAGACCGTTCAGCGCCTCGGAAGCGCCAAGGAACAGATAACCGCCCGGCTTCAGCGTGCTGTGGATGCGCAACAGGATGTCCTTCTTCACCTCGGCGGAGAAGTAGATCAGCACGTTGCGGCAGAACACGATGTCGAACTTGCCCAGGCTTGCGTAGCTGTCGAGCAGGTTGAACGAGCGGAACTCCACCCGGTTCTTGATCGGTGCCTTGATCACCCAGCGCCCCGGCCCTTTCGGGTCGAAGTAGCGCTGCAGACGATCGGCGGACAGACCGCGACCGATTGCCAGGCTGTCGTACTCGCCGGTCTTGCAGTTGGTCAGCATGCTGCCGGACAGATCGGTGGCAACGATCTGCACACCCATCTTCAACTGGCCGATGTTGGTCCGCTCGAACTCGTCGATCGACATCGACAGCGAATAGGGTTCCTGACCCGACGAGCAGGCCGCCGACCAGATCCGCAGACGCTGGTTGGGAGCGGCCTTGATCGCTTCGGGCAGCACCTTGTTCTTCAAGACTTCAAACGGATAGGTGTCGCGAAACCACAGGGTTTCGTTGGTCGTCATGGCATCGACCACCTGCTCGCGCAAACCGCTGCGCGGCTGGGTCTGGATGCGCTGAACCAGCTCACCCAGGGACTTGATGCCTTGCTGCTCCATCAGTTTGTTGAGACGGCTCGACACCAGGTACTGCTTGTTTTCACCGAGCAAAATGCCACAGGCTTTTTCCAGGAAGACCCGGAACTGTTCGAAATCCAAATTACCCGTAGACAAATGATGCCGCCTCTTAAATCGTGTTGAACGCCAGGGGCAAAAGGCCCTTAGCTGATATCTGCTGCTTTGATCCGGTCGACTACCCGGGATGCCAGGTCATCAGGACGGAATTTGGCCAGGAAGTCATCGGCACCGACTTTCTTGACCATCGCCTGATTGAACACACCCGACAACGAAGTATGCAGGATGATATGAAGCTTTTGCATGCGAGGGTCGCTGCGGATCTCGGCCGTCAGGGTGTACCCGTCCATCTCCGGCATTTCGATGTCGGAGATCATCATCAGGAACTCTTCTTCCGGCTTCTTGCCCTCGTCGACCAGCTTGCGCAGGTAATCCAGCGCCTGCTTGCCGTCGTTCAACGCCACCACTTCGACGCCGACCGTCTGCAGGCAACGCGTCACCTGCTTGCGCGCCACCGACGAGTCATCGACCGTCAGCACCCGCAGCGACAACGCCTTGCTCTGGGTCTCGACATCCACCACGCCGACCGAAATCGCTTCCGGCGTCGGCGCAACTTCCGCCAGCACCTTCTCGACGTCGATGATTTCGACTAACTGATTGTCGACCCGAGTCACAGCGGTCAGGTAATGATCGCGTCCGGTGCCCTTGGGCGGCGGATGGATCTCTTCCCAGTTCATGTTCACGATACGTTCCACCGAGCGCACCAGGAAACCCTGCGTCTTGGTGTTGTATTCCGTGATGATCACGAACGGACTGTTCTTGTCTTTCAAAGCACCGGAGCCGGTCGCCATCGCCAGATCAAGGATCGGAATGGTCGCCCCCCGGATATTCGCCACCCCGCACACGACAGGACTGGACTTGGGCATCAGCGTCAGTTGCGGGCATTGCAGCACTTCCCGAACCTTGAACACGTTGATCCCGTAGAGCTGCTGGCCGTCGAGACGGAACAACAACAGCTCCAGGCGATTCTGCCCCACCAGTTGCGTGCGCTGGTTCACCGAATCCATTACACCAGCCATGCCCAGACTCCTACACCAACGCCAAGTGTTGTTGCGACGCACATTCATTGCTAAACGGCACGGCGCTTGCTTTTTAACTCGTATGAACGCTCAAACGACATTTTTCCGACGCCTGACATCTCCCCTCCGCAGAGGGCTTTGCGCGATGTCCGCCATTTGCCTTTTTTTCGCTGGCAGCCCTGCCGGTGCTGATGCGGTTACCTTGCCTGACATGCTTATCGGCGTCACTCAGGGCTTTCTTGAATTCACCGTAGAAGACTATCTGGCTACCAGTCAAACGGAAGGCCGTTATGAAATCGAGGTCAACCAGCTCGATCCACGCATGCGCATGCCTATGTGCGACAAGGAATTGACAGCGACACTGGAGAGTCCGGCACGCCCTCTGGGCCGTGTCACGGTCAAGGTCCGCTGCGAAGGCACCTCCCCCTGGACGGTGTTCGTGCCCGCTCAAGTCCGCCTGTTTCGCGAGATTGTGACCACCACGCGACCACTCAAACGCGCCGGCATCATCGAGCCTCAGGACGTGACGTTGCGCGAACGCGACGTCAGCACGATCAATCAGGGTTTCCTGACGTCGGTGGATGAAGCGATCGGACAAAAATTGACCCGACCAACGGTAGCCGATCAAGTCATTACCCTGGTGCATCTGGAACAGGCGGAAGTGGTTCGCAAGGGCGATCAAGTGGTGATCACCGCCCGCAGCGGCACCCTCGCCGTCCGCATGCCGGGCGAAGCCCTGTCGAACGGCGGCCTGAAAGAACAGATTCGGGTGAAAAACCTCAATTCCCAACGGGTTATCAAGGCGCAGGTTATCGCGCCGGGCCAGGTGGAAGTTGCCATGTGAGCGGCCATGTAGCGGTGATGTGAGCGGCTGTATGAACGGATATTTGAAAAGCCTCTGAGTACTCAAGCAGAAAACTGGCGCTGACCAGAGCTGTTCCCTAAACTGTGCCGCAGCAGGATCTGCAACGGCGCATGCAAGCTCATTGCTAAATGAGCCTAAAGTTTTCCAGGGGATGGCCGAGAACATGGCAAGCGTCCAAATTCCCAGAGGTTTTTAACATGGTCATCGATTTCAGCCGTTTGAACAGCTCCTCGTCACTTACGGGCAGTACACGTACCAGCAACGCCAAGGAAACCGCCGAAACCGGCACCTCCGCGCCGCTGAATACCCCGGCCGAACAGGCCAGTACCGCAAAAAGCGGGGAATCGGTACACCTCAGCAATGAGGCTCAACAGTTGCAGAAGGTCACTGACAAGCTGCGCGATCAGCCTGCCGTCGATAAAGCCCGCGTGGCCGAGTTGAAAGCAGCGATTGCCGATGGCAGCTACAAGGTCGACAGCAACCGTGTAGCCAGCAAACTGCTTAATTTCGAAGCCCAGCGCTAGGCCTCGGTCAGCGCCAGGCTTTTGGACGCTTAAAACCCAAGGCCAGCCATGCACGACACTAATCTATTGCAACTGATCACCGACGACTTTGCTCCAGCTCAACAATTGCTGGAGTTGCTGCAAACCGAGTCCCTCGCCTTGCACGGTCGCGACATGCCTCTGCTGGAAGAAATTCTGGCGCGCAAACAGGCATTGATCATTCTGCTCGAACAGCATGGCCGCAAGCGCAGCGAAATCCTCGCCAGTCTCAACCTGTCGCTCGACCGCGCCGGCCTGGAACAACTGGCCAGCCAGTCGAGCATCGGCGACCAATTGCTGAGCCAGAGCGATGTCCTGACCGACCTGATTGCCCAGTGCCAGGCGGCCAACGTCAAGAACGGCCAGTCGATCATCATGCAGCAGGCCGCCACGGCCAATCAGCTGAAAATCCTCACCGGCGGCGAGCCTCCCGCGCTCTACGACGCCAGTGGCACCTTCTCCAAACTGCAGAAACCGCGCGCGCTCAGCCAGGCGTGATGCTTTCTTCTATGCTTGCGCCCTATCAACGTGCGAAACATGCTGGCAAAATACTGGCCAGCCGTAGTCAAATTTTGTCTGGAGATTGATTTAACGTGTCCAACGATGACGCTCCGCAGCCCCCAAAGGTGCTCACCACGCCCCTGGAGATCTCCAGCAATCTGCGCCAGCTGCAAGAGAGCCACGATCCGCTGATCATCACCTTTCACGAGCGTAGCCAGCGCTTCCAGAGCTACCTGATTGAAGTCGATCGCGAAAACGGTTCGATCAAGCTTGATGAAATGATCCCGCGCGACGGCGAACGTTTTCTGGAAGCAGGCGAACCGTTCAAGGTTGAGGGCTTTCATGATGGCGTGCGCATCGCCTGGGAATGTACAGGGACGCTGAGCATCAAGGATTCCGACGGCGACCGCTTCTACAGCGGCGACCTGCCCAGCGAAGTGGTTTATCACCAGCGCCGCAATGCCTTCCGCGCCGCCCTGAAGCTGACCGACCTGGTCAGCGTCGAACTGGGTGGCGAAAAGCTCAAGTCGCCGATCGGCGGCAAACTGCTGGATATCTCTGCCACCGGTTGCAAGCTGCGTTTCGAAGGCGACATCACTGACCGCCTGCAACTGGGCCAGGTCTATGATCGCCTGATCGCCGCGCCGCTGTTCGGCAACCAACCGGTATCGGTCGAGCTGCGTTACCTGCACTTCGAAGAAAAGCTCAACATCACCTTCGCCGGCCTGCGCTTTCACAACATCAGCGGCCCGGCGGCCCGCAACGTCGAGCGTTTCGTTTATCAACTGCAGCGCGAAGCGCGTCGGTTCGATAAAGACGATCTCTGATCGGCAGGCATGAAAAACGGGCAGTCACTGCGGTGACTGCCCGTTTTTTTATGCCCGGATCACGGCTTGGCGGGAGTGATGTCCGGCCCCTCGTCTTCGACTGTCGAGTCGGTGGGCGCGGCAGATTCTGGCTCCGGTTCAGGTTCTGGCTCAGGCTCCGGTTCAGGAGCGACCGTATTCTGCATCTGCTCCTGCACCACTTGTTCGTCAACCCGCGGGTCAAGCGCTGCTACCAGCGGCGAACTGGACATGCTGTCCGGCATCGCCACGTGATGCAGCGGTGCATCGTCCACCTGGTGCAGATTGGTCACGGCTTTCGGTCGGATCCGCCACACCAGCACCAGCGCGAAAAAGGTGAAGAACGCATACAGGCTCTGCGGCCCGAACAGCTTCATCAGCACCCCGGCCGCCAGCGGCCCGATACTGGCGCCCACGCCGTAAGTCACCAGCAGCATCGCCGTCAGCGACACCCGGCGCTCGCCTTCGACGTGGTCGTTGGAGAACGCCACCGCCAACGGGTACAGGCAAAACTGCACCAGCGAGCAGAGGAAGCCGACCACGAACAGAACCTCCAGCGGCACCTGCGGCAGGATCGCCAGCGGCAACGCGGCAATCGCGAGGAACAACGCAAAGCAACGAATCAGCAGCGCCCGGTCATAGCGGTCGGACAACCAGCCCAGCGGCCACTGCACCACCAACCCGGCAAAAATGCAGCTACCCATGAACAGACCGACCTGCTCGGTGGACAGCCCCTGCTGCGAGGCATACAGCGGCGCCAGACCGTAGAACGAACCGATGATCAGCCCCGCCCCGAGCACCGTGCTCAGCGACTGCGGCACACGCTTGATAAAGAAGCGCGGCTCCATCGGCGCCGGGTGCAGCGGCGCCGGGTGAATCCGTCGGGTCAGTGCCACCGGCACCAGACACAGGGCGAAGCACAGCGCGACCAGCATCAGCAGTTCCAGGCCAAGGCCCGGGTGCATGACCAGAATCAGCTGACCGAGCACCAGCCCCAGATACGACGCGATCATGTAGCCGCTGAACACCAGACCGCGCTGATTGGCGTCAGCCTGCTCGTTCAGCCAGCTCTCGATGACCATGTATTGGCACATCATGCCGAGGCCGACGATGGTCCGCAGCACCAGCCAGGCCGGCAGCCAGTCCACCAGGCCATGACCGAGCACCGCCGCACCGACGATCCCGGCACACGCCGAGTAGGCACGGATATGCCCGACCCGGGCAATCAGGCGGTGACCGATCTTGCCGCCCAGCACCAGACCGAAATAGTTGGCCGCCATCAACGCACCGACCCACAACCCGTCGACATGGTCGGCAGCCAGACGCAAAGCCAGATAAGTAGAAAGAAGGCCCGAGCCGATCAACATCATCAGCGAGGCGAAATACAGCGCTCGAAAGGATTTCCAGATTTGGCGCATCGGCGTTCCGAGCGGCTCCTTGCGGTAAGTATCGGGCTATCAAACGATAGCCCGACGGCGACATGTCGTCAGGCCTGGGCTGCTAGAACACGGCGTTCCCAGGGAGTGATTTCGTCAAAGAAACTGGTCAACTCCATGGTCTTCGAAGCGATGTAGCCTTCGATGAACTCCGTGCCGAACAGTTCCTTTGCAAGCTGGCTGTGTTTCAGACGTTCGAGCGCCGCGTGCAAGGTACACGGCAGCGAAAGATGGTCCGGCACGTCGAACTCGCCTTGAATCGCTTCGCTTGGTTCGAGTTCATGCTCGATGCCGTACAGGCCGGCGGCCAGGCTAGCAGCGATGGCCAGATACGGGTTGGCATCGGCGCCCGGCAAGCGGTTCTCGACCCGACGCGCGACCGGCGAACTGGCCGGGATACGCAGGCCGGCGGCGCGGTTGTCGTGGGACCAGCAGGCATTGTTCGGCGACGCAAACGGATGGCACAGGCGCTGGTACGAATTGACGTTCGGCGCAAACAGCGCGGTGAAATCAGCCATGCCCGCCTGCTGCCCGCCGATGAAGTGGCGGAACATCGCGGTCGTCTGACCGTCCGCATCGCTGAACACATTCTTGCCGCTGCCGATTTCGACGATGCTCTGGTGAATGTGCATCGAACTGCCTGGCGTGTGCGCCAGCGGCTTGGCCATGCACACCACCGTCAGGCCGTGCTTGAGCGCGACTTCCTTGAGCAGGTGCTTGAACAGGAAGGTCTGGTCGGCCAGCAACAGTGGATCACCGTGCAGCAGGTTGATCTCGAACTGGCTGACGCCCATTTCGTGCATGAAGGTATCGCGTGGCAGGCCCAGAGCCGCCATGCATTTATAGACTTCACTGAAGAACGGTCGCAGACCGTTGTTGGAACTGACGCTGAACGCCGAATGACCGTCCTCGCGACGACCATCGAGACCGACGGGCGGCTGGAACGGTTGGTTCGGGTCGGTGTTCGGAGCGAACACAAAGAATTCGAGTTCGGTCGCCACCACCGGCGCCAGACCTAGGGCTGCGTAGCGGGCAATGACCTTCTTGAGCTGACCACGGGTCGACAGGTTGGAGCTTTCGCCGGTCAGCTCGTCGGCATCACAGATGGCAAAGGCCCGCGGCTCTTCACTCCATGGCAACGGATGGATCTGCCCCGGATCGGCCACCAGCGCCAGGTCACCGTCATCGCTGCCATAGAATTTCGCGGCGGGATAACCACCCATGATGCATTGCAGCAGCACCCCCCGGGCCAACTGCAAACGCCGCCCTTCGAGGAAACCCTCGGCGGTCATTACCTTGCCACGTGGCACACCGTTCAAATCCGGCGTGACACATTCAATCTCATCAATGCCCGTCAATCGCTGCGCGAGTGAACGCTGGCCATCGGTTGTCATGACGCAATCCTTGTTATTGTGCGAGCCGCGAACGGCGACCCGGACAAAATAGGCTTCGGCTGTTCGGAATATCAAGCAGCAGCCAACAAAAAGAATTCCGGTCGATGCATCCGTGATTCAGGGCAGGTAAATACTGAACACGCCGCCGCCCAGCGGGCCGCCATTACGAATCTCGGTCCGGCCGCCAACACCGTTGCGCTGATGCAGCGCGGCAATGCGCCCGGCGAAGTACAGACCCAGCCCGGTGCTGCCACTGCTGTGGTTGATGCCCTGCACGTAATCGGACTGGCGCTCGAGCATTTCGGCCGGGTAACCGTCGCCGTCGTCATTGATGCTCAGCACCAATTGCCCGGCTTCGTCGCTGACGGTGATCAGCAGCGATTCACGGGCGTAACGGATCGCGTTGTTGATGCAGTTGCCCAGCACAGAGGCGATCAGTTCGCGATCAAAGAAACCCAGCGGACTGAGCGGATCGACTTCGTAAGTGGCGATGATTCCACGACTGGCGAACACTTCCTGATGCGCCGCCAGTTGCGCTTCGATGAAATCGTCCAGCTCGTGATAGGCCGGCTGCAACGGCATCTGATTCACCCCAAGCTTGTACAGCCCGAGCAGTTGCACCAGCATGCCGTTGAGGTGGGCGAACTCGAAGTCGATCACGCCCTGCTCCGGCCCCTGGCGCTGCGCTTCGGGCAAGCGTGCCAGCCATTGGCTGTGGGCCTGCATCAGCATCGCCAGAGAGTTCTTCATGTCGTGCACGGTGGAGGCGATCACCGTGGAAAAATCCAGTGCCTGCTCGTCTTGGTTCATTCGCCAAACGCCTTGCTTTTCAGCTTCTGATAACGCGGATAACGCGCGTCGGTGTCGGGCATCAGACCCACCAGTTTCAGGCAGGCCCGACATTCTTCCAGCTCCGCCGACGGCACATTGGTGTCGGTGCCGTGCAGCAGCGACTGGGCCATGTTCAGCGCGATACTGATGTTCTTCGGTTGCATCTTCAGCGCCTTGCGGAACACCTCGCGGGCCTCCACCAGGTTGCCGGTCTTGTACACGCGCACGCCCTGACGGTTGAGGTCGGCGGCGGCGTTGCTGGAGCTGAGAATAGTCGGGTCGTCGGTGAGCTTGGCGATGTCTTTCATCACCGTCGGGTCATCGCCGTAGATTTCCGCACAGCTCTTGAGCATCGAAGTGCCCGCCTCGGCCTGGCCGAGCATCTGCAATTGCTTGGCGACCAGCAACGCCGCCTCGGGGCTCATGAACTGCTCCATGCCGTCAAGGCGCATCAACGCTTGCTCGGTGAGCTTCTCGGCGGTCTCGGCATCGTTGAGCAACAGGCTCGTGGCCTTCATCAGACGCGCGCGAATCTGCAGGCCCGGGTCGGTAGGGTTTTCCTTGGCCACGGCGCTGAGGGTGGTGTTGATCTCCAGACGCGTACGGGTGTCGAGCCCGCGCTCGCTGCCCTTGCTGATCAGGGCATGGGCCAGGCCGAGATTGCTTTCCGGGTCCTTGAAGCGCGATTGCGCGCCCTGATTCACCGCCTGGCGGTAAGCCCGGGAAGCCGTCTCGAAATCTTCGTTGGCCATCGCCAGCTTGCCCAGCAACGCCTGACGGCGCACCGCCAGCGGCGACAGGCGAATCGCCTCCTCCAGCACTTGCTGCGCGCCTTTGGTATCGCCTTCGGCGACCAGCACGTCAGCCATGCCGTCATACAGCGCCGGCATCATCGGGAAGACCTTCAGGGCTTTTTCATAAACGCCTTTGGCCTGACTGACCTGCCCGCGCTTGAACAGCAACTTGCCCAACCCGGCAAACGCCCAAGGCAACGGCCGGTCGGCGATGATGCTGTCGTAAAGGCGCTCGAGCGCTTCGTTCTGGTTCATGTCGCGCAACGCATCGGCGCGATAGCGCAGGCACAGCGGCGAATAACGGATGTCCTGTTTGCACAGGGCGATACAGGCATTGAGCACCTCGACCGGTTTGCCACGGTCGAGGGCTTGCAGAATCGGCTTGAGCAGGGTCTTGCGCTGCTCCAGACGTTCAAGCCGCTGAGCGAGGCCGGACCGATTGAACGGCTTGGTCAGGTACGCGTCCGGCTCGTGCTCCAGGGCACTGAGCACCATCGCCTGACTGGTCTCGGCCGTGACCATCACGAACACCGCTTCGTGGCTGATCAGCTTCTCCATCATCAGGTCTTCCAGCACCTGCTGGCCGTTCTTCTTGCCGTCACCGAGGTGGAAGTCCTGAAGGATGAAATCGTAGGACTTCTGCGCGCACATTTTCAGCGCCTGCTCACCAGTGTCTGCGGTGTCCACATCCTTGACGCCCAACTCGCGCAACATCGAACGCACGGAACTGCGGAAATCCGAGAAATCATCGACGATCAGAAAACTCTTTTGGTGATACGACAGCATCGAGGATTTCCAGGCAATTGAAGAGGATGGACCATTTCCAGGCGCGCAGATGATAGCTGCCGGCCAAATGCTATCAAGCGATTTCGCGCGACTCTGAAGTCACCGAATGGGTTATCGGCCGGATCAGGGGTTCTCTTGAAGCGAGGGTTCAAGATTCGTTGCGCAAGGATTACCCTGCGCGGCGGTTCTCACCTTCCAACGGCAAAGGATTCATCGTGTACATCAAGGGACGCTACATCGTGTCGGCCTGTGCGCTGCTGTTTTTGCAGCAGGCACTGGCGAGCGGAATGGACTGCACAAAGGCGGCGAGTGTTGTGGAGAAGGCGATTTGCGCGGACAAGCCGTTGCATGAGCTGGATGCGCAGATGGGGGCGGCTTACCGGAAATTGATGAAGGCTGCACCGGCGCAGGCGGAAGTGAAAAAGGCTCAGCGTCAGTGGCTGCAGGAGCGTGATCGATGTGGCGAGGAGGCCAGTTGTCTGAGCCAGCGTTATCAGGATCGTTTGCAGGTATTGCACGCGCAGTGGATCGAGGCTGTCGCCTACAAACCGGACGACGTTGATAAACAGGTCATGGAGGATCTGCAGCAGCGGGTTCGGGAGATGAGCAAGGAGAGTCCGGAGTTTGCGCTGGAGCGGGCGCTGAATTCTCTGACCCTTGGCTACGTCGGCAGCTCGTTTTCAGCCGAGCTGGATGACGATGAGCAACCGCTCTTCCCCACGACCATCCCCAAAGATGTCACGCAAGACGAGTGGAAAGCACTGCAAGCATCCGACATCAAGGGAGCCGCAGAGTCCGGCCAAACCTCTTACACCCTTATGGATCTGGATGGTGATGGCCAGCGTGACCTCATCGTGGAAACCTACTCCGGCGGCACCGGGATGTTTCATTACACGGAAACCTGGCGTCGGGGCGACAGCAGATTTATCAGGAGAACGGCTGAGATTGCCCCTCAGAACAGTAACGACAGCGTCCTTTTCTATACCAATGACCGCGGTGCCAATCAGGCCGTGTACCTGATCGGTGCTCGCGGAAAAGTCTATTTCGCCTACCAGAACGGCAGCTACGGCGAAGATCAGGTCTACCTGCTCAATCCCCTGCAGATCAACCGGCAGGTGCCGACGATCAGCGTGCGCTATGACTACCAACTGACCGTTCCACACACTCAGTACATCGAGGACAGCGACAAAGCCTACGAACTGGAACCGTCCCTGCAGAAAGTGCTCGCCAAAGCTGTGACCGGTCTGGACGCACATGCGGGGATGACGGGACAGCAGAAAACACCACTCTGCCCCATCCCTCCATCCGCCAAGGACACTGAGGAGTACTACGGCTATGGCGCGAGTTACTACGCGATCGAACCTGTCGCCGATTTCCCCGTAGTCATTGGTGATGATTGTTATGTCGCACGACTGATCAACTGGTTCGGTACCTACGACGAAAAAAGCGGTCTGCCTGCGTTACTGTTGATGCGCAAACCCGAGTCCGAAGATCCGCAGCGCAGTTATTCAGTGAACGGGCGCCGGCACATCACGCAGGTCAGCACGTCAGTCGGCAAAACCGAAGGCGGAGCTGATAATTTCTAAAGCCTCGCGCCTTTCGAAAGACAAAAAAGCCCCACCCAGATTTCTCTGCGTGGGGCTTTTCACTTCAGGGCGCTTCTCAGACCTCCGCCACCAACACATCGGCAATCCGAATACTCAACGCCGCACCTGTCAGCGTCGGGTTCACGCAGGAGGACGATGGCATGACGCTCGTCCCCGCAATGAACAGGTTGGAATGGTCGTGACTGCGGCAATCGCGGTCTACCACCGAGTCTTTCGGATCATCGCCCATGATGGTGGTGCCCATGATGTGCTGACGGTTCTGGAAGCCCGTGTCGGTGCTAAGGATGTCGGCGTCGAGCAGTTTTGCAAACTGCTTGAAGTCTTCCAGCGCCTTCTCTTTACCGGCGTGCCAGTAGTCGGGAACGCTGTAGTAGATCTCGGGAACCGGCAGACCGATGGCGTCGAACTTGGTCTTGCTCGGGGTGACCCGGTTTTCCGGCAGCGGCAAGGTTTCGAAGTCGACGGCCCAGTTCAGGGAGCGCGCCGATTGCAGGCGGATCTGCTCATCGAGCTTCGAGCCCAGCACGCCTTTGGCGATCAGGTTCGAGGTGATTTGCGACGTCGGCACGGTGTTGCGCACCTTGATCTTGTAGCTCGGGTAATCGTTGCGAAACGCGCCATCGCGACTGTTCAGATAGACCAGCAATTGCGTCGGCCCTTCGCCCGGCCACATGTCTTCCTTGGTCATGACGTTCATGCTGATGCCGGTGTGATCCATCAGGTTGCGCCCGACCTGATCCGAGGAGTTGGCAATCCCGTTCGGGTACTTTTCCGAGGTCGACATCAACAGCAGCTTCGGCGACTCGATACCGTATGCCGCCAGTACAAAGGCCCGGGCGGTCAGTTTGTGTTTGGACTTGTCGGGGCGCATGTACCAGATCGCGGTGATCTTGCCGTCGTCGCCCGCCTCGATCTTGTAGACGACAGAGTTGTCCAGCACCTTGGCGCCATGGCGCTCGGCCTCATCGATATGCATCGAACCGTCGTACTTGGCTGCAATCGGGCATACCGGGTTGCAGTTGTTGTTGCCGGCACAGGGAGGCCGTTTGCCATAGGGGCGGGTTGCCCGGCCGTTCGGCTCGAGGATCGGGTTATACCCGCCCTTGCTGAGCAATTCGGAGAGGCGCTTGAACATGTAGCTCGGCTTCAGGCCCTCCATCGGATAGGGAATCGAGCGCGGCGGATAGGCGTCCCCGCCCTGCCCGCTTTCGTCCTGGCCGTCGACACCGGAAACGCCCAGTTCGATTTCAGCCCGAGCGTAATACGGTTCCAGCTCGTCATAACTGATCGGCCAGTCACGACCACGGCCATACAACGACTTGAGACGAAAATCGTTGGGCAGCATGCGCCACAGCGAGGAACCGAAGTGCCAGGTGGTGCCGCCCACCACACGCAAGTAAGAAGTGTTGTATTTCACTGGCCCTACCTGCTGCAAATAGTCGCCGTAGGTCGACGGCGCGTGAGGCAGGCTCGGATAGGGCGACCCGGCGCCCTGCAGCTTGGCATTGGCCAGCGAGAGTTTCACCGGGGCATTGCGGAACGTTTCCACCACATCACGGCGATTCACCCGGGGACCGGCCTCGAGCACGATCACCGACTTGTTCGCTTTGGCCAGGCCCGTGGCGATCAGACCGCCCATGACACCGGAACCGATGATCACCACATCGGCATCGAATTGATCGCTGCTCATACTGTCGAGTCCTGAATGACTGCTGGTTTGGGACCCCATGAATCCGGGCCGCCACCGTAGGTTGGAATGATGAGAATGCCGTGAGTGGGCTGATACATCATGGCGAGGGAATAGCTGATCAGCTCCGCATCCGCCGGCTCACCGACGATGCCCAGATACCAGGCGGAAATGATGCTGGTGGCCGTAGCCCGCAGCGATGGATCCGGATTCGGTTGCGCCAGGTATTCATCGACATGCCGGTACCCCTGCGCGCCGATCAATTGCTTCAAGGCAATCACGTTGGTCGAGAAATTCGGCGCGCGCTTGTCCAGCGCAGCGTAATAACGATCGGCCAGAACCGGATTGACCGCACGGCTGACCAGAAACTGCGACAGCGCAATGAAATCGTCGCTCGATACCTGCGCTGCCAGCACCGACTGCCAGGGCAGCGCACTGCTGATCATCGCGGCCAGGCCCAGCGTCACGGAACCACGCAACAGATTGCGGCGAGTGAGCCCAGTCGAGCTTTCGGTTTGAGTTTTTTCGTGTTTGTGCGTCATTGAAGTGTCCATTGCTCAGGCCTCCTTGCGCCGACGTGCAATCAAGGCCCATGCGCCCAGGCCCATCAACACGCACACGAGAATGATGACCGGGGTCGTAAACTTCGCCATTACTGCCAGCGGTGCCTTGGGACCACCGTCCCGTACCTGCGCCACATCGGCGGCGGTGACAATCGTGTCGGCATTGCCGTAGCGCGACAGCACGTAGTTGCTGACGTCGGCAATCTGCTGGTCGTTCAGGCGGTCGGTGAACAGCGCGTCAGGGCCGAAACCCGGCATGTCGATGGCCACACCGTCGACTTCACGATGCACGCCGTACACGATGGTCGCGATCAGGTTGTCGCTGCGACTGGTGGCGGTGTTGTGAAACAGCGATGGGTATTCCCGCGTGCCTTGACCGTTCGGCTGATGGCAGTTGGCGCAAGTGCCACTGAATATCTGCCAGCCCGGGTTGTCCCCCGGTTTGCCTCCGCGCAGCGTCAATTCATCGACCGAGGCCTGACCGTACTCGTGGCGGGCTTTGGTTTCCCCACTGTTGATCGGCGCCGTCTGCAGCAGATAGGCCGCAATGGCTTTGAGATCCACATCGCTCAAATGCTGCAGACTGTTCTCCACCGCCTCGGCCATCGGCCCCGCCGCCTGGGCCTTGCCCTCGACGTGACCGGTACGCAGATAGGCCACGATCTCGTCGCTCGACCAGGCACCGATGCCGCTGACTTTGTCGGAAGTGATATTGGGGGCATACCAACTGCCCAGTGATCCGCCGGCCAACGGTTTTGCGCTGTCGGCCGCCATCAGGACATTGCGCGGTGTGTGGCAGGTATCGCAGTGAGCCAGGCCGTTGACCAGATAGTCGCCGCGATTGACCTCGGCGGACTTGGCCGGATCCGGCGTGAAGCGTGTTTTGCTGTGGAACAGCGCGTTCCAGCCAATCATCGACGCGCGGATATTGAACGGGAAATCCAGAGCGGTTTTCTGGTTCAGCGTATCGACCGGCGCCACTTCATGCATGAAGTAGTCGTAGAGCGCAGCAATGTCGCTGTCGGTCATCTTCGAATAGGAGGTGTAGGGCATCGCCGGGTAAAGCCGAGTGCCATCGGCCGCCACCCCGTCACGCACCGCACGGGCGAATTGCTCTGACGTGTAATTGCCGATACCCGCCGTTTTCGAAGGCGTGATGTTGGTCGAGTAGATCGTGCCCATCGGTGAACCGAGCGGATAGCCGCCCGCAAAAGCCCTGCCGCCTGGCGCCGTATGACAAGCCACACAGTCAGCGGCTACCGCTAGACGCTTGCCCACCGACGCGGTGCTGTCGAGCGCCTCGCCGTACGCGGCGCCAGCTATGGCGATCAGCAGCGTAACCAATCCGGCAGAGGCGTACCCCCTGCGTTTCCCTTTATCAATGCGACGCGACATGAGTCCTACCCTAGGCTGCTTCGTTCTTTTTTTTTCACGGTTCTGGAAATCACGAACACAGCGTCCTCGTCATCTTGAGCGACAAGGACGAAGAGGTACGATGTCGTACGTATTTATTGGAATATTCCATACAATGTAACACTTTGCAATAAATAGAAAAGGCCAAGTGCCATCTTTTGTATGTATGTGCTGAATGCTCTAAAACGCTGGTTACAAGGGTGTTTAATGCAGAATATATTTAAATAAGAAACAACTGGTAACCCTACAGTTGTGGACTCCGCAGCCGAAAGATGTACGACGACTAGCCATTTGCTTACGAGCTGCGCTCGATATTGACCCGCCCCCACATGTCAGCAGGATGCCCCTTATGAGTTGGTTGAATGACGCAAGACTTTCCACGAAATTGATCACGGCCTTCGCGGCGTGCGCCTTCATCACCCTGGGGGTAGGCCTGCTGGGAAGCCGGGGAGTGACCGAACTCTCGACAAGCCTCAGATCGGTGTTCGGCAACAACCTCGTCGCCGTCGCCAACATCGCGCAGACCAAAATCAAGGCTGTCGGACAGACCCGTGACATGTATCGGCTTTACGTCGCCACTGCCGCCAACCTGCCACAGAGCACCAAAGACGAATTCCTCGCCTCGATGAACGCCAACCAGTTGGCGAGCGAAAAAGCCTTTGCCGAATACCGGAAAACCGAGCTTGCCGACGACGAACGTGCAGCCGGTGACCGGATGGAGAAGGCCTGGCCCGTTTACCAGGCGATCGTGCAAAGGTATCTGACCCTGATGAAGGCCGGCGACCTGGAAAATGGCCGCGAACTGCTGCTCGGCGATCTGCAGAAAAACTACCGCGTCGTCATGGACGAATTGACCATCATGACCAACTCCAACGACATGCAGGTCAGCGAAGCCGCGAAGCGATCGGTTCTGACGGAGTCCTCCGCCAAGACCTCGCTGTACATCGGCATCGTGCTGGCCTTTGTCGCGGCGATTTTGCTTGGCCTGTTCATCAGCCGACTGATCAGCCGCCCCATCTCCAAAGCCGTTGAAAGCGCCCGAAGCATCGCTGGGGGCGACTTGACTCAAAACATCGTCAGCACCGGCCGCGACGAGGCCGGTCAGTTGCTCACGGCCCTGGCCGAGATGCAGGGCAGTCTGAAAAGCACTATTCAGCAGATCGCCAGCGCGGCAGATCAACTGGCGTCCGCTGCCGAAGAACTCACCGCCGTCACTGACAATGGAAGCCGCGGACTGATTCGTCAGAACGACGAGATTCAGCAGGCTGCAACCGCTGTCACGGAAATGACCTCCGCCGTGGAGGAAGTTGCGCGCAATGCGGTATCCACCTCCGAGGCCTCCCAGACCACCAGCCGGGAAGCCAGCAATGGACGCGATCAAGCGCGAAACGCCGTTGCCGCGATCAACCATGCAACCACGGAAATCGCCACCTCCACCACCATGGTCAAGGACCTGGCAGAGAAAGTACGGGACATCGGCAAGGTTCTGGATGTCATCCGGGGGATTGCCGAGCAAACCAATCTGCTGGCGCTTAACGCCGCCATCGAGGCTGCACGCGCGGGTGAGCAAGGTCGAGGTTTTGCCGTGGTCGCCGACGAGGTACGAGCCCTGGCGGCAAGAACCCAGGCTTCGACGGGGGAAATCGAAGGCATGATCAACGACGTTCGCAACAGTGCAGACGAAGCCGTCGGCGCCATGGGGAAAAGCCAGGCGCTGGTCAGCGAAACCCAGTCACTGGCGCAAGCGACCGGCCAGGCATTGGAGCTGATTGCCGACGGCATCTCGCAGATCAATGATCGCAACCTCGTCATCGCCACAGCCTCGGAAGAACAGGCACACGTTGCTCGTGAAGTGGACCGAAATCTGGTCAACATTCAGGATCTTTCCACCCAGACAGCGGCAGGCGCACATCAGACCAGCGCCTCGACCCAGGAACTGTCCAACTTGGCAGCGTCGTTCAACACTCTGGTCAGTCGCTTTCGCTTATAAATTCCTGAAAACAAAAAGCCCCGCCAGATCACTCTGCGCGGGGCTTTTTCAATAGATGGTGTCCCAGGGCAGGTTCGAACTGCCAACCTTCCCCTTAGGAGGGGGATGCTCTATCCAATTGAGCTACTGGGACACAAATCTGTCGGTGCGACAGACGGCGTGCATGTTAACGGCCGGGCCCTGATTTGTCATGTCGTCCGCAGGGCTTTTTAAGTGTAGGCAGGCGCCTTGCAAGGGTGCCGGACGTTTTACCGTGCAATTTGCATCACCGCAAAAAGCCATCATTGCAGAATGCAATGCGCCCACTTCGAAAAACCCTGTTAAATGCTTGTTTTTAAAGGATTTAACAGCGGTTAGACTATTGGCACGACGGCTGCTTTACCGATTCTTATACAAGAACAATCGGAGACTCGTCTCATGAACAGCGCCCTCGTGTTCGCAAACGCAATCGCACTGGCCGTCCTGGTGGGCTTTCACTTCGTCCCCGAGGACGACGAGAAAGTGGCCGGGCGCATGCCGCATTACCTGCAAGTGCAGAAGGCGCCGCAATGGGCGGTGTTGAGCGATCAGAGCTTCGCCCCGCAAGCGGTCAGCGAATCTGAACAGGCGTTGCCGGCGCATTCGACTGAACGTCTGGTTTTTTGAAATATCCTCAGGAGTACAGCATGTCCAAGTCAGCTGCAGGATTTCTGATCCTCGCCTTATTGAGTGGCCTCGGGCATTTTTCGCTGTTCGAGCAAACCGAAATATCCCTGCCCCTGATCGGTTGCGGCGTCTTTTCGGCGCTGTTCGTATTGGCGCTGGTGGCCGGGCGCAAGATCAAGTTTGATCCGGTATTGCGCTGAACCTGACCAGCTCCAGCAAATGATTGACGGCATCGGCCAGGTCGCCCGAGTTGTCGATCAGGTGCACAGGGCTGTCGGTTGAACGCCTGTCCTTGAACAGCGTGTTACGGGCCAGCCTCGCATCGATCTGCTCAAGCGTCTCCCGGCCACGCCGGAGCAGGCGCTCACGCAGGACATCATCCCGAACCGTGAGCAACACCGGCACTAGCGTCGGGTAGTGTTCCAGCGCTTGCCGAAGGTTCGCCCGAGAGCCGTTCACCAGGACGTGCTTGCCGGCTTTCAACCACTGATCCATCTCCGCAGGAATCCCGTAGGAAAGGCCGTTGGCCTCCCACCACAGCGAGAACTTGCCTGCACGCTGACGTTGCTGGAACTCCTGGGGCGTCACGCCGATCGCATCCTCGCCCATGGATTCGGCCGAACGGGTGATCACGCGCCTGATGATTTCGCAGTCCAACGCCCGTAAAGGATCACGCGCAGCCTCGATCAGACTGTCCTTGCCAGAGCCGGAAGGTCCCATGAGGTAAATCAGCCTGCCATCCATCCTGAAAACGCCCTCCGGCGGGCATTTGCCCCTAGTAAATCGGCCATTTGCCACTATCCTGTACAAGGTAAGGAACAACGATTCAACCCGCATAGCATGCACGTTCTGACGCCTTCGGGCATCAGTCGACATGTTTCAGGACGCGGTCAGCGATACGGGCCGATGCTTTCTTTTCAAACCAGTCCGCATTTCTGATAATTGGTGCTGGCATTACGCCTTTACCCGGATCAATATTTGTCACAGAATTGACGCCAATGATCTGGCAATTTTGAGGCATGATGCGCGCCTCTTAACAATTCAGGTTGAACCATTTGGCGCGGATGCTTGTCCTACCACTCATCCTGCGGCCAATCCCGAGAACCGCTCCCCTGAACTAACCGGTTAAATATATGCGCCCATTGAAACAGGCAATTTATTCCAGCCGTACGGCTGACAAGTTCGTCGTACGTCTGCCAGACGGAATGCGTGAACGCATTGCCGAGGTGGCTCGCAATCATCATCGCAGCATGAACTCCGAGATCATTGCGCGCCTTGAGCAGAGTCTTATTCAGGAAGGTGCACTGGGCGAAGAGCTGAGCATGCGCCTGGACAGCCCGGAGCTGTCACTGCACGAACGCGAGTTGCTGCAACGCTTCCGCCAACTCTCCCATCGCCAGCAGAACGCGCTGGTTTCTCTGATCGCCCACGACGCCGAAATGGCCGCAGACGCATCCTGAGTCAAACCGAACATCTCAAGCCAGCATGAATGCTGGCTTTTTTTTGCCTGCGATTCGGGCTACTTACAGGCGAAAAAAAGCCCGCCAATTGGCGGGCTGTTTTTTATGCAGTCGGTCAGAGCAGGAAAATCGTCGCCAGCCCCAGGAAGATGAAGAATCCGCCACTGTCGGTCATGGCCGTAATCATCACACTGGCGCCCATCGCCGGATCGCGACCCATCTTGGCCAGCGTCATCGGGATCAACACCCCCATCAATGCTGCCAGCAACAGGTTCAACGTCATGGCAGCCGTCATCACCACGCCCAACGACCAGCTGCCGTAGAGCAAGTAAGCGACCACACCGATCACACCGCCCCAGACCAGGCCGTTAATCAACGCCACGGCCAACTCTTTGCGCATCAGGCGCGAGGTGTTGCCGGTGCTGACCTGATCGAGCGCCATGGCGCGAACGATCATGGTAATCGTCTGGTTGCCGGAGTTGCCGCCAATGCCCGCCACGATCGGCATCAGCGCCGCCAGGGCCACCAGCTTCTCGATCGAACCTTCGAACAGGCCGATCACCCGCGATGCGACGAATGCGGTGATCAGGTTGATCGCCAGCCACGCCCAACGGTTGCGCAGGGACTTCCAGACGGAGGCGAAAATATCTTCCTCTTCACGCAGACCCGCCATGTTGAGGACTTCGCTTTCGCTCTCCTCACGAATCAGGTCGACCATCTCGTCGATGGTCAGACGGCCGATCAGCTTGCCGTTCTTGTCGACCACGGGGGCCGAGATCAAGTCGTAACGTTCGAACGCCTGAGCGGCGTCATAGGCGTCCTCGTCCGGGTGAAAACTCACCGGGTCACTGGCCATGACCTCGGAAACCTGTTTCTCCGGGTCATTCACCAGCAAACGCTTGATCGGCAGCACGCCCTTGAGCACGCCGTCGTAGTCGACCACGAACAGTTTGTCGGTATGGCCCGGCAATTCTTTGAGGCGACGCATGTAACGCAGAACCACTTCGAGACTGACATCCTCACGGATGGTCACCATCTCGAAGTCCATCAGCGCGCCAACCTGCTCCTCGTCGTAGGAGAGGGCCGAACGCACACGCTCGCGTTGCTGCTGGTCCAGAGTCTCCATCAGCTCATGGACGACGTCTCGCGGCAGCTCGGAGGCCAGGTCAGCAAGTTCGTCGGCATCCATGTCCTTGGCCGCAGCCAGGAGCTCATGATCGTCCATGTCGGCGATCAGGGTTTCACGGACGGAATCGGATACTTCGAGAAGAATGTCGCCGTCGCGATCGGCCTTGACCAGTTGCCAGAGCGTCAGACGATCGTCCAGCGGCAGGGCTTCAAGAATGTAGGCGACGTCGGCGGAGTGCAGATCGTCGAGCTTGCGTTGCAATTCGACGAGGTTTTGCCGGTGGACCAGGTTCTCGACCCGGTCATGATGCGGGCCTTCCTGGCGATGAGTCAGGTCTTCGACGACCCGCTGGCGCTGCAGCAGCTCGACGACCTGAGCCAGGCGATCCTGCAGGCTTTCCTGTGTTTTCTTTACTTCGATTTCGGACATAGGCGAACTCCACTCCCAGCAGCGGGGCACGCCGGAAGGATCAATCAGTCAATTCATGATTGGTGAAACGGGTTACTGAATAACTACTGGGTAAGTCCATGGAGGTTTTCCATAAGCCCCGGCGGGGCTGACGGGCGCAATGATACACCGCCTGACGGTTTTAAACGTTAAAAAATAGTGGCTGAAACAAGCGCTTGCGAGACAAAGCTGAGCACTGTCCTGATCCTTCACACTGCGACGACGCATCCTGAAAAGAAAACACACCGGCGGTGAAAAAACTGCCGACTACGCTTGAGAACAATCGTCATGGAGGACGCCGAATGCCATCGAAAACATCCCGATTCATGCTGACCACCCTGCTCTGCCTGCCCGCCATCGGGAGCGCAACGACACTTCATCGTTGCGAAGCTTCAGATGGTCACGTCACGTTCACCACGCTGAGCTGCGCGAACGATGAGCACCTTTCATTGCAGGAAGTTCGCCCCTACTCGCCTGGCTCCACAGTCACCCTGATACCCGAAGCCCGGCACGAAGAAATATCCGGTATGAATATCAGAAAGCGAGAAATGGCCGTCGTCGGGCGCACCCAAGACAAATGTGGAGATCTGATCGACGCGCGACAGAAACGCGAGGCTATCATCAATCAACGAATCATCGCCGGCATGAGCCAACAGGATGTTGAAAGCGCCTTGGGCAAACCCGACAAGGTGAGCATCCGAAATTCGGCAACGAGTTATCGTTACGACCTCAAGCGAGGCCGCAGTGCTCAAATCGATTTTGATGAGAAAGGATGCGTGACGGGAAAAGCCAAATCCCGGACAGCAAAAAGCCCGCGTTAAACGCGGGCTTTTCGGTATATGGTGCACTCGACAGGATTCGAACCTGTGACCGCTCGGTTCGTAGCCGAGTACTCTATCCAGCTGAGCTACGAGTGCAATTTGTGTTTTTAGACCAGAACACAACTGGATGTAACCAAGTCATCAGCATAGCTGCAATTGACTCTTAAATGGTGCACTCGACAGGATTCGAACCTGTGACCGCTCGGTTCGTAGCCGAGTACTCTATCCAGCTGAGCTACGAGTGCATTTTTTGTTTTTAGACCAGACCACAACTGGCTGTAACCAAGTCATCCGCATTGCTGCAATTGACTCTTAAATGGTGCACTCGACAGGATTCGAACCTGTGACCGCTCGGTTCGTAGCCGAGTACTCTATCCAGCTGAGCTACGAGTGCATTTGTTGCGCCGCATTATAGCCCGTCTAATCTCTATTCCAACCACTTTTTCTATAAATTTCAATAACTTACAGAAAAAGCCAGATTACAACGTACTAAGCAAATAATGGCGGAGAACGGGGGATTCGAACCCCCGACACCCTTTTGAGGTGTACTCCCTTAGCAGGGGAGCGCCTTCGGCCACTCGGCCAGCTCTCCGCAACACGGGGCGTATATTAACCACCTTCTTCCCCGTTTGCAAACATAAAAATCGATAAAAATTAATGGCTTGGTTCTTCGTCCTTCTCTTTCTTTATACGCAGATAGATTTCTTCACGGTGCACGGCCACCTCTTTCGGGGCGTTGACGCCGATACGCACTTGATTTCCTTTAACGCCGAGCACGGTCACGGTGATTTCGCCATCACCGATAATCAGGCTTTCTGCGCACCGACGAGTCAGAATCAGCATACCTTTCTCCTCACGCGAATCATTTCAGGGACAACAGTCTGCAAAAAAAAGGCACCCGACCTACAACCGGAGCGATCGTAGCCCTACATGCCTGAGTATTGACCAGCGCGAGCAAAAGAACAGTTCAGGGCCCACGCCATTCAAAAAATAAAGGGCGCGGTCAGACCGCGCCCTTCAGACAACGCATCACTCGCCCTGACGGGCCGGAGCGTCGAGTTCGAAAGCCGTGTGCAGGGCGCGCACGGCCAGTTCCAGGTACTTCTCTTCGATCACTACGGAAACCTTGATTTCCGAGGTCGAGATCATCTGGATGTTGATGCTTTCTTTTGCCAGGGATTCAAACATGCGGCTGGCCACGCCTGCGTGGGAACGCATGCCGACGCCGACGATCGAGACCTTGGCAATCTTGGTGTCGCCAACCACTTCACGGGCACCGATCTCGCGAGCGGTGTTTTCCAGCACGGTCTGCGCAGACTGGTAGTCGTTGCGGTGCACGGTGAAGGTGAAGTCAGTGGTGTTATCGTGCGCGACGTTCTGCACGATCATGTCGACTTCGATGTTCGCGGCACTGATCGGGCCGAGAATCTTGAACGCCACGCCCGGGGTGTCTGGCACGCCACGGATGGTCAGCTTGGCTTCATCGCGGTTGAAAGCGATGCCGGAAATGATCGGCTGTTCCATGGTTTCCTCTTCATCAATAGTAATGAGGGTGCCCGGACCCTCCTTGAAGCTGTGCAGTACGCGCAGCGGAACGTTGTACTTGCCGGCGAATTCCACCGCGCGGATCTGCAGCACCTTGGAACCGAGGCTGGCCATTTCCAGCATCTCTTCAAAGGTGATCTTGTCCAGACGCTGAGCAACCGATACCACACGCGGGTCAGTGGTGTAGACACCATCGACGTCGGTGTAGATCTGGCACTCGTCAGCCTTCAGCGCAGCGGCCAGCGCCACACCGGTGGTGTCGGAACCACCACGACCCAGGGTCGTGATGTTGCCGTGCTCGTCGACGCCCTGGAAACCAGCGACCACCACCACGCGACCTGCTTTCAGGTCACCGCGAATCTTCTGGTCATCAATCTGCAAGATACGCGCTTTATTGTGCGCGCTGTCCGTCAGGATCCGCACCTGGTTGCCGGTGTACGACACCGCCGGCACACCGCGCTTGATCAGCGCCATGGCCAACAGGGCGATCGTCACCTGCTCACCGGTGGAAACGATCACGTCCAGTTCACGTGGAACCGGTTGATCTTCGCCACTGATTTGCTTGGCCAGATCGATCAGACGGTTGGTTTCGCCGCTCATTGCAGACAGCACAACCACCAGGTCATCGCCGGCATCGCGGAAGTTCTTAACCTTGTCGGCGACCTGCTCGATTCTCTCGACAGTGCCGACCGAGGTGCCTCCAAATTTCTGTACGATCAAAGCCATTTCAAAGCCGCCTCTGCCCATGAAGGGCGCCCAATAATCACTCAAACAGCCGCCGGGCCCGCCACTAGACTGCGGGCCCGACGGGCCGTCTTATAAACCCTGCTCGACAAATGGGACGGTCAGCGCCAGTGCGCCATCCAGTGTGCCGGCGTCGACACCGCCGCCCTGCGCCATGTCCGGACGACCACCGCCCTTCCCGCCCACTGCCGCAGCAGCCTGTTTCATCAAATCACCGGCTTTGAGTTGGCCAGTCAGGTCCTTGGTTACACCTGCAACCAGTACGACCTTTTCCTCATGGACACTGCCGAGCAGGATCACTGCGCGGCCGAGTTTGTTTTTCAGCTGATCGACCAGCGCCAGCAGCGCCTTGCCGTCCTGACCATCCAGACGCACGGCCAGCACTTTCACGCCCTTGACGTCCACGGCCGAAGCCGACAGATCGTCGCCAGCGGCAGCAGCGGCCTTGGCCTGCAACTGCTCGAGCTGCTTCTCAAGCGCACGGTTGCGCTCCAGCACAGCCGACAGCTTGTCGATCAGGTTGTCGCGGCTGCCCTTGACCAGGCTGGCCGCTTCCTTGAGTTGTTCTTCAGCAGCGTTCAAGTAAGCCAGCGCTGCAGCGCCGGTGACCGCTTCAATACGACGCACACCCGATGCCACACCGCCTTCGCTGATGATTTTCAGCAGGCCGATGTCGCCGGTACGGTTGGCGTGGATACCGCCGCACAGTTCGACGGAGAAATCACCGCCCATGCTCAGCACGCGCACGTTGTCGCCGTACTTCTCGCCAAACAGCGCCATCGCGCCCTTCTGCTTGGCGGTTTCGATGTCGGTTTCTTCGGTTTCAACGGCGGAGTTCTTGCGAATCTCGGCGTTGACGATGTCTTCCAGCGCCTTGATCTGCTCAGGCTTGATCGCTTCAAAGTGGCTGAAGTCGAAACGCAGGCGCTGACTGTCGACCAAAGAACCTTTCTGTTGAACGTGGTCGCCCAGCACTTTGCGCAACGCAGCGTGCAGCAGGTGAGTGGCCGAGTGGTTCAGCGAAGTGGCGTGACGCACGTCAGCTTCGACGTGGGTTTCCACCGGTGCGCCAACGATCAGGCTGCCCGACGCCAGTACGCCGTGGTGCAGGAACGCGCCGCCGGTCTTGGTGGTGTCGCGCACGTCGAAACGGCTGTTGCCGGCCTGCAGGTAACCGCAATCGCCGACCTGGCCACCGGATTCGGCGTAGAACGGGGTCTGGTTCAGCACCACAACGCCTTCCTGCCCTTCACTCAAGACGTCCACGGACTGGCCATCTTTATAGAGAGCAACGACTTTCGCCGAACCGCTGGTGGCGTGATAACCGGTGAACTCGGTATCGACGTCAACCTTGACCAGGCTGTTGTAGTCCAGACCGAACGAGCTGGCGGAACGTGCACGGACGCGCTGGGCTTCCATTTCACGCTCGAAACCGGCTTCGTCGATGGTCAGGCTGCGCTCGCGGGCGATGTCCGCGGTCAGGTCCATCGGGAAACCGTAGGTGTCGTAGAGTTTGAACACCACGTCGCCTGGAACCACGTCGCCTTTGAGCTCGGCCAGATCCTGCTCGAGGATTTTCAGGCCCTGCTCCAGGGTCTTGGCGAACTGCTCTTCTTCGGCTTTCAGTACGCGCTCGATGTGCGCCTGCTGGGATTTCAGCTCCGGGAACGCTTCGCCCATCTCGGCCACGAGTGCGGCAACGATCTGATAGAAGAAGCTGCCCTTGGCGCCCAGCTTGTTGCCGTGACGGCAAGCGCGACGGATGATCCGGCGCAGTACGTAACCGCGACCTTCGTTGGACGGCAACACGCCGTCGGCAATCAGGAAGCCGCAGGAACGAATGTGGTCAGCCACGACTTTCAGCGACGCCTGAGCGTCGTTGGTGCAGCCGATGGCCTTGGCCGATGCGGCCAGCAGGCTCTGGAACAGGTCGATTTCATAGTTCGAGTGAACGTGCTGCAGCACGGCACTGATCCGCTCAAGACCCATGCCGGTGTCCACCGACGGGGCTGGCAGCGGGTGCAACACGCCATCGGCGGTGCGGTTGAACTGCATGAATACGTTGTTCCAGATTTCGATGTAACGGTCGCCGTCTTCTTCTGGCGAGCCCGGTGGGCCGCCCCAGATGTCGGCGCCGTGATCGTAGAAAATCTCGGTGCAAGGACCGCACGGGCCGGTATCGCCCATGGTCCAGAAGTTGTCGGAGGCGTATGGCGCGCCCTTGTTGTCGCCGATGCGCACCATGCGCTCGGCCGGCACACCGACTTCCTTGGTCCAGATGTCGTAGGCCTCGTCATCGCTGGCGTAGACGGTGACCCACAGTTTTTCCTTCGGCAGGTTCAGCCACTTCTCGGAGGTCAGGAAGTTCCAGGCGTAGGTGATGGCATCACGCTTGAAGTAGTCGCCGAAGCTGAAGTTACCCAGCATTTCGAAGAAGGTGTGGTGACGGGCGGTGTAACCGACGTTTTCCAGGTCGTTGTGCTTGCCGCCGGCGCGCACGCATTTCTGGCTGGAGACGGCGCGGGTGTACGCGCGCTTTTCCTGGCCCAGGAAGCAGTCCTTGAACTGGTTCATCCCCGCGTTGGTGAACAGCAGGGTTGGGTCGTTGCCCGGAATCAAAGAGCTGGAGGCTACACGGGTGTGGCCTTGCTCTTCGAAGAAGCGAAGGAAGGCTTCACGGATTTCTGCGCTTTTCATTAGGTTCTTCCACGGAGGCTGCGGCCAAAGGCCTGTACGAAACGTCAACAGACGAAACGACGGCAAAGGGCCGCATTATATCGGCCCTGCGCGCGGGGTACAGCGTGTTTATACGATAGAAACGGTCAATTGGGTGGCTAACGCTGTCACTTGCGCGAAAACTCGACGAATGTCGCGATCACTTGCTCGATTTGCGAGCGATTGACGTCCATGTGCGTGACCATCCGCAGGCGGGCGGCAGCGCTCAATTTGATCCCGCGCTCGGCAGCGAAAGCCTTGATCGCCTCGGCACGGTCGCCCATCTGCACGTAAACCATGTTGGTCTGCACCGGCTCGACGCTGAAACCGGCCTCGCGCAGGCCTTCAGCCAGATACTGGGCGTTGGCATGGTCATCCGCCAGACGCTCGACGTTGTGATCCAGCGCGTACAGCCCGGCCGCCGCCAGCAATCCAGCCTGACGCATGCCGCCACCGACCATTTTGCGCAGGCGCCGGGCCTTTGCAATCAACGCCGACGAACCGCACAGCACCGAACCGACCGGCGCGCCGAGGCCTTTGGACAGGCACACCGAGACCGAATCAAAATATTGGGTGATTTCCCGGGCATCGACCCCGAGCTTGACCGCCGCGTTGTACAGCCGCGCGCCGTCCAGATGCAGTTGCAGGCCGTTGTCCCGAGTGAACTGGCGGGCCCGGGCCAGATAGTCCAGCGGCAACACTTTGCCCTGCATGGTGTTTTCCAGCGCCAGCAGGCACGTACGGGCGAAGTGGAAATCGTCGGGCTTGATCGCCGCGGCCACCTGATCCAGGTCCAGCGAGCCGTCGGCCTGCACTTCCAGCGGCTGTGGCTGAATCGAACCGAGTACCGCTGCGCCGCCGCCCTCGTACTTATAGGTGTGCGCCTGCTGACCGACGATGTATTCGTCACCGCGCTCGCAGTGTGCCATCAGGCCCAGCAGGTTGCTCATGGTCCCGGTCGGGACGAACAGCGCGGCGGCGAAACCCAGCCGTTTTGCCAGTTCGGCTTCCAGACGATTGACCGTCGGATCTTCGCCATACACGTCATCGCCGGTGTCGGCGCGGGTCATCGCGTCAAGCATGGCGGGGGTCGGTTGAGTGACGGTGTCGCTGCGAAGATCGATAACGCTCATGAACCTGGCCTCAAGTCAGCAGGGGAAATCCTTTACGAAGGTGAATTACTGCGGGCACGGCGCGGATTAATCAACCCTCGCGCAAGGAAAAGTCGTTTCCTGTGCTTCGAAAAATCCGATGGCAATCATCACAAAGGCGCAATGCACAGCCCGGCAATCTGTGTTAAAAACGCTGCGCCGCCCGATAAAGGGCGGCGAAACGTTCTCAGGGCGGGGTGCAATTCCCCACCGGCGGTAATTGCGCGCAATGCGCATAGCCCGCGAGCGCTTGGTGTCAGGCACGGCAAAAACCGTGAGCGGCGGCAAGGTCAGCAGACCCGGTGTGATTCCGGGGCCGACGGTCATAGTCCGGATGAAGAGAGAACGGGATTGACGCCAAAGGGCCGTCCGCCGTGTTCGCGCGAGCGTGCGTACCCTTGAATCCCTTTCGATTCATAACGCCCTGTTTTTCACACAAACAGGAGTCAGAACATGCAACCCACCGCTATCGACAGCAAAAGCAAACACACCCACGGCGAGCGCGTCGCGTTCATCCAGGCCTGCTGGCACAAGGAAATCGTCGACCAGAGCCGTAAGGGTTTCCTCGCCGAAATGATCGCTCAGGGTTATCAGGAATCAGACATCGATTTCTTCGAAGTCGGCGGCGCCTTTGAAATGCCTCTGCACGCCAAGCTGCTGGCCAAGACCGGTCGTTATGCCGGTATCGTTGCCGCCGCGCTGGTGGTGGACGGCGGAATCTACCGTCACGAGTTCGTCGCCCAGTCGGTCGTCAGCGGCCTGATGCAGGTGCAGCTGGAAACCGAAGTGCCGGTGTTCTCGGTATCACTGACCCCGCACCACTTCCATGCCGGCGAAGAACACCAGAAGTTCTTCTTCGAGCATTTCGTGCACAAGGGTCAGGAAGCGGCGAAGACCTGCGCCGATACGTTGCAGAAAGTGCGTGCGTTGCGCCGCACCGAGCCGCGCGCTGTAGCGGTCTGATGCAATAACGATCTCCCCCCGCGCGCTGCGTGGGGGAGGTTCAGTTTTAGGCAAGATTTTCGTCAGTGGTCGGCACGATCAAAATGCCCGCCCGCAGACCGTTCTTGACCTTGGGGTTGGGGAAGATGATCCGCGCGCCCTGCTCTTCGATGATCCAGCGGGTATTGGCCAGGTCTTCGGCCAGCACATAACCCACATCCAGTTCCGAAAAGTTTTCGATGTCCGCCGGCAGGTTCAGGCGGAACGCATCGCTGTGCTTGATGATTTCCCGTGCCACGCTGAACAGTTGCAGACCGTCCAGGTCCTGCTCTGCCATTTCCGGCTCAGTGCCTTCGATGATCTGCTTCAGGCGGGTTTCCAGCAGTGACACATTGACCCCGGCGTTCTGCCCGAACGGCCGCGCCTTGCCCAGCTCCAGCGTGAAGGACTCGGCCCCCAGCTTGTCGTAGGTGTAGGAGCTGAACACGATCGACGGCTTGTTCTGCAACAGCACCGCCTCCATGCCGGCCGCGCGCAGGCGGGCCAGCTCAAGACGGGAATGCTGGCGACCTTCCTTCCACGGATACAAGGCGAACTGCTCGATTTTCGAACCGCGAATTGCGGTGTGCAGGTCGTAGTGCAGGCGCTGACGGTCAGGAAGGCTGAAGAAGCTTGCCGCCAGACGTTCCAGCTCGCAGGCGCGCAGGGCTTCGGAACCGCTGCTTTGTTCGTGACGGCCGTTGAACAGCCGATTGACGTCCTGCTCGACGAAACGTTCGCCCTTGCGAATCGCTTCCGGGTTGCCGAACAGGAACAGAATGCGTGCGCGCGGCTTCAGATCGCCGCGGGCGATGTCATGCAGCAACCGGTCGAGCAATTCGATCGGTGCCGTTTCATTGCCGTGGATACCTGCCGACAGCAGCAGATCCAGGCCATTGTCGCGCGCTTCGGGTGGCCGGACTTCCAGCGCCCCCTCGCTCAACCAGCGCATGCGCACGCCTTCGACAGTCAGTTGAGTCTTCTCCGCCGGTTCGCGGCCGGCGAGGGTCAGTTCAAGCAGTTTGCCGAGGGCGAGCATAGAGCGGTTTCCTTAGTGGTCGTGATTGCAATCCGGGCCGTGCACGTGACCGTCATCGTCGCCGAGGTCAGCCGGTTCCATCTCCAGTTGCAGACTTACCAGATTAGTCGCCAATGGGCGCAACAGCAGGTTGGCGTACTCTTCGTCGCCCTCTTCGACGTCCACGCCGATCAACAGTTGGCCGCGGCCGTCCTGCTGGATCCACAGCTCTTTGCCTTGCCACATGACCGCGACGCGGGTGCAGGAAGTTTCCAGTTGCTTGCCGTCGGTGTCTTCAAGGATCAGCCGCAGGGAATCGCTCATGTCTTTTTTACGCTCTGTTGGGGAGACAAGCCGCGCGCCACGTTCAGGCGGCGCGCCGGCCATCAATTGATCTGGAATGGATAAACCGCGCCCAGTTTAAGGATTTGCGTCAGTTCATCCAGTGCCGTCCGGCATTCAAGCAGCAACTGCGGATCCGCCAGGTCACTTTCGGTCAGGCGGTCGCGGTAGTGCTTTTCAACCCATTCGGTCAACGAACCGTACAACGGGGCGGTCATGATAACCCCTGGGTTGACGGCCGCCAGCTCGGTTTCGTTGAGCGCGACACGCAGACGCAGGCACGCCGGGCCACCGCCGTTCTGCATGCTTTGCTTGAGGTCGAAGACTTTTACTTCACGGATCAGGCCGCCGGAGCTGGTCAGGCTTTGCAGGTAATTCCACACGCGCTCGTTGCCACGGCACTCTTCCGGCACGATCAGCAGCATAGAGCCGTCAGGGCGCGACAGCAGCTGGCTGTTGAACAGGTAGGAACGCACCGCGTCGTCGACGGTGACCGCCGAACGCGGCACGCAGACCGACTGGAAGTTGCCGCCGACCTTGGCCAGTTTGGCTTGCAGCTCAGCCAGCATCTGATCGGTGTCGAGGAACGCGTCCTCGTGATAGAACAGCACCTCGCCGTTGCCCACCGCGATCACGTCGTTGTGGAACACGCCCTGATCGATCACCGCAGGATTCTGTTGCGCGTAGACCACGCCGTCGTCACGCAGGCCGTGCAAACGAGCGACCGCTTGCGACGCTTCGAGGGTCTGACGCGCCGGGTATTTCTGCGGCGCCGGGTAGCGGGTGTCGAACGCACTGCGACCGAACACGAAGAACTCGACACCGGCCTCGCCGTACTCACGGCAGAATCGCGTGTGGTTGGCCGCGCCTTCGTCACCGAACTGCGCCACCGCCGGCAATGCGGCGTGGTGCGCGAAGTGCTGCTGATTGGCGAACATCGCGCCCAGCACACGACTGGTGGTCGGGTGCTCGATACTGCGGTGGTATTTGCAGTTCAGGTTGGCGGCGGTGAAGTGCACGCGACCGTCAGCGGTGTCGGCACTCGGGCTGACCGTGGCGGCGTTGGCCACCCACATGCTCGACGCGGAGCAACTGGCGACCAGCAGCGGCATCGCTTCTTTGGCGGCACGCTCGATCACCTGAGCGTCGGTGCCGCTGAAACCCAGACGGCGCAAGGCAGCCACATCCGGACGCTCTTGCGGTGCGAGAACGCCCTGCTGAAAGCCCATTTCCATCAGCGCTTTCATTTTCGCCAGGCCTTGCAGCGCCGCTTCCTTCGGGTTCGAAGACTGCTGGCTGTTGCTCTGGGACGCAACGTTGCCGTAGGACAGACCACCGTAGTTATGGGTCGGCCCCACTAGACCGTCAAAATTGACTTCATAGGATTTCATCAGCGAGGCTCCACGAGAATCTGTTGTTATAGGCTTCAGTAACTATTCTTTGAGACCGCGGCGCGGCCATCGCCAGCAGGCTGGCGATTAGCATCACGCCATCTTCACGCCAGGCGTCAGGGCCGCCGGCAACACCAGACTTGGAGTTTCCAGCGAGGCCACCGGGTACGCGCAGTAATCCGCCGCGTAGTAGGCACTGGCGCGGTGGTTGCCCGAGGCGCCGACACCGCCGAACGGTGCGCTGCTCGCAGCACCGGTCAGCTGCTTGTTCCAGTTGACGATCCCGGCACGGCTTTCCAGCCAGAACTGCTGGTAGCGCTCTTCGGAATCCGACAGCAGACCTGCGGCCAGACCAAATGCTGTGTCGTTGGCTTCGGCAATCGCCGCCGCGAAATCGGCGTAGCGGATCACTTGCAGCAACGGGCCGAACAGTTCTTCGTCGGAGCGATCGGCAACCGCCGTCACATCCACGATGCCTGGGGTCAGCAGCGCCGACTGGGCCTGCGGCTGCGTCATCGCCAGCAACGACACCGCGCCATTGGCCAGCAGATGCGCCTGGGCATCCATCAACGCTTTCGCCGCACCAAGGGAAACCACCGAGCCCATGAACGGTGCCGGCTGCTGATCGAACGCGCCGACCTCTATGGTCGAGCTGACTTCCACCAGACGCTTGAGCAGGCTGTCGCCCCACGCGCCTTCCGGCACCAGCAGACGACGGGCGCAGGTGCAACGCTGACCGGCAGAAATGAACGCCGACTGAATGATCGTGTACACCGCGGCGTCGAGGTCGGCGACCTGATCGACCACCAGCGGGTTGTTACCACCCATTTCCAGCGCGAGGATCTTGTCCGGGCGACCGGCGAACTGCTGGTGCAGGTGATTGCCAGTACGGCTTGAACCGGTGAAGAACAGACCGTCGATGCCCGGGTTCGCCGCCAGAGCGATCCCGGTTTCGCGGGCGCCTTGCAGCAGGTTCAGCACGCCGGCCGGCAGACCGGCTTCGATCCAGCACTTGACCGTCAGCTCGGCGACTTTCGGGGTCAGCTCGCTTGGCTTGAACAGCACGCTGTTACCGGCCAGCAGCGCCGGCACGATGTGGCCGTTCGGCAAATGACCTGGGAAGTTGTAAGGGCCGAACACCGCGACCACGCCGTGGGGTTTGTGGCGCAACACGGCGGTGGCGTCGCCCAGCGGGCCGCTCTTCTCGCCGGTACGTTCGCGGTAGCTCTGCACCGAGATCGCAATCTTGTTGACCATGCTGGTGACTTCGGTCGCGGCTTCCCACAGCGGTTTGCCGGTTTCCTCACCGATGGTGCGGGCCAGCTCATCAGCGTGGTTTTTCAGCGCGGCGGCGAACGCCTCGAGCACGCTGATGCGATCTTCCAGGGTACGACGGGCCCAGCTCGGGAACGCCTGACGCGCAGCCTGCACGGCCGACTCGACCTGAGCGGCGGTGGCGCCCTCCCCCGACCACAGCACTTGCTGGGTCACCGGGTTCAGCGATTGAAAGGCCTCGCCCTGACCGGCCAGCCACTCACCTGCGATGTATAGCGAATTCATTATTTCGACTCCCGGGCAGCAGACAACGCCACGGCGCGAACCTGATCGCCAGCGTTGAGTTGAAGACGTTTGGCGGTCAGCGGATCGACCACCAGGGTGCCGGCGGCCAGACGGGCCGGCGCCGCCGTGATGCGGCAGTCTTCGCGTTTGCGGTTATGGATGATGAAAGGCGTGGCGTCGTCGCCCGGTGTGCCGATGGCCAGCACCAGCGCTTCGCTGTCACGCACCGCGCGGATCTTGCTGGTCTCGCACTCGATGGCGGGGCCGGCGTCGAAGATGTCGACGTAACCCTGATAGCTGAAGCCTTCGCTCTTGAGCATCGCCAGCGCAGGCTCGGTGTCCGGGTGCACCTGGCCGATGACGTTGCGCGCGTCCGGCGACAGGAAGCAGGTGTACAGCGGGAATTTCGGCATCAGTTCGGCGATGAACGCCTTGTTGCCGACACCGGTCAGGTAATCGGCCTGGCTGAATTCCATCTTGAAGAAGTGACGGCCCAGGCTTTCCCAGAACGGCGAACGGCCAGCGTCATCCGACACGCCGCGCATCTCGGCGATGATCTTGTTGCCGAACAGTTGCGGGAATTCGGCGATGAACAGCATCCGCGCCTTGGACAGCATGCGGCCGTTGAGGCCGGTGCGGTAGTCAGCGTGCAGGAACAGCGAGCACAGCTCGGAGTTGCCGGTCAGGTCGTTGGCCAGGAACAGCGTCGGGATCTCGCGATAGATGTTCAGTTCCTGCGAGGCGCTGACGGTCAGGCCGACACGGAAGTTGTACCAAGGCTCGCGCAGACCGACGGCGCCGGCGATGGCGGAAATCCCCACCACGCGACCGTTGTCGTCTTCGAGCACGAACAGGTAGTCCGCGTCGCCACGGCCGGCTTCACCGCGAAAGGTCTTCTCGGCCCAGCCGACCCGGTGGGTCAGGCGCTCTTCGTTGGCCGGCAAGGTGGTCAGGCCGGTGCCAGTGCTGCGGGCCAGGTCGATCAGAGCGGACAAATCGCTGCTGCGTACGGGACGAACAATCATGCTATCTCCTCAAACGGGCCGCCGTGGCCACCCGTGAAACTCGCTAAGGCGTTAAACCGCCACTAGGCGCACGCTGGCACCTTCACCGACGCCCAGGGCTTCGGCCGCTTCCAGATCCAGAGTCACCGGTTTGCCCGGCGCATAATCCAGTTCAAGCAATACCGCGCGGTAATCCTGCAACTGGGCGTTGGCCACCAGATACTGGCGCCCGGCACCTTTGACCGGCTCGCCGAGTTTCACCGGCACCACGCGGCTCTGGGCGATCGAACGGATCCCCGAGACACGCGCATGCAGAGTCGGGCCACCGTCGAAGATGTCAATGTAGTGATCGGTCTCGAAGCCTTCGCGCATCAGGATGTCGAAGGTGATCTGCGCACGCGGGTGTACCTGGCCCATCGCTTCCTGAGCGGAGTCCGGCAGCAGCGGCACGTAGATCGGGTAATGCGGCATCAGCTCGGCGAGGAACGTCCGGCTTTTCAGGCCACACAGACGCTCGGCCTCGGCGTAGTTCAGGTCGAAGAAGTTGCGACCGATGGCGTCCCAGAATGGCGAGTCGCCGTTCTCGTCGCTGTAACCGACGATCTCGGTCACCACCGAATCGGCGAAGCGCTCAGGGTGGCTGGCGACGAACAGCAGACGGCCACGGGAGTTGAGCTCAGACCACGGCGACCCCACCAGCTCGCGCTGCACGTAGAAACTGGTCAGCAAGCTGTTGCCGGTCAGGTCGTGGCATTGCGAGAGCACGTGGATCTTGTTATGGATCTTCAGCTCGCGGGAGGCGTGCACGAAGGTCTCGTTGCGAAAGCTGTAGAACGGCTCGGAATAACCGGCCGAAGCAACGATTGCCGAGCAGCCCACCAGTTTGCCGGTGGCGGTGTCTTCGAGAACGAAGAAGTAACTCTCTTCGCCGTTGAAGCTCACTTCGGCGGCAAACGAGGCTTCGCTCGCAGCGATCTTGTCGCTCAGGCGTTCAACGTCATCCGGCAAGGAAGTGACACCAATCGGGCTGTCCGCAGCCAGACGCTGTACCTCGCCCAGATCAGCCATTTGCGCGGGGCGCATCACCAGCATGGTGTCACTCCTTTCTCTACTTCAGGTCGGCGAAAGCGCCGACTCGGGAAAAAAATGCCGGGCAGGCCCGGCACAGGAAAATGGTCCCGGCGCCTGTCGATCACGACAGACGCCGGGCGGTCTTGCATGAATCAGGCTTGGGTCAGTTTCGCCGCAGCACGTTCGAAGCGATCCAGACCGGCGTCGATGTCTGCGTCTTCCACCACCAGGCTCGGGGCGAAACGGATTACGTCCGGACCAGCCTGCAGAATCATCAGGCCTTCTTGTTCAGCGGCGTTGAAGATGTCCTTGGCCTTGCCTTTCCAGGCATCGCTCAGCACGCAACCGATCAGCAGACCGAGACCGCGCACCTGGGTGAACAGGCCGTACTTCTCGCCGATCTGTTGCAGGCGGGTCTTGAACTTGTCGTGCTTGGCGTTGACGCCGTTCAGCACCTCAGGGGTGTTGATCACGTCGATCACCGCTTCGGCCACGGCGCACGCCAGCGGGTTGCCGCCGTAAGTGGTGCCGTGAGTGCCGACAACCAGATGTTTGGCCAGCGCTTCGGTGGTCAGCATCGCGGCGATCGGGAAACCGCCGCCCAGGCTCTTGGCGCTGGTCAGGATGTCCGGAACCACACCGTAATGCTGGTAGGCAAACAGATTGCCGGTACGGCCCATGCCGGTCTGCACTTCGTCGAACACCAGCAGCGCGTTGTTCGCGTCGCACAGTTCACGGGCACCTTGCAGGTAAGCCAGCTCGGCCGGCAGCACGCCGCCTTCGCCCTGGATCGGCTCCAGAACGACCGCGCAGGTCTTGTCCGAAACAGCGGCTTTCAGCGCCGCCAGATCGTTGTACGGCACGTGAGTGATGCCGGTGATTTTCGGGCCGAAACCGTCGGAGTACTTCGACTGGCCACCGACGTTCACGGTGAACAGGGTGCGGCCGTGGAAGCTGTTGAGCGCGGCGATGATTTCGTACTTCTCGGTGCCGAAACGGTCGAACGCGACGCGACGGGCCAGCTTGAAGGCGGCCTCGTTGGCTTCGGCGCCGGAGTTGCAGAAGAACACGCGCTCGGCAAAGGTGGCGTCGATCAGCTTGTGCGCCAGACGCAGCGCAGGCTCGTTGGTGAACACGTTGGACACGTGCCACAGCTTGTTCGCTTGCTCGGTCAAGGCACCGACCAGCGCCGGGTGCGCATGGCCCAATACGTTGACGGCGATGCCGCCGGCGAAGTCGATCAGCTCGCGGCCGGCCTGATCCCAGACGCGGGAACCGGCGCCACGCACCGGGATGAAAGCGGCAGGCGCGTAGTTGGGAACCATAACCTGGTCGAAATCGGCGCGTTGTACCGCAGCGTGCTCAACGGACATCGGAGTCTCCTGATGAGGGCCACCCGCCTGAAACTGGCGAGCGATGGGGGGATTGTAAGGACAGTTTTGTGCCCGGCCTTGTCGCCAAGCGACAACTTCTTATAGCGCAAACCCCGGTTTTTCCCGGGTTTACGGCAATGCGACATATAGCGTCGCAAAGGCGCAGTTTAAACTGCCGCCAGCCATTTCAGCAGGCCTGCGAGCATATCAATTGCGACGGGATGGCCTGTCATACATATGTACCACCTGACACAAGATGCATTTTGCTCTGCTTGAGCTCTTTTTCGACGCTCAAGGACGCCAACGATGCCATCCACCACCGGGCAATCGCCCGCCAGTTCGCCCACGCCCGGTGCGACCGCACAAAGCCCCGCTTCCCACTATGAACCGCTGGTGAAAGCGATCCCCGATTGGTTGGGCAAGGCATCGTCCGCCAGACGCACCGCCCTGAAGAACAACCGTCGCGCCCTCCCGGATCCGATCAAGTCAGCGCCTGCCTCGCAACACCAGGCGCTCAGAAACGCCATCACCCGGCACATGAGCGCGCAGAACGCCGTCGATCAAATGCTCGAACGGATACAGAACGCCAGCACCTTCGCCGAGCCCATCCTGACCGAGGCGCTGAAAACGCGTTTCGACCTCGAGCTGAACGTCAAGGAAACCTTTCTGCAGTTGTACATCCCGGTGAAGGCCGCAGGCATTACCACCGGCACCCGGACGTGGACGGTGTCGCTGCTGGACGCGGCATTGCATAACTTCGAGGCGGGCGAAACAGAACCCGGGGCCTACGCCAGCGGCTCCTCGTTCATCACCCGCCCGACCGGGACCGGACAATTCGAGACACTGGCGCCACTTAATGCAGAACCCGGCATTCCAGCCTTCAGCCGACTGTGCCGGGAACTGGATATCGGTGCTCGCTACAAAACCTACCTGGAGGAAAGTCTCGCGCTCGCCAACCCGGTGGCAGCTTCGGTGCTGCGGCACAAGGTCAATACCGCGCAGAAAACCGCACTGCGCGCCGCACTGAAGCTGGCGCGGATGAATGGCGACATCGGAGAAGCGAATCTGCATTCGATTGAAAGTCTGCTGGACGGGACATCCGTGGTTTTGATGAACGGTCAGCCCATGCTGTGCCACGATTTGACGATGATGTCGGTCGCACTGACCGGAATCCTGGTGTTTGCACCTGACCTTGAAAGCGCGAAAACCGCCGTTGCAGTGGTGGCTTACATACCAGACGACCCCGATCATCCGATCAAGGAGTACCTCTCCACGGGCGACCTCGCACACGAACTGATCCGACAGCTGCGCGATACGGAGTACCAGCGATTCTTCAGCCGCTTCGTCGCTCACGAACAGCGTGGACAATTTTTCGGCCAGCTCAAGCAACGTCTGAGCAAAGTGAAATGGCATCCGCCACAGACCGGCAGTCAAATGCCGTCGTGGCGCGACACCCTTATCGAAAGGCCCGACCTGCAATTCTCGGCCACCCCCATCGCCGTTGAACTCTGGGAGCATCTTTATCAGCGCAAGCTCAACAAGATCCTCAACGATGCCGCAGTGATCGCTGTTCCCACTGCCATGGTCGATCGCAATGCACGCTGGAGGCGCTGGGATTCGTTTGTCAGTGTCGCAACGTCGATCCTGGAAATCGCCGCGTTCGTCGTTCTGCCGTTCGTGCCGTTTCTGGGTGAAATGATGATGGCGTACATCACCTATCAGCTGCTCGACGAGCTTTTCACGTTCTATGTCGATTTGGCCGAAGGCCAAACCACCGAAGCCTGTGCGCACTACTTCGCTGCACTGGAATCACTGATCCAGCTGGGTGCTTTCGGGGTTGGCACCAGCGTCGCCATGGCCGAACTGCCCAAGGTACTGCCGCCCGAGGTGGTGGCATTCATGGATCGGTTTCAACCCGTAAAACTGCGCAACGGCAAAACCCTGTACTGGAAGCCGGATCTGAGCAGCTACGCCCGTGACACCCTGCCAGCGACAGGTTCCCTACCCGACGCCCAGGGTCTGCACCGGCATCAGGGCAAAAAACTGCTACCGCTGGATCAGACGCACTACGCCGTCAACGATCACGAGATACCCGGTCAACTGCGCATCGAACACCCCTCACGCACCGATACCTACGAACCTGTTGTGCGGCACAACGGCGAAGGGGCTTTTCACACCGAGCTGGAAAATCCGCTGCGATGGGACACCAACACTGCGTTGCAGCGAATCGGCCACAGCGTAGAGGCATTTACCCCGGCGCAGCGCGAACGCATTCTGAAAATCAGCGGCTACACCGAAGACGGTTTGCGCAAAATGCACATGAATCAGGAGCGTGTTCCGCCACTGCTGGCCGACACCATTGAGCGTTTCAGGATCGATCGGGACTTGCAGGCGTTCATCGAGCAGATCACCAGCGACGAGCCAACGGTTTATCGCGAGGCAGATCCGCTGATCCAGCTGCAATTGCTGAACGAACAAGGCTTGTGGCCGAAAACCAGAAGGCTGCGCCTGATCGATGCCGAGGGAGCGACGCTCTGGCAATCCTCCGATGATGTGCAGCTCCCGCTAACGGACGTTCACGTTAATCGTCTGATCGACGACGACCTGCTCAAGACATTGCTGCGGGCTCTCGATGAAACCGAAATCAGCCCCCTGCTCAATGAAGAGTTCGGGCAGAAAATCGCCCTGGATGCACGCGTCCGTCAACTTCGCAGCCGACTCGCGCAGATTGCCAGGCAACAGCGCCCTGCCCTGTTCGAACAACGCTATGAGTCAAGCCAGCATCGCGCTACACCGCTGGTGAAACAGGTGGCGCGGCACGTACCGAACCTGCCTGTCAGGATCACCGAAGAACTCATTCACACTGCCACCGGCACCGAGCTGATGCAGCTGAGTGAAGACGTGCTTCCAGAGCGTCAGCAACAGCTCTCTGAAACCGCATTGCACGAGCTACGCATCACCCGGGCTTACGAAGGACTGGAAATCGATTCGGTGCATAACCAGGACTCCGAGACTTTGGCACTGCACAGCCTGCCGCTGCTGCCAGGCTGGTCAGACACCGTCAGCCTTGAAGTGCGTGACCAATCGTTCGCGGGAAAGCGGCTCGACACCACCGGTCCCATGGGCGCCCCTATCGAAAAAATCCTGGTACGCCGAGCCGATGGCACGTGGCAGCCGTTTGATCAGGCCGGACTGGAATTGCACGGCCCGACGGATTTCTACACCAGCGTGCTGCAAGCCCTGCCCGACGACCGACGTCAGGCGTTGAATCTGCAAATCGGCGAAGGACAAAAGCTCCGCCAGCTCATTCGCGACAATCCTCTGCCACGCGACAGTCTGCGACTCACACTGGCGGTCGAATCCTCTCCCGCCACCGACGTCGACACTTTGCGCCTGCTGGGCACTGACGGTTACTCACGCAATCTGTCACCCGATGGTTCTCCGCCGACCCTGGACATGCGGGTGCGCGATGTTTTTCCCGGGATCACCCAAGAAGGCCTGCAGGCCATGGTGCAACGCCTGCAAAACCATCTGGAGAATCCGATCGCCGAGCTGTCACGACTGCGCCTTGAATACGCCCGCCTGGAAAACGACCTTGATCGATGGCGCCTGAGAGACGTACGGATCGATCCCGCCACCGGCCAGGAACTGTCTATCGCCCGACGAGCTGCCGCCGCTCGTGATCGACAGCTTTTCGCCCGAACCCTGCTCAGCTGCTGGCGCCGCGAGACTCCGGAACGCTTTGGCTATCGCATGCGTTTTATCGAACCCTTGCTGGGCGATCTGCCGGTGCTGGCGGCAGACTTCAGCCATGTAAACAGCCTGGAACTGAGCGGCAGCGGAGCATCGGCAGGCATCGAAACATTTATTGAACGCTTCCCTCTTTTATCCCGACTCGACCTGCAGAACTTCGACTTGCACACCCTGCCGCAAAACCTCTCGACCCTGTCCGCGCTGCGCCGATTAAGGCTGCGCAAATGTGGAATCATCCTGACCCCGGAAAACCAGACGCTGCTCACTTCACTCAATGAACTGGTTGAACTGGATCTCAAGGACAACCCACTCGGCAGCAGCTTCGATTTAACCTTCCTGCCATCGCTGACCTACCTCAACCTGTCCCGCACCGGGATTGCCGAAGTCCCGCCCGGCTTGATCGATCACCCGCAAATCAGGAGCGCCTGGCTGACCGATAACCGGATCACCACACTGCCTGAAGCGTTGTTCGAACTCTCGCCTGCTGCGGCTGCCGGATACGACTTTTCCGGTAATCCACTCACTGCCGCCACACGCGAGCGGGTAAAAACCTGTTTCACCCGCACCGGCGTCAATTTTGGCGTACGTGCCGAACAGGCCGATATCACCCGCACCACGGCCCTGTTTCCAGATATCGACGAGGGCCAGGCCAGCGGCCTGATTTATCGCCTGCCCGGCTCACTGGTTCAGGGCCGCTTGCAACTGACGGCGTGGGAAACCGAGCTGGCCACGCTGAGTGCCGATCTGAATCTTTGGGCCCGAGACATTCCCGACCGCGACCCGATCAGCGGCGCGATGCTGGAAGCCAACGAACGCTTCACCGAACAGGATGCACGCGAGACGTTTGCCGGCAATCTGCTGCGCCTGTGGCGTCACCGCTCGAAAATCCATCCGCACGCCAGGGCCGATGTTTTTACGGCCGAGGCCAAATTCATTGGTGACCTTCCGATACTGAGCGCGGACTTCAATCACATCACTGCGCTGACCATCAACGGGAATAAAGGCTTGCGCGGTGACGCGGCGTTTCTGCGAAGTTTCTCCCGGCTCAAACGGCTGTTCTTTCGCAACGGCCAACTGGATCAACTGAGCGAGACACTCAAAAACCTGTCGACGCTGGAAGTCCTGGTGCTGGATAGCTGTGGCGTGAGCCTGACCGCCGAATCACTGACAGCGCTGGCCGCAATGCCCAGACTCGAATCACTGGAGTTACCGGGCAATCCGCTGAATCTGGTGCCCGATCTGCAAACCCTGAACTCGCTGACCTACCTCGACCTTTCACGCACGGGCCTGCTGGAAGTCCCGCCTGGCCTGATCGACCATCCGACGCTCAAGACGGCGATCCTCAGTGAAAACCAGATCACCGAATTACCCGAGAGCCTGTTTGAATTATCGGCTCAGGCCGGTGACGGCTACGACCTCTCGAACAATCCACTGAGCGCCAGCACTCGCGAGCGGATCAAACAATACAACCGCGAGACCGGGCAGGATTTCGCCGTACTCGCCGACCTTGCAGATATAGAAACCACCCAGCAGCTGTTTCCCGACCTCGACGCGCAAGACGCCAGCGATGTGTTCTACAGCTTGCCGGGCTCGATTGAACATGGCCGAAGCCAGCTGCGGCACTGGCAGGCAGAAATCCGCCAACTGGATGCCGACCTTGCACGGTGGGCAGCGGCAGGACCGAGTATTCATCCGGACACGGGGCAGGTGCTCAATCCCCGGCAGGTGTTCGTGATGCAGACCAACAGAAAGCTGTTTGCCCAACGAATCGAAGAACTGTGGCGCTTCCGGTTTGCCGAAAAAGCCACGCAAAGGGGCAATGTGCTGATCGCAGAGCTGCCGTTCATTGGCGATTTGCCCGTGCTGTCGGCTGACTTCAGCCACATCGCCGAGCTGACCCTTGACGGCAATCCGGCCCTGAGCGGCATCGATGCTTTTCTTTGGCCTTTCACCGGCCTGCGTCATCTGGAACTGCACGAGTTCAAACTGGAGCAATTGCCCGAAGCTTGCGAACGCATGCCGTTGCTGGAGCGCCTGGTGCTGGAGTACTGCGAGCTGACCCTGACGCCGCCGACTCAGGCCCGCCTGTCGTCCATGAGCCGTCTACAGTTCCTCAATCTGAGCCACAACCCGCTGGGCGCTGCACCAGAGTTGAAGACCTTGCCGGCGCTGACTCACGTGCGCCTGATCGACACCGGGATCTCTCATCTGCCGGAAGGCCTGGTCGAGCACCCGACCCTGATCATGGCCAACTTCGAACACAACCGGATCAGCGAGCTTCCCGACAGCCTGCTCGATCGCCCTGCGCTTTCACCCAACCAATTCATGCTTGGCGAAAACCCGTTTTCACCCGCCACTCGCGAGCGGATCAAGACCCGCTACCAGCACAACCGGCAAGACTTCGGGGTATCGATGCCGACGGCGGACATCGACCGTGTGCGCCTTTTGTTTCCGAGCCTCGACGCCGAACAAGCCAATCGAATGTTGTACTTGTTGCCGGGAACCGTCGCTCAGGGTCGACTTCAAATCGCTCAGTGGGAAACGCAATGGCAGCAACTCGATACAACCCTGAACCGTTGGGTCAGTGAGGTTCCCGAGCAACATCCGTCCACCGGTACGCCACTCACAGATGAGGACAAAATCGTTGAACGCACCGGCCGCGATCAATATCGCCGTGACCTGCAAGCGTTCTGGCGCGCACGCTCGACCGCACAACCGGAGATGCGATCAGACAGGCTGATCCTCAATCTCCCTTTCATCGGCGAGCTGCCCTCTCTGAGCGCCGACTTCAGCCACGTCACCACATTGTCGATCACCGGCAACGCCCAATTGCGCGCCGGAGATGGCTTCTTCGACGCCTTTTCAGGGCTGGAAACACTGGAGCTGCGCGATCTTGGATTGCAGCAAATACCGGATTCGTTCCGGCGTATGCCAGCCCTGGAAAATCTGGTACTGAGCAATTGCGCGGTGACGCTGGATGTCGAGGGCCGTTCCACCCTTGCTTCGCTGACACGATTGAAAAAACTCGACTTGTACAACAACCCTCTGGGACTGGCGCCAGACATCCGCTCCTTGCCGGCGCTGGATTTTCTCGATCTGGCCGGCACTGCGATCAGCGAAATTCCCGATGGAATGATCAACCATCCGCAACTTGAAATCGTCATCCTCAACAACAACCGGCTCAACGAAATTCCTGACGAAGTTTTCAACCTGCCGGCGGAAATCGGTAACGGTTACGACTTTGGCAACAACCCTCTGAGCCCGGCGACGCGAGAGCGGGTCAAGGATTACTTCCGGCGCACCGGAGGTGATCTGGGCGTGCTTGCCGAAGAGGCAGATCGGGCTCGGGTGCAAACGCTTTATCCGGCGCTGGACGATGATCAGGCCAGCACCTTCCTCTATCGCCTGAGCGGCACGCTGGCCGATGGCCGTCAGGAAGTAGCAAGAAGAGAAATGGCGCTGAGCGATCTCACCCGCAGCCTCGCTCATTGGAGCAGCGACGTCCCTGTGGGTGCGCCCGACGGCCAACCGCTGCCCGCAACCGAGCGACTACGTCAGGAACAACTGCGTACGCAGTTCGCCGAAGCACTGCTGACCTGCTGGCGCCAGATCCCGATGGAGGACTCGAGTCTCGACAGTTTCGGGTTCAGCCACACTGTGAGTTTCATCGGCGAGTTGCCGACACTCGGCGCCCCATTGCCCTACGTGCCGGACCTGTTCCTGGTGGGTGAAGGTCACTCATCAAGGCTCGGACGCTTCCTTGAAGCTTTTCCCGGCCTGGACAGCCTGGCCATTCGCGAATGCGATCTGGGCGATATTCCCGAGGATATTTTCACCATGAATCAGTTGACCGCCCTGAGCCTGCCGGACTGCAAAATCAGGCTGACACCCGAATCGGCAGCAGCACTGGCGAGCATGGACAAACTCGAGGTACTCAACCTGCGCGACAACCCGCTGGGGCTGACGCCGGACGTCAGCAACCTGCATGGCCTGACCGACCTCGACCTGAGCGATACCGGAATGACCGAAATACCGCGAGGCGTACTGGAAAACCTGCACTGGAACGAGATTGATCTGTCCGGCAATGCGATCACAGACGTGCCGGAAGAAATCATGGATGTGCCCGCGGCAGTCGGCGACCGCTACGACTTGCGCGATAACCCGTTGTCGACCGAGAGCAAAGCAAGAATCCGGGCCTACTATCAGGAGACTGGCAACAACCTGAACGTCGCCGGCATCGACGATGCGCCGCGCCCGGCTGAAATGAGGCCTGATCTGGAAATCGAAGACTGACCGATACAGCGCCATGGCAGCCAATGCCATGGCGTGATTGGCGAGGGATCAACCGCGCTCGGGCGGCACCGACGACAGTTCGAAAGGACTGCTGCTGCGCCGCTGGTTGCGGTCTTCCCGCGGCGTGGCGCCGAAGAAGTTGCGATAGGCGCTGGAGAAATGCGGCCCCGAGGAGAAACCGCACGACAGGCCGATCTGGATGATCGACTTGCTGGTCTGCATCAACATCTGCCGGGCCTTGTTCAGGCGCAGTTCCAGGTAGTACTGGCTCGGCACACGGTTTAGGTACTGCTTGAAGATCCGCTCCAGCTGGCGGCGGGACACGCACACGTGCTGGGCGATTTCGTCGGTGGTCAGCGGTTCTTCGATGTTGGCTTCCATCAGCAGCACCGCCTGGGTGAGCTTCGGATGGCTGGAGCCGAGGCGGTTCTGCAATGGAATGCGCTGACGCTCGCCGCCTTCGCGGATGCGTTCGACCACCAGTTCTTCAGAGACCGCACCGGCCAGTTCCGCACCATGATCGCGGGCCAGCACCGCCAGCAACAGATCGAGCACCGACATGCCGCCGCACGCCGTCAGGCGATCACGATCCCAGTCGAACAGATGACTGGTGGCGATGACTTTCGGGAAGCGTTCGGCGAAATCGTCCTGCCAGCGCCAGTGCACCGCCGCGCGATAACCGTCGAGCAGACCGAGTTGCGCCAGCGGGTACACACCGGCCGACAGACCGCCAATCACACAACCGGCACGCACCAGTTGTTTGAGCGCGCTGCTGAGCGCCGGCGCCAACGTGGTCGGGGGCTCATCGGCGAGCAGGAACAGTTTCTGGAAGTTTTCGAGTTTGCCGGCCCAGGGTTCGCCGGGCAGTTGCCATTCACCCTCGGCCGGTGCTTCGGCCTGCAGGAAGGACAACTCGTAAACCACGTCCGGATGCACACGCTGGGCAACACGCAAGGCCTCCTCTGCCAGCGCCAAAGTCAGAGCTTTAGTGCTGGGCCAAATCAGGAAACCAATTCGATGGGCAGTCATGGCGGGCGATCCGAAACGTAAACAGAGGGAAAAACCGAAATCGGCTGCAACCAAATTAGACCATCTGGCGCGCTGCGCAGCATGACCTAATCTGGTGCATAACGGGAGCGATTACTTGAGGCTGCCCGAGAGGAATTGTTGCAAACGTTCCGACTGCGGATTGACCAGCACTTCACGCGGGTTGCCGCTTTCTTCGACGACGCCTTTGTGCAGGAACACCAACTGGTTCGACACTTCACGGGCGAAGCCCATTTCGTGGGTCACCACCACCATGGTCCGGCCTTCCTGAGCGAGGGCCTGCATGACTTTCAGCACGTCGCCGACCAGTTCCGGGTCGAGGGCGGAAGTCGGTTCGTCGAACAGCATCACTTCCGGTTCCATCGCCAGCGCACGGGCGATCGCCACGCGCTGCTGCTCGCCACCGGACATGTGCCCCGGGAACGCGTCTTTACGATGAGCCACGCCGACCTTGTTCAGGTAGTGCTCGGCTTTCTCGCGGGCTTCGGCCTTGGACACGCCCAGCACGTGAACCGGCGCTTCCATGATGTTTTCCAGCGCGGTCATGTGCGACCACAGGTTGAAGTGCTGGAACACCATCGACAGGCGCGAACGCATGCGTTGCAGCTGTTTCGGATCAGCGGCTTTCAGCGCGCCGTCCTTGTTCGCTACCAGTTTCAGCTCTTCGTTGTTGAGCAGGATCTTGCCCGCGTGCGGCTGCTCGAGCAGGTTGATGCAGCGCAGGAAAGTACTTTTGCCGGAGCCACTGGAGCCGATGATGCTGATCACATCGCCGGCGGCCGCTTTCAGGGAAACGCCCTTGAGCACTTCGTGACTGCCATAGCGTTTATGCAGGTCTTGGACTTCAAGTTTGTACATGCGGTCGGTTCTCACAAAAACAGTCAGTCGTTGAGCAAAGGGCCGTCGCGCAGCGCATCGCGCCCCGCCACTTTGGCCAGCCAGAAACCGGGTTGGGCGTAACGCAGCCGCTCAATGGCAAACAGCACCCCGGACGTACCAGCACACACCGTGCTGACCCGATCCGACAGCGGATCGATCACTTCGAAAATCTTGTCACCGGCTTCAACCCACTCGCCGGGCTTGCGCAGAAAACTCACCACGCCCGGATGCGGCGGCAGGAGCAATTCAGTGCCCTCGAACGGCATGCCTTCGCACGGTTCGTGCGCCGCGCTCGGCCACTCGCCACGGATCAGGCCTTGCTCGGCGAGGAACGCCAGAATGCCTTCTGCCCAGGCTTCGGCCTGCGCCGGCGTGGTGTCAGCCTGACCACCCAGTTCAACGGTGGTCGCCAGGCACGCCAGTGGAATCTGCGCGTCCGGGAACAGACGCGACAGACGCAGCCACGGCAGAGAACAGGCTTCATCGAACGAGCTGCCGCCGGAATCTTCCGCCAGCAGGCCGACCTTCACGTCCAGGTGCGCGGCGAGCGAACGCCACTGCGGCCAGTGCTGCGGCAAGGCGTACATGTGCAGCGCGGCTTCGCAGTCGCAATGCAAGTCCAGCACCACATCGGCGGTGGCGGCGTGTTGCAGCAGGATGCGCTGCATGCCTTGCAACTGGCTACTCGCCTCAGGCAATTCGGCCAAATGATCGGCCATCGCCTGACGGATCAAACGGATGTTGGCGCGCGGATCATCACCGAGTTGTCCTTCCAGCCTGGCGGCCACGGGGGCGCTGAGCTCGACGAAATCACGGTTGAAATTCTTGCCGCTGCCGGCCTCGAAACGGCCCTGATGGTTGCCTTGCAGCAACTGGCCGAGGCCCAGCGGATTGGCCACCGGCACCAGTTCGATGACGCCGTTGAGCAGGCCCTTGGCTTCGAGCTCGCCGAGGCGTTTTTTCAGTTCCCAGGCGGTGCGCATGCCGGGCAGTTCGTCAGCGTGGAGGCTGGCCTGGATGTAGGCCTTGCGCTCGCCGCTCCCGAAGCGAAATACCGAAATCCGGCGCTCGCTGCCCAGGTGGCTCCACGGCAGAACGTGGTCGATGCGTTCCATATCAGTGCTTCCTCGGGGCCAGATAGCTCAGCCAGCGACGCTCGGCCAGCTTGAACAGGCGCACCAGAATGAAGGTCAGGCACAGGTAGAACACGCCGGCGGTGATGTACGCCTCGAACGGCAGATAGAACTGCGCGTTGACGGTACGGGCCGCGCCGGTGATGTCGATCAGGGTCACGATGGACGCCAGACTGGTGGTCTGCAGCATCATGATCACTTCGTTGCTGTACTGCGGCAGCGCCCGGCGCAGGGCCGATGGCAGCAGGATGCGCTTGTACATCTTGACGCGCGACATACCCATGGCCTTGGCCGCTTCGATCTCGCCGTTCGGCGTGGCCTTCAGGCTGCCGGCGATGATTTCAGCGGTGTAGGCGCTGGTGTTGATCGCGAACGCCAGGCACGCACAGAACGTTGCGCTGGACAGCCACGGCCACAAGAAGCTTTCACGCACCGCTTCGAACTGGGCCAGACCGTAGTAGATCAGGAACAGTTGAACCAGCATCGGCGTGCCGCGAATCACGTAGGTGTAGAGCCAGGCCGCACCGTTGACCACAGCGTTCTTGGACACACGCATCAGGCCCAGCGGCAGGGCCGCGAGCAGACCGAAGAACAGCGACAGCGCGAGCAACTTGAGGGTCGTGACCAGACCGCCGAGGTACAGCGGCAGGGCCTCCCAAATGACGTTGTAGTCGAAGATCATAGATCAGCCGCCCTTACGCCTACCGAGTAGCGCTTCTCAAGGTGACGCAGCGCCAGCAACGAGACACTGGTGATCACCAGGTACATCGCCGCCACTGCGAGGAAGAAGGTGAAAGGCTCGCGGGTGGCGTCGGCCGCCTGCTTGGCCTTGAACATCATGTCTTGCAGACCGACCACGGAAATCAGCGCGGTGGCCTTGGTCAACACCAGCCAGTTGTTGGTGAAGCCCGGAATCGCCAGACGAATCATCTGCGGCACCAGCACCCGGAAGAACACCTGGAAGCTGCTCATGCCGTACGCCATGCCGGCTTCGGCCTGACCTTTGGGGATTGCCATGAACGCGCCGCGGAAGGTTTCCGACAGGTACGCACCGAAGATGAAACCGAGGGTGCCGATACCGGCGGCCAGCGGGTTCAGGTCGATGTAGTCGTCATAGCCGAGCATCGGCGCAACGCGGTTGAGCAGGTCCTGACCGCCGTAGAAGATCAGCAGGATCAGCACCAGGTCGGGAATCCCGCGAATCACCGTGGAATACAGATCGCCCAGCCACGCCAGCCAGCGCACCGGCGACAGGCGCAACGCGACGCCGATCAGCCCGAGAACGATGGCCAGGGCCATGGACGACAAGGCGAGCTGAAGCGTCAGCCAAGCGCCATCGAGGATGACAGCCCCGTAGCCTTTCAACATGATTCAGGTCCTCGAAAGTTGGGATGAAAAAATGGCGCAAACCGCAGAGATCCTGTTGCTTGCGCCATTTCGGACGGGTCGAGCGACGTCTTTACTTGCCGTAAATGTCGAAGTCGAAGTACTTGTCCTGGATTGCCTTGTACTTGCCGTTCTCGCGGATGGCCGCGATGGCGGTGTTGATCTTGTCTTTCAGGGCGTCGCCCTTGCGTACCGCGATGCCTACGCCGTCGCCGAAGTATTTGACGTCGGTGAACGCCGGGCCCACGAACGCGAAGCCTTTGCCGGCGTCGGTTTTCAGGAAGCCGTCATTCAACAGCGTAGCGTCCGCCACGGTGCCGTCGAGGCGACCGGCGGCCACGTCGAGGTAGATTTCGTTCTGCGAGCCGTACGGCTTGATCTCGGCACCCAGCGGGGCCAGGACTTCGCGGGCGAAACGCTCGTGGATCGAACCACGTTGCACGCCGATGTTCTTGCCCTTGAGCTCAGCCAGACCTTCGCTGACCTGAGTGCCTTCCTTCATCACGAGGCGGGCCGGGGTGTTGTAGTACTTGTTGGTGAAGTCCACGGACTTCTTGCGGTCTTCAGTGATCGACATGGACGACAGGATCGCGTCGATCTTGCGCACTTTGAGTGCCGGAATCAGACCGTCGAACTCTTGCTCGACCCACTGGCACTTGACCTTCATTTCTTTGCACAGCGCGTTGCCGATGTCGTAGTCGAAACCGACGATGCTGCCGTCCGGCGCTTTGGAAGCGAATGGAGGGTAAGCCGCTTCGATACCGATTTTCAGAGGCTTTTCATCGGCGAATGTCGGCAGGGACAGCACGGACAGTGCCAGGGCGCCAAGCAGCACAAGTTTCTTCATCTTGGGACTCCATCGGTAAAGGGCAAAAACGGCAGAGTGAGCGACAGCCCAATATGCGAATGGGTGTAACGAAATCGGTTGCTGCGTGCGTGGGACATTTCCAGTCAAAACCGCGAAGGCTTCAACGCAAGCCACGACGAGCGAGTGATCGGCATTCTAACGACAGGCCCGAAGCCGATATTTCTTCAATGCGACAACTAATTACAGATGCACCGAGAAACCCGCTTGAGCACATTGACAGCCCTGCAATTTCATGCAAGAGCGAAAGACAGTGAACCGATCTATGCTGCAAATTGCGGGCCTATTATTCGCAAACCCTTCTAATCCGGCAAGCGCGGGGTTATGTCTTATTTTTCACAGGGTGTTTTGAGGCTCTAAAACGGGGCGATGCGTTTCCGGATGCCCCGTTGTGGAGCGGGCGGTTACACATTCAGTTACTTGAAGGCGGACGGGTAACAGTGGGAATGGGCTGACGGAGCAATTCGATAATTATTGGAAAACAAAAAGCCCCGCCCGGCGCAATGCCGGACGGGGCTTTTCAGCCTTCAGACCCGCCGCTTAGGCGACGTTCATGGTCTTGTGCGTATCGATCAGATGCTGCACCACACCCGGATCGGCCAGGGTGGAGATGTCGCCCAGGCCTTCGTATTCGGCGGTAGCGATCTTGCGCAGGATGCGGCGCATGATCTTGCCCGAACGGGTCTTCGGCAGCCCCGGCGCCCACTGGATCACGTCCGGCGAAGCGATCGGCCCGATCTCCTTGCGCACCCAGTTCTTCAGTTCCAGCCGCAGTTGCTCGCTCGGTTCTTCGCCGTTCTTCAGGGTGACATAAACATAAATGCCCTGCCCCTTGATGTCGTGCGGCACACCGACCACCGCCGCTTCGGCGACTTTCGGGTGAGCGACCATCGCGCTTTCGATCTCGGCAGTCCCCATGCGGTGGCCGGACACGTTGAGCACGTCGTCCACGCGACCGGTGATCCAGTAGTAACCATCGGCATCGCGACGGGCGCCGTCACCGGTGAAGTACATGCCACGGAAGGTCTTGAAGTAGGTGTCGACAAAACGGTCATGGTCACCGTACAGGGTGCGCGCCTGACCTGGCCACGAATCGAGAATCACCAGATTGCCTTCGGCCTCGCCCTCGATGATGTTGCCGAGGTTGTCCACCAGCGCCGGCACCACACCGAAGAACGGACGTGCGGCCGAACCTGGTTTGAGCGCATGGGCGCCCGGCAGCGGGCTCATCATGTTGCCGCCGGTTTCGGTCTGCCACCAGGTATCGACGATCGGGCAGCGGGACTTGCCGACGTTCTTGTAATACCAGTCCCAGGCTTCCGGGTTGATCGGCTCGCCCACCGAACCGAGCAGACGCAGGCTGCTGCCGTCCGCGCCTTCAACAGCGGCGGTGCCGGAGGCCATCATCGCGCGGATCGCGGTCGGCGCGGTGTAGAGGATGTTGACCTTGTGCTTGTCGACGATCTTCGCCACCCGGGTGATGTCCGGATAGTTCGGCACGCCTTCGAACAGCAGCGTGGTCGCGCCGTTGGCCAGCGGGCCGTAGACGATGTAGGAGTGACCGGTGACCCAGCCCACGTCAGCGGTGCACCAGTAGATTTCGCCCGGACGGTAGTCGAACACGCGCTCGTGGGTCATGGCCGCGTACAACAGATAACCGCCGGTGGTGTGCTGCACGCCCTTCGGCTTGCCGGTGGAGCCGGAGGTATAAAGGATGAACAGCGCTTCTTCGGCGCCCATCTCTTTCGGCGCGCAGACGGTGCCCGCCACTTTCATCAGGTCTTCGTACCAGATGTCGCGATGCTGGTTCCACTTGATGTCGCCGCCGGTGCGCTTGCACACGATGACTTTCTGGATGCTGCTGGTTTCCGGGTTGGTCAGGGCGTCGTCGACGTTGGCCTTGAGGGAAATCTTCTTGCCGGCACGGATGCCTTCGTCAGCGGTGATCACCACTTTCGAGCGGCAGTCGATGATGCGACCGGCCAGGGCTTCCGGCGAGAAGCCGCCGAACACCACCGAGTGAATCGCGCCGATCCGGGTACAGGCCAGCATGGCGACCACGGCGTCGGGAATCATCGGCATATAAATGGTCACCACATCGCCGCGGTGCACGTCCTGGCCACGCAGGGCGTTGGCGAGTTTGCACACTTGTTCGTGCAGTTCGCGGTAGGTGATGTTGCGGCTTTCGGAAGGATCGTCGCCTTCCCAGATGATGGCGACCTGATCGCCGCGCTCGGCCAGATGACGGTCGAGGCAGTTGTAGGAAACGTTCAGGGTGCCGTCGGCAAACCACTTGATGTCGACATGGTGATCGTCGAACGAAGTCTGTTTCACCGTGGTGAAAGGCTTGATCCAGTCGAGGCGCTTGGCTTGTTCGCGCCAGAAACCGTCAGGGTTGACGACTGACTGTTGGTACATGGCTTTGTAGGTCGCCTCGTCGGTCAGCGTATTGGCCAGAACCTCGGGACGAACGGGATACAGGGAAGCCGCACTCATCTTTCCTACCTCGGTGTAATAGTTGTTTTTGTATGACCCTGTTGTAGCCGGGGCGCCCGTATAGAACCATTCGACGATGGTAGTAACAAGCCCCTACAAAACATCCAGAAATGCCACAGACACTCCTGAAGCAAACCCCGCAACCCTTGTGGGAGCTGGCCTGCCAGCGATTCAGACGACTCGATTTCCCGGGAAAGCCACTGCACTGGCAATGAAGATATCCAGCGATTGTTACCAAATCTGCCAAAGGTGTTTATCAAAACCGGGTCTGTTTACCCCTACCCCGCCTCCCTAAAATTCACCTCGCCGACAAGGCAAAGCGATTAACAACGTTACAGCCCCCACGAAGGCCGTTAATCCAGCTCTGAAGTAACAAACCAAACGATGAAGTTCCACACGCAACCCCAAAAAGGTTGCGTGACCCCACTCGACCTCAAGAAGGTAAATTCAAATGAAAGCTTTATTGGTTCTGGCCCTCAGCAGTCTGTGCGCAACCGCCATGGCAGACGAGGTTCCGACTGATGTCGCACAGCAACAACCGGTTATCGAGGAATACACTTACTCCACTCACCTGGACATCGCCAAAGTTGTTTCCATGAGCGAAGTTCCGAATGTCTGCGAAGTTGTTCCGGCGAAAATGGAGTACGACGACTCCAAGGGTCAGCGTCACATTCTGCGTTACAGCATCATGGGTAACGGCTGCACCAATTGATGCGTTGAGACTGCACCGAATCGGATCACTCAGCGCAACATCGAGAGTCGATTCCAGCCCGGCTTCGGTCGGGCTCAGTTGTGTTTGAAGCGGCGCAAAAGGGTTGCAAAACACAAGATATAGTGAAAAACGCGGTTTTTTGCTCGTTTTTTGAGCAATCAATCACACGCCAAAAAATTAATGAAAAAATTTTCTCCGGGGCCAATCCCGGCGAAAGCCCTGTAAACCCTCGCTCCGATCGAAATCACCCCTGCGCTCGACCGCCCTGCGCTGTTTCGCCCTCCCCCACGCCCGTGTTTTTTTCCCTATAATGCCGCCCTAATCGGGTCAGCAATATTCCCTTACAGGGATCAAAGCCATTCTGAAGCCCCGCAGCAGCGACAACGCTGACCTGCGCCCGTCAGAGGCTCTCGGAAACCCGTAAAAATTTTCTGTTTATTGCCTGCGTAGCACCGCTGCAAAAAACGACATCCAACGCGGCCTGTACGGCCGTGTGAAAAACCAACCAATCAGTTTTCACACGGGCACAGGCCCTCACGCAGGAGACGACACGTCATGCTGAGCTGGGACGAATTCGACAAAGAAGACAGTGAAGTAGCAGCAGTGAAAGGCGCCAACGCCGGCCACGCTAGCGAAGCCAACATGGACCGCCTCGACAGCGCCGGCGGTGCCGCCGCCCTCGAAGCCCGCGCCGTGACCGCCGAAGACTCGGCCGCCGTGGCTCGCGCCAAGGCTGCACTGGATTCCCTCGACGTTGCCGAAGGCCTCGCCGAACTCGAAGGCTCCGCCGCCCGTGTCGCCGTTGACGAAAAGCGCATGATCAACTGCCGCGCCGACCTCAACCAGCTCGTGCCATTCAAGTACGACTGGGCCTGGCAGAAATACCTGGACGGCTGCGCAAACCACTGGATGCCGCAAGAAGTCAACATGACCGCCGACATCGCCCTCTGGAAAAACCCGGAAGGCCTGACCGACGACGAGCGCCGCATCGTGATGCGCAACCTCGGCTTCTTCTCCACCGCCGACTCCCTGGTTGCCAACAACCTGGCCCTGGCCGTGTACCGCCTGATCACCAACCCGGAATGCCGCCAGTACATCCTGCGCCAGGCATTCGAAGAGGCGATCCACACCCACGCCTACCAGTACTGCATCGAATCCCTGGGCATGGATGAAGGCGAGATCTTCAACATGTACCACGAGATCCCATCGGTCGCGAAAAAAGCCGCCTGGGGCCTGAAATACACCCGCGCCATCTCCGACCCGGAATTCAACACCGGCACCGTAGAGACCGACAAAGAACTGCTGCGCAACCTGATCGCCTACTACTGCGTTCTGGAAGGCATCTTCTTCTACTGCGGCTTCACCCAGATCCTCTCCATGGGCCGCCGCAACAAAATGACCGGCGTCGCCGAGCAGTTCCAGTACATCCTGCGCGACGAATCCATGCACCTGAACTTCGGCATCGACGTGATCAACCAGATCAAAATCGAAAACCCACACCTGTGGGATGCCGAAATGAAGGAAGAAGCTTCGCAGATGATCCTGCAAGGCACCCAGCTGGAAATCGAATACGCCCGCGACACCATGCCTCGCGGCGTACTGGGCATGAACGCAGCGATGATGGAGGACTACCTGAAGTTCATCGCCAACCGTCGCCTGTCGCAGATCGGTTTGAAGGAAGAGTACCCAGGGACGACTAACCCGTTCCCTTGGATGAGCGAGATCATGGACTTGAAGAAAGAGAAGAATTTCTTTGAGACTCGTGTGATCGAATACCAAACTGGTGGTGCGTTGAGCTGGGATTGATAGTCTCGCTCGCCACGATTTGACGATTGCTGCTTGAGTCGTCGAATTAAGAAAGCAAAAAGCCCCGATTTGATCGGGGCTTTTTTATGGGCGGCTGGTTGTCCTTTCAGACCCTACATTGCAGAGTTCAATCTCCTACAGCACTTACAGCCGCTTCGCATTGAAGCCAACTGCAAGCACCTCTAAGCTCAATTGCAGGTGCCTAAGAAACACCCAACGTAGAAAGCTTGATCAGTCACACAGACGCGTATGCCGTCGGTGGAGCTGCCTCGCTCGTTGGGATTTCTTAAGCCCACTCTACGTTGGGGTCAGGCCCTCCAAAAATCTAAACGTAGAGGTAATGGATATGCCCGATCCTTTTTCTGTAACAGTCTTCTCGCGTCACAACCTCGCTCTACATGCCCTTCTGCTCGAAAACCAAACGTGGTTCTGTGCCCGCGATGTGGGTCGTTTGATGGGTGTCCATCTGTGCGAACGCATGGTCAACAAGCTAGATAAGGATCAGCGTCGCGTTTTGTGGATTGAGTATTTTCGGCAACCCGAAAAGCAACTGATGATCAGCGAGTCCGGTGTGTATGCGCTGCTGGTGTATCACTACGTCCCGGGGAACCGGTTGTTACGGGAATGGTTAACTCTGCAGGTGGTGCCGGCCTTGCGTGATGCAGAACACTCGGAACATTCAGATCGGCCGAAGTTGAGTTTGTTGGATTGGCCGGAGATGTCGTTGAGTCTGCTGCATTGGCAGGATGAAGGCTGGATTCGGCTGCGGGATATGCCTTATCTGCTGAATGATCAGACGCAACGGCGGACACCGGAGAAGCATTGGTGGAGAAAGGTTGCGCAGGTGTTTCGGTCTTCGGGGCCCTCAATGGGTTAGTGATGCTGCTGTAGGACTTCGCGAGATCCGTCGTTATTTTATGTAGGAATTTTCGTAGACATCTGTAATGGCCACTCAGTATCGTCCGAGGGTTTTCAACCCTCGGCGACTGTATGGACACCTCGAAAGAAAAAACTGGCTGGAGTGATGAGGAGTTAGAAGCTTCCGTAGACGCTTATCTGAAAATGCTGGTTCTTGAACAACAAAATCAGCCATTCAATAAAGCGGACGAGAATCGACTCTTGCGAAAAGGCCCGCTGAGCAAACGCAGCGCCTCGTCAGTCGAGTACCGCATGCAGAACATCTCTGCTGTGATGGATTTATTGGGGCTGCCGAGAATTACAGGCTATGTTTCGGCGAAAAATCTCGGCTCCGGTGTCATTACGCGTATCAAAAAGATCCTGGCTAAAAAAGACATGGAAGCGATAAGAAACAGCTCACGAGGAGGTACTCAGCTGACTCGACTCCGGCTGGTCGAACCTTCCGCTCCTGAGTTGAATGATGCGCCCCCGGGTGTATTAAACCCGAAGCAGACTAACGCGACGGTAGTTAGGCTTTCGCGCAAATTAAATGTGAAAAAATGGGTTCTAAAACGCTCTCAGGGCATTTGCGAAGGATGTGGCCAAAAAGCGCCATTCCAGGATGCTGATGGCAAACCATTTCTTGAAGTTCATCATTTGAAACATCTTGTTAACGGCGGGACAGACCGTACAAGCAACGCAGTAGCCCTTTGCCCAAACTGCCATCGACGTTGCCATTACTCGAGCGACAAAGATGAGTTCACTGCTAAGTTTTATAGTAGCGTCGAGGGATTAGAGGCCGAATAGCTACAGGGTATTCGGCAGTCAGCCAATTAGAACTCGTTAACCCAGTTGTCCGTTTTGGGGCAGCCTCACAAAATCCCCTCCCCCCACTCAAGGACCCGAGCCCCACCATGAAATTCGACCTCGCCTACTGCCTCAGCCTCGACGACAAACTGTCGATCTATGACGTTCGCGATCTCAATTTCGATGAGACGGTGGCGTTCGACTCCGCGAAGGAACACTTCCAGTGCCCCAACGACGCCTGTCGTTCGGCGTTCGATGCTTCCAACGAGTTGGGCACGTTCAATGCCAAGAACGTGAATTACGTGCGCACGCCGCACTTCAAGAATCTGCCCGGTACGCAGCATGTGGCGGGTTGTCCGTATGTGAGTTTGAAGACGTCGGCGTCGGGGGTTGAGGCGGCGGATGGGGAATTGGATGACGGGCGGGAGGAGCATTTTCCGTCGGAGTTGTTGCTGACACGCCGTGAGTATGTGCGCAAGCCTGCCGCGCCTGCGGGGGCGGCGGATGTGTTGCGGGATGATCCGGTGCGAGTGGCGACTAATCCCTCAAAAGAATCGCCGAGTCGCGAGACGGCGCCGGACAAGACCAGTGTCTTCGCTCACCCCGTGGAGTGTTTTGTGTCGAACTTCGCGGACAAGGATTTGCTCAAGCGCATGCCGTTGAAGATTGGCGAGCATACGGCGCCGTACAGTTCGTTCTTCAAGAAGATCGAGTACTTGATGGACAACAAGGGGCTGATTTACTGGGGCCGGATCAAGAAGATCGAGGACTTCCACAGCGCCAGTTTCCGGATCGATTTCGAGGACAAGGTCTGGTTCAAGAAGCCGGATGACAGCAAGAAGAAGCCTTATCCGGTCAGTGTCTATCTCAACAAGAAGCTGATCGACAACTACCGCAAGCGCAAGGCGTTTCTGGAAGAGATCAAGCACGCGATCGACAGTGATAAGGAGTTGTTCTGTTTCTTCTATGGTGTGACGCCGGAGTTGAAGCAGGTGCCGGGCAAGAAGAACCCCGAAAAGCCTTTCGAGGTCTTCAATGCCAATATCGAGAACCTGGATCACTTCATTATTCGTGAAGCGCCAGGTCTGGCGTGATGGTCAGCCTTGGGGCAGTTGCAGTTTGACGGCGCCGGGGTGTTGCTTGATCAGGGAGTACGGCAGGACTGACCAGTCTGGTCTATCGCAAGAGCGTTGAACGCGGGCGAAGTAGGCGCCCAGGTACAAGCCTTTCGCAGTGAAGTACCACGGCGAAGAACCCCAAACGCTTTCTTCCGTGAAGTCGCAATCGTCATCTTGCGTCGGTTTCTTCATTTCTGCGGGGTACAGGGCGGTGAATTGCTTGATCAGCCAAGGCACCAGGTCTTTGTTTTCATACTGATAACGCGCGTCACTTTCGGCTTGGCTCAAGGGTTTGTCACCCAGACTGTCTCGTTCGGCATGCAGCAGTGGCTTGCCCTCACCTACCCACAACACATCTTCGAGTGATAACGGATGGCCTGTGCTTACATCAATGTTGAGGGGTGAATCACCGAAGTCCGGATGCGCGCCACCGCAGAAATAGCTGGTCGAGATGTTCAGGCTGACCACGGCTGGCGAAATCATTTTGGGCTCTGCGTCCTGCATGAACTCGACGTATTCCCCGCCCTGCAGTTGGCAACCGTGATAGCGGATGACCTCATTCCACAACCGTCCAAGCAACTGTTGGTTAACCCGTTGCAGATCGTCTTTTGGCAGATCGGACTCTACGCTGAACAGCGAAATCTTTGACTCCGGCTCTGTCCACCATTGCAGGGTGTAACCCATGAAGTCTTGTTTCTTCAGCGGTTTGAGCTTGAGTCCCTGTAGTCGCAAATATTCATACGGCTCGCCGTTTGGCAGCGCGGCGATAAAGGGCAGCGTAGAAGTTGTCGGCGCTGGAAGCCTGGCCTCGGAAAGTTGCACTGAAAGCTTCTTGCCCTTCGGACTTTGCCACTCGCCCTGCCAGCCAGTGGCAGTTTCTTCCAGTTTCAAAGTTGGCAGTGGCTTGTCGTCGCTGTAGCGATTGTTGCCTTCGACCAGCGTCAGAGTGCTGTCCTGCAATGACCCGCTGAGGGGCAGGTCCCGATGGTATTTCTCGTAGAAGTAACGACCGGTCACTTCATCCGGATTCTGGGTATTAATCTCGACCACAATCGGCGTCTTGCCCAGCGTACCGGTGAACACACGTCTGCCGTCGTCAGCCTGAGCGGTGGAAAGCAGTGAAAACAGCACGGCGGCGTATGGCGCCAGGCGCAACAGTCCCTTGAGCATGGATCGATCCCTGAGTGAGTCGGAGGTCGCGCCGGGACGTGAGTGCCGGCGCTAGTGAATGCGGGGCGGATTATGGCGGGGGTGGCTTAAGTAATCGAGTTTTGTCGGTTGTACTCTTCCAGCCAGGCTTCGCGCTCGACTGCTGCTATCTCCCGATACACTTGCATGCGGCGCGTCTTTGCCGCTTGAACTTCGTCCTCATCCAGAGCGCAATAACGATGAAGCCAATGAACGGTCATCTCCTCATCCGGGTAGTAGTAACCCTTGGCGCCCTTGCTGTTTCTCGGGGTGTCGTTCATCTGCGCGTCGAACACCATGGCTGCGACTTCATCAGGCGGTAAACAACCGGCCCCTGCGGCCTTGTCCTGGAAGACCCAGGCAATTTCATCGATGTGTTTTTGTGCGCTGCGATGGCTGCGGCGATAGAACTGCTGCGGTCGACACATCCACTGGAATCGCTCAATCAACGGTTCGATATCAATCCACTCGGAGAGTCCGTGATGGGTTGCATGAAGCATGACACCGTTGAACCAGCGATCAGCGAATTGCCCCACAAATGCATTCAGATCGGCCTTTTTCATGTCGGCGAAAACCATGCAATAGCGAGTCTTGATATGCATGGCGAACAGCACATGCTTTCGTTGCACGGTGATCGCATGCACCAGCCACTGTTCGACACCACTGTCCATCTCATCATCTTCGATGGTTGATGACGGCGGGGCGAAATCCACCGGGGTGATCTTTTTGCCCTGGTGGACACGACTGAAGAACTTGCTGGCAGCTTCGGTGCAATTGAAGATCAGCATCCTTGATCTCTGATAAATACTGGGGACGATGGATTATGGGTCTGTCGGTAGACGATTACTTCATCGACATTCCCAACATCACAATAACCAACAATCCAATATAAACCCAAGCATGCACCCGATCCGGTATCCGCCCGATCCACGGCGTGGCAAGTCGAATCCCCAGCAACGATCCGAGCGTCAGCACCGCAAACGCCAGCAGATCCACATACCCGACAAACCATGGCCCCAAGTCGGTCTCGCTGAAACCGGCCAGCGCCATGTAAGTCAGGGTGCCCGCCAGTGCCACCGGCACGCTCAACGGATTGGCCATCGACGTTGCCTGCGACATGCTCAACCCGCAACGCCGCAATAACGGCACGGTCATGACGCTTCCTCCTACGCCGAGAAAGGTTGCGATGGCGCCAATGCCTACACCGCCGCCGGACGTTTCCAGTGTTCCCAATCGCCGTGGGATGGCGCCTTCGGACTGCGTAAGAAATCCGCGTCGCAGCAGGCAGTCGACAATCGTCACGCCGAGGTAGGCGATGAAGGCATAACGAATGACTTCGCCGCTGACCCACACCGCTGCGATTGCGCCGACGACCGCGCCCAACCCGATGAACCCGCCCAAGGGCCACAGGTAATCACGGATAAGGTTGCCAGCGCGGCGATGTTTGTCGGTGGCGACCAGAGCGTTGACGATCATTACGCAGGTCGAGGTGGCGACGGCGATGTGCATGGCGGATTGGCTGATCGGGTCGTCAGCGCCGTGACTGGCGGTGAGCATGCGATACAGCAGCGGGACGACGACGAAGCCGCCGCCGAAGCCGAAGAGCACGGCGGTGACGCCGGTCAGGCAGCCGAAAAGTGTCAGCAGGAGGTAGAACATGGCGCATCGTCCGTTGTTTGGGAGCGGTCGACGATAGAGCGGCGGCGCTTGGCCTGCCTCAGTAACCAGGCCAATAATGTTTGCGTTTACGCCAACTGCTGGGTGCCGCTCAATGCGCAATGTTTCGATCAATCTGCTGGACGACACGCCGCGCCCGGTGGTGGCGATCGGTACGGATTATTCCCACGGCTATCTGTTGCCACGTCATACGCATCGACGGGCGCAATTGTTGTACGGCGCGACCGGGGTGATGCAGGTCAGCACGCATGATGGCAACTGGGTGGTGCCGCCGCAGCGAGCGGTGTGGATTCCGCCGGGGGTGGCGCATGAGGTGTTGATGCTCGGCGTCAGCACTCGCAGTTTGTATATCGAGCCGGGGGCGGTGGATCTGGGTGAGCGTTGTCAGGTGATCAGTGTGTCGCCGCTGATGCGGCACTTGCTGATGGAGGCCGTGGAGTTGCCGCTGACCTATGACCCGACCGGGCGTGACGGCGTGCTGGTCGACTTGTTGCTGCATGAATTGGTACGCAGTGTACCGTTGCCGTTGCATATCCCGCTGCCGTCTGACGGACGACTGCTTGAGCTGTGTCAGACCTTTCTGCATCAGCCGAATGCCCACCAATCACCCCAACAATGGGCCGATCAGCTGCACGTAAGCTTACGCACCTTCAACAGACTGTTTCGTCAGCAGACCGGCCTGAGTTTCAGTCAATGGCGCCAGCGCGCCTGCGTGGTATTGGCGCTGGCACGCCTGGCGGCGGGTGAAGCGGTGACGCGGATTGCCCTGGATTTCGGCTATGACAGCCCGGCGGCGTTCTCGACGATGTTCCGTCGCATCCTCGGTCAGGCACCGTCCGTCTGGTTAGAGGCGGCGAACTAGGGGAAATCAAAAAATGCGTTTGATCCCGGCCGAAAACAACTGTACAAAAAAACAGTACATTTTCCATCAGCACTCTCGAGCCCGGAGCACACCATGGCCTCTTCAGCGATGAACCTCATCCTCGAACGTATCGCCCTTTTCCAGTTCACCCCGACGCATTGCGCCCAGGCCCGAGGGATGTTGGGCTGGAGCATTGAACAGTTGTCGCGAGAGGCCAAGGTTTCAGTAGACGACATTCAGCGATTCGAAGCGCAGCAGGACGTGGCGGATGCGGTGCGGCTGGCGTTGACCTATCGGTTTGAGGCGCAGGGGCTGGTGTTCTTTCCGGGGTTTGCGCCGGGGCGATCGACAAGCAATGGTTCGACAGCTGAATCAGTGCGTGGGGATTATGCGATGGCGGAGTGATTCGGTTCGCCTGATGGAGGCGAACCTGCACCAGTGAGTCAGGCCCCTTGGACCACCGCCTCACTCTCCCCTTCAACCGCCAACCACCACGCATTCCCGCGTTGGGGTTGTGCCAAGTTGAATGCCTCACCCATTTGCGGCGTGGTGATGGAAACACTGCGTTCCCAGGCCAGCGCAAGAATGCGGTCGAACGGCTCATGCCAGGCGTGCATCGCCAGGTCGAACGTGCCGTTGTGGATCGGGAACAGCCAGCGCCCCTTGAGATCGATGTGGGCCTGCAGGGTTTCCTCAGGTTGCATGTGCACGTGGGGCCATTCGACGTTATAGGCGCCAGTCTCCATCAGGGTCACGTCGAACGGGCCGTACTGTTCGCCGATGCGTTTGAAGCCATCGAAGTAGCCGCTGTCGCCGCTGAAGAAGATGCGTTTGTCGCCGTCGATGATGACCCACGAAGCCCACAGGGTCTGGTTGCCATCGAACAGGCCGCGCCCGGAAAAGTGCTGCGACGGTGTGGCGATGAAGCGGATGCCGGCGACTTCTGTGCCCTGCCACCAGTCGAACTGGCGGATCTTGCTGGCATCGATGCCCCACTTGATAAGGGTGTCGCCGACGCCCAGCGGGGTCAGGAACACGTTGACCTTGTCTGCCAGTTTCAGCACCGCTTCATAGTCGAGGTGGTCGTAGTGGTTGTGCGACAGGATCACCGCTTCGATCGGCGGCAATTCATCGATGCTGATCGGTGGCTGGTGAAAGCGTTTCGGACCGGCCCATTGCACCGGCGACGCACGCTCGGCGAACACCGGGTCGGTGATCCAGAACTTGTCCTGCAGTTTGAGCAACAAGGTCGAGTGACCGAGGCGATAAACGCTGTGGTTCGGCGCCGCGATCAGGTCGGCGCGGCTCAGGGGCTGTACCGGAATGGCGGCCGCCGGCCGGGTGTTGCGCGGTTTGTGGAAGATCATGTTCCACATGATCCGCAGCATTTTGCGCAGGCCTTCGCGCTGCACCGGCGCGTGGTTTCGGAATACGCCTTCGGCCTGACGCGAAGGTTCAGGTGATTGACTGCCCGCAGAAGCAATGGATTTGGCCATGACTGAATGACTCCGGAAACACCGCGCAATTCACGGCTTTCCACGGTGGGACGATAATGGCCAAAGCACGCACGCATCAGCCGGACATCTGTTTTTAGGTTGCACCGATTAACCCAGCATTACACTGAGCGGTGTAGTTTCTAGGTTGCAACAAACCGGATGACAAGTAAACTGCCGAGTGTAATTTCACCCTTTTTCTGCCGAATCGAATTTATGACAGCTCCAACGCGCCTCACCGACCGCAAACGCGAAGCCATTATCCTCGCGGCCATTTCCGAGTTCCGGGCCAACGGTTTCGAAGTCACCAGCATGGACAAGATTGCGGCCACTGCCGGGGTGTCGAAGCGCACGGTGTATAACCATTTTCCGAGCAAGGAAGAGCTGTTCGCCGAAATTCTCAACCAGTTGTGGGCACGGATCAGCACCGAGCAAGCCGTGTCATATCAGCCCGATCTGCCTTTGCGTGAGCAGTTGCGCCAAATGCTGTTGGCCAAACTGCAAATGATGGCGGACGACAATTTCATGAATCTGGCCCGTGTCGCCATCGCGGCCGCGATCCATTCGCCGGAGCGCGCGCAGAACATGGTGGCGCGTATGGGCGAACGTGAGGAAAGCGTGACGGTGTGGATTCGCGCCGCCCAGGCGGACGGTCGGCTGAAACCGGTCGATCCGGAGTTCGCCGCGCATCAGGTGCAGGGATTGCTGAAGACCTTTGCCTTCTGGCCGCAGATCTCCATGGGCCAGCCCTCCCTCGACAGCACAGCGCAAAATGTCGTGGTCGACTCTGCACTGGACATGTTCCTGGCTTGCTATCAGCTCTAGATTGGGCCTGCGCCACGGTAAATGGCTCACAAGGACACTGAATTTTCCCGCTGGAATAAATGACAATGTCTGTCATTGGCCGATGAACGGTCAGTCTGAAGAATTACACTGCAAAGTGTTTCAGAATGAATCTGGCGCAGAACACCATGGAAAACCAACGCGGCAAAGGCTTGTCATTCGCCAGGCGCATTTACTTGCCAAGGGCCATCGGACTGGGCATCGGTTTCTTCAGTGTCGGCGCCGCGCTGTATCCGTTGAACATGCCGGGCTGGCTCTGGGCGCTGTTGCTGTTCAATGGTTTTCTCTGGCCGCACGTGGCCTATCAATGTTCGACCCGCTCGGCTTTCCCCTATCGCGCCGAACGCCGCAACCTGCTCTATGACTCGGTGTGCGGCGGTTTCTGGACCGCGTGTTTTCATTTCAATCCGCTGACTACCGTCACCATCCTGTCGATGATGACCATGAACAACGTGGCCGCCGGTGGCGTGCGCCTGTTCTGGCTCGGCGCCCTCGCCCAGGTGATCGGCGTGCTGCTGGGCTGGTCATTGTTCGGCGTCCATTTCACCTTGATAGCCACACAGACTCAGGTCTGGGCCTGCCTGCCGATGCTGACCCTTTATCCGCTGGCGCTGGGCATGGTCTGTTACCGGTTGGCGATCAAACTCGCCGAGCACAAACGCAGCTTGAGCGCCCTGAGCCGCACCGACAGCCTGACCGGCCTGCTCAACCACGGCGCCTGGAAAGACCTGCTACACCTCAAGTTCCAGCAGTGCCGGCAACACAACTCACAAGCCATTCTGGCGCTGATCGACATCGATCATTTCAAGTCGATCAACGACAGTTACGGACACATCGTCGGCGATGCGGTGCTGCGGCAGTTAAGCCAAGAGCTGAAATTCGTACTCGACGAAAGCAAGCTGGCCGGGCGTTACGGTGGCGATGAATTCTGCGTGATCCTGCCCAACCTGCCCCTGAGCAAGGCTGAAGCGCTGATGGAGCAACTGCGTCAGGCACTGGATCGATACCGCCATCCCGACGTTTCCGAGCTGCGGGTCAGCCTGAGTATCGGGCTTGCTCGCTATCAAACCTCTTACGCCGATGCCCTTGAGTGGTTCGAAGAGTCCGACAAGGCGTTGTACACGGCCAAGCACATGGGACGTAACACAATCAGCGTAGCGTTGAGCCGAACACCCGCCTGAAAAACTTGTACAAAATTGAGAAAAATCGATTTCTTGTACAAGTTTATAAAGTTTTGTATAAGTTAATCCGCCAGCCGGGATGCTGGCACACTGCTTCCAGCCATTGATATATCTGGCTGGCTGACGCGGAAACAGGGACCCCACCTTCAGTCCTATTTCCAGAGTGCCATGAACATGATTTTCAACCGCCACAAGACTGCCCTCGTCGATCTCCAAAACACCATCAACCAACAAGCCGGCCTGCTGGAGGCGATCAACCGCTCCATGGCAGTGATCGAATTCGACGTCGACGGTGTGGTTCTGCGCGCCAACGACAACTTCCTGAAAACCATGGGTTACACCCGCGAACAGGTGATCGGCCAGGCCCATCGCCACTTCTGCTCGCCAGAGTTTGCCCGTGGCAATCAGTACACCGAGTTGTGGTCGCGCTTGAAAAGCGGCGAGTTCCAGTCCGGCACCTTTGAACGCATCGACAGCCAGGGCCGTCCGATCTGGCTCGAGGCCAGCTATAACCCGATCAAGGATGACTCGGGCCGCGTGGTGAAAGTGGTCAAGTACGCCATGGATGTCACTGCCAAAGTGCAGCAGGAAAGCGAAGCCAATGCGAAATTGCAGGCGATCGACCGCGCCATGGCGGTGATCGAATTCGATCTCGACGGCAATATCCTCACCGCCAATCAGAATTTTCTGACGCGCATGGGTTACACCCTCGCCGAACTCAAAGGCAAACATCACCGTTTGTTCTGCCCCGCACAACTGGTCAACAGCAGCGCCTACCAGGATTTCTGGCGCCGGTTGAATCAGGGCGAACTGTTTCAGGGCCAATTCGAGCGCGTCGACAAACGCGGGCAGACCGTGTGGCTTGAAGCCAACTACAACCCGGTCTATGACGCTGCCGGCCGCTTGTGCAAAGTGGTGAAGTTCGCGTCGGACGTGACCGCTCGGGTCGAGCAGCACGAGCAGGATGCGCGCAGTGCCAGCGCCGCCTATCACATCTCGGTGGCCACCCGAAAAGTCGCCGAGCAAGGTACGCAAGTGATTCAGCAAGCGGCCAGTGAAATGCGCGAAATTGCCGACGACATCGCCGAGTCTTCAACCTTGATCGCGCAGCTCGGCGAACGCTCCGAGCAAATCACCGCCATCGTCAACACCATCCGCGCGATTGCCGATCAGACCAATCTTTTGGCCCTGAACGCTGCAATCGAAGCCGCCCGAGCCGGCGAGCAGGGTCGCGGTTTTGCCGTGGTGGCCGATGAAGTGCGGCAGCTGGCAGCGCGCACCAGCGGCTCCACTGCGGAAATTTCCAACATGATCAGCCTGATCCAGACCGAAACCCGTCAGGCGATCAAGAGCATGGACGGCACCCGCGGGCGAGCAGCGCAAGGTGTTGAGTTGGCGGATCAGGCCGGCACGGTGATTTTGCAGATCCGTGACGGCGCCAGCGAAGCGGTGGAAGCCGTGAGCATGTTCGCCAATGACCGCGCGCCGGGTTAAACACGATCACGGCAATCGCAACGCCCGCCCCAGTTCATCGAACAGCGTGACCACCGAGCGCAACGCGCGGCAGTCCGGGCGGGTCAGCAGCCACAGCGCGGTGTCGTAACCGTGCAAGGGTTCGCTCAAGGCCTGCAGCCCTTCATTGATGAGAAAGTCCGGCAACGCCGCCACGCCCAGTCCGGCGCGGACCAGTTCGGTCACGGACAGCATGCTGTTGCAGCGATAGCTCGGCGTCACACCGGGCAACTGCTGACGGCGCCAGGCGACGGTCGGGTGATCGGGCAGAAAGTCGTCCGGGGCGATCCAGGTCAACGCCGCCAGATCGGCCGCTTCGACATTTTGTAGATAACGCTGACTGGCGCAGACCCGGTAGGAAATCTTCGCCAGCTCCCGTCCGACCAGATGCTCCGGCGGTGTACGTGTCAGGCGCAGGGCGATGTCGGCATCGCGGCGGCTGAGGTTGGCGAAATCGTTGGAAGTGCTCAGCTCGATGGTCAGCGCCGGGTAGTTCGGCATGAACTGCGCCAGCGCCGGCAGCAGCAGACCTTGCAACACCGAATCGGTACAGGTCAGGCGCACCGTGCCGCTGACTACTTCGCCGCCCTGCTCCACACCAATACGCGCAGCTTCGAGTGCCTGCTCGGCACGTTCGGCCTGCTCGGCCAGGGTCTGCGCAAGGCTGGTGGGCAAATAACCGGCGCGGCTTTTTTCGAACAGTTGCTGGCCGAGTGCAGCTTCCAGTCGACGCACGGCGCGAAACACCGTCGAAACATCGACCTTCAATAGTTGCGCTGCCCGGGCCAGAGAGCCGCCGCGCACTAAAGCGAGGATCAGGGCCAGATCCGGGAAGTCGAGTTGATATTGCGTGGCTGCATTGATCACTTGGGCAAACGCCAATTTAGAGTGCGTGAACGCCAATCTATAGTGAGCGTCATCCCTCAACAAGCACAGCGAGTACTCATGGAATCCAGAGCCCTGCGCATCGCCCTGATCGGTGATTTCGATCCGCAAGTCACCGCCCACCAGGCCATCCCGATTGCCCTAGGACTGGCGGCGGAACACCTTCGCCGTCCGGTCGAATTCGAATGGTTGGCCACCGACCGAATCCTGCCCGAGACGCCGCTGGAACATTTCGACGGCTTCTGGTGTGTCCCGGCCAGCCCCTACAAAAGCGAAGACGGTGCCCTGCGAGCCATCCGTTTTGCCCGCGAGCAGCAGCGCCCTTTCCTCGGCACCTGCGGCGGTTTTCAGCATGCGGTGCTGGAGTTTTCCCGCCACGTGCTGGGCTGGGCCGACGCCGAACATGGCGAAACCTCGCCTGACTCGAGCCGCGCAGTGCTCACACCGCTGACCTGCTCTCTAGTGGAAGCGGTGGACAGCATTCATCTGGTGCCCGGTTCGTTGATCGCCAGTGCGTACGAAATGTCGGAAATTCGTGAAGGCTATCGCTGCCGCTACGGTGTGAATCCGCAATTCGAACGGGAGTTGCTGACCCATGAACTACACGCCGTAGGTCACGATTCGTCAGGCGACTTGCGCGCCATTGAACTGAAAAACCATGTGTTCTTCGTCGCCACACTGTTCCAACCGGAACGCGCAGCGCTCAAGGGGCAATTGCCGCCGCTGGTGCGGGCATTTGTTGAAGCCTGCTCGGAGCAATGTCGATGAAACCGAACACTGAGTGTTTCGCCGTGATCTTCACTTCGACCCGTACCGAGGGTGACAACGGCTACACCGAAGCGTCCGAGCGCATGATGCAGTTGGTCGCCGAGCAACCGGGGTTTCTCGGCATCGATTCGATCCGGGGGGCAGACGGGGTGGGAATTACGGTTTCGTACTGGGAGAGTGAGGCGGCGATTCTGGCCTGGCGCGAGCATCCGGAGCACCGGGTGATTCAGGCGCGCGGGCGGGCTGAGTGGTATTCGGCGTTTCATACGCGGGTGTGTCGGGTGGAGCGGGAGTATCGGTTCGGCCAGTGAGTATTGAGGTGTACTCACTGGCTCTTTCGCGGGCAAGCCCGCTCCCACAGGTAGTGCGCTGCTCTCAAGATCACACTGTACCTGTGGGAGCGGGCTTGCCCCGGGCGGCGTTCCGACGAAGAGGCCGGAACAGTCGCTGCAGAACCTCAGCCCTTCACCAGACAACGCACCGCCTCAATCTCCGGCACTTCGCGTTTACTCATGTAAACCCGCAACGGCTCGGTGATGTTGATCCGGTCATCGATGTTCTGATCCAGCAGCAACTGGATCAGTTCGCGCTTGAGGGTCATGGTCTGTTCGGTGGTCGGTGCCCAGACGAATTCGCTGCACGGAATGATGCCGTCATCGGCCACGTCCATGCCGAACGAATCCTCACTGAAGCGCACGATGTACTGGCCGGTCTTGCGGTTGAGGCCGACGAAGCCTTTGAGGTCGTCGGCGGCCTGGCAGATGAGTTGCGATGTGATGCGCATGGTAAACCTCACGAAAAGTATCGATGGTCTACACGCAGGGCAATGGGTGGCGCGCCCTCTGCCGGGGCGGTTGCCGTGGCCAAGCGTACTGCAAACGAACGCACAAAAGTGCGCAAATTTTCGCTTTCAGTACGTTTATGTCGGTCTTGCGATAGCACGTTTTCGTTTGAGTTGCTAAAAGGGACATCTTCGAAAATACCTGCGAAAGGACCTCGACATGCCCGCCACGTTTACCAAAAGCGCACTGCTGCTGAGCCTGATGCTCGGCCTCGGTCAGGCTCACGCCGCCAGCCAGCCAAACCCGGTTGCGCTCGCTGCCTCCGAGGGCATTCCGCACCCGGCAGTGATCGCCCACCGTGGCGCGTCCTTCGATGCCCCGGAATCCACCGCCGCCTCCTACAAACTGGCGCGCGACCTGGGGGCCGATTACCTGGAAATGGACCTGCAGCGCAGCAAGGACGGCGTGCTGTTCGCCCTGCACGACGACAATCTGCAGCGCACCACCGACGTCGCCACCAAGTTCCCGGAACGCAAGGACAGCCCGGCCAATGCCTTCACCATGGCCGAACTGAAAACCCTCGACGCCGGCAGTTGGTACAACGCCAAGTACCCGGATCGCGCGCGCCCGTCCTACGTCGGCCTGAAGATTCTGACCCTCGACGAAATCATCGACATCGCCCAGGCCAACCCAAAGCACAAACCCGGCCTGTACATCGAAACCAAGGAGCCGAAGCTGTTCCCGGGGATCGAGCATGACCTGAAGGAAAAACTCCAGGCCCGCGGCTGGCTGGTTCCGGCCGGCGCCAAACCGGCTAAAAACGCCGCCAGCGTCGGCGAAAGCAACGGCAAGGTGATCCTGCAAACCTTCGAGAAGAGCAGCCTGGAAATGCTGCAAAAGGAAATGCCGCAGGTGCCGAAGATCCTGTTGCTGTGGGTGGGTGAAGGCAGCATCGAGCCGAAATCCAAAGTGACCTTTGCCGAATCCGGCGAGAAGGACAAGAACGCGTTCTACGGCAAGCAGGAGCCGAAATCCGAAGCCGAATTCAAGCAATGGATCGACTACGCCAAGGCACAGGGCGCCATCGGCACCGGCCCTTCGGCGAAGCTGACTCACGGCGGCGATCAGAGCTATTCGGATCTGGTGCAGCCATGGATGAACAAGTACACACACGACAAGGGCCTGCTGGTGCACGTCTACACCGTGGATGAGCCGGTGGACTTCGAGAAAGTCATGACTTCTGGTGTCGACGGCATCTTCACCAACCGCGCCAGCGAACTGCTGAAGTTCTACAAACGCCCGGCCGCCAGTGTGGATCAGGTGTTGAAGAACAACGGTTTCTGATTTGTAAATCAGGGCGTCAGTATCGCGAGCAGGCTCGCTCCCTCGGGGAGTCCGGCCTGCTCGCTGCGTTTTAAGGGTGAGTTAAGTTGCGGCGATTAACCTGAACTCACTTAAACGAATCACCCAAAGGAATAACCGATGAAAACTTTGACTGCCCTGTTTACCGCTGCCGCCCTGACCCTCACCGCTGGCCTGGCCCAGGCTGACGTTCGCGTTGACCAGATCCCTGAACTGGTCAAGTCCGGCAAGATCAAGTCGCTGGAATCGATGAACGCAGAAGCGCTGAAACTGCATCCGGGTGCGACCATTACTGACACTGACCTGGATAACCACTTCAATGGTTATGAGTATGAAGTTGAGTTGCGTACTGCTGATGGCAAGGAGTTTGATGTGGACTTCGATGCAACGACTGGCAAGGTGCTGAGCGACAAGCAAGACACTTGATTGGTTGATAAAACAAAGCCGCATGACTTTTGGGTTGTGCGGCTTTTTTGTGTCTGGTGTCTGGCTGAAACCATGTTTCGTCAGTCAGCCCCTACCCCCTCACC